>NZ_CP132543.1:2526746-2840924 GCF_030845195.1 Sanyastnella coralliicola
AAAAGAAGCAGAACGCAAACGCATCGAAGCAACTGGGATTCGTGATTTCCAAGACATCGTATCTGATGGTGTAACAGATGATCTACTCAAGTGGAAAGGAATCGAAGCCACCCAAGCACTTGCTGAATCCGAAAATGCGAAGGTCATTGTCATCGGTTCAGGTGAAGACGGGTTGCCGATTATTTTAGGAGGAAACTAGTTTTAAGGCTTATGGCCTAGGGCTTAAGGCGTAAGGGGGAGCAATCATGTTGGTTCCGGCGTCCGGCATCCGGCGTCCGTATAACCTCGCATTACTAACGCCTATAGCCTAAAGCCTAACGCCTAGCCATGCCCACAAGGCATTGTGAGTTCTTCTCCCACACCGTAAGATGAACGACGCCAGTTTACCCCTACCTTCCATCTATGGAAAGAAGCTGGCGCTCTAAACGACGAATTCGAAGACTTGCTATTGTGTTGGGAGTGATTGTGCTCCTTGGGGCTTTACACAAACCTATTCTGCGTGGAATGGGGTCTTTTTTGATTGCAGAAGATCCGAAGACGCCGAGTTCGGCTTTGATTGTCTTGGGTGGAAATAGCTTTGAACGTGGGATTGAAGCAGCGAAGCTGTATGAAGAAGGCTTAGCTGATCACATCGTTTGTACCGGAGGAAACATCCCTACGGTGCTTTCTGCACTCGACAACGAGATGTACGAATCAGAAGTAACCAGAATCTACCTGGGGAACAATAACGTGCCTATAGAAAAGATTACGGCCCTTACGGGAAGCACTAGCACCAAAGAGGAGTCATACGAGGTCAGAGAATGGTGTGATGCCAATAACGTCGAATCAATTACAGTCATCTCCAGCTCGTTTCATTTGAGAAGGGTACGCATGGTCTTTGAAGAAGCGTTCGAAGACAGCAACACCAAGGTCTACTATCGAGGAGCCTCACCTCAGAATTACGAAGTCGAAGAATGGTGGAAAGCCGAAGGCGGATTGATCTTCGTGTTTAACGAATATGCGAAGTACGCGTACTATCTGATTAAGTTCTAGTGTAGGCGGTATGCGGTATGCGGTATGCGGTATGCAGTAGGCTGTATGCTGGATAGTTCGTGGTTCGTGGAATGTGGAATGAATTTAACGAATACGGAATCCACGAACTAACGCCTATAGCCTAAAGCCTAAAGCCTCCTAAAGAGAAAAAAAAACGCCCTACCATTCGGTAGAGCGCAGAATATATTGGTTGGTTGGTAAGGTTCTTACTCTCCAGTGTATACTCCTTCAGTCTTAGCGCGCTTAATCGCTTCTTCGATACCGATCTTATTCACGGTGCGAAGTGCTGAAGTTGAAATACGTAGTTTCACCCAACGATCCTCAGATGGGATGTAGAATTTCTTATCTACAAGGTTTGGGTAAAAACGGCGCTTCGTTTTACGGTTCGAGTGGGAAACGTTGTTTCCTACCATCATTCGCTTTCCAGTAAGCTGACATACTCGTGCCATCGTCTTCTTCTTTTACTAGGTTCCTTAAAAGGGAGTGCAAAGAAACGCAATTTCTTACGAACCGCAAAGGTTCTACCCTAAAATTTCGTCCCTTACCATCGATAAAGCCATGTGTACGGCTCGATCTATATTTCTAGCCCGGTCTTTTCCGAATCGGAACTCCTTGGCAATCGTTCCTTTAGCTGAGCTTACGGCAATCCATACAAGACCTACTGGTTTTTCATCTGAACCTCCTGAAGGTCCGGCTACTCCGCTTGTCGCTACGGCGTAGTCAACTCCGAATTTTGATCGGGCTCCTTCGGCCATTTCACGCACCGTGGCCTCACTTACTGCTCCGTGCACCATGAGCGTTTCGTGTTTTACGCCAAGCTCGCCTTCCTTGATGTCATTGTGGTAAGCAATGGTTGATCCCATGAAATAAGCTGAGGCACCAGGTATCGCTGTTAGGGCAGAAGCAATCCTTCCCCCAGTGCAGCTTTCCGCGCTAGCGAAAGTCAAACCTTGATCTGTCAAAAGACGCGACAAAGTGAACTGAATGGCTTCATCTTGCTCAGCGTAGACGTACTTCCCTGCAAGTGAAATAAACTCATCCGCTTTACGACGCACCTTCGCTTTAATCGCCTCAGCGTCAGGTCCGATCGAGGTCAGGCGCACCTTCACGCTGGTATATGAAGGCAAGTAAGCGATGCTGATCCCTTCAGCCTCCAATGAATCTTCCCAGTCTTGCACCATATCCGACAAACGACTCTCCCCTATTCCTTGCGTCATCATTGTCAAGTGCTCAATGTGAGGTGTCTCAAAGCGCTCTTGAATCATGCGCAACAGGTGATTGTCGACGATTCCTTTCATCTCAAAAGGAACGCCCGGCATGGAAACGAACACTGTTCCGTCATGATCAAACCACATTCCTTGGGCAGTTCCTCGAAGGTTTTCTACCGGCATACATTTCGCTGGCAAGGCCGCTTGTTGACGGTTTACTTCTAGAATTGGAATTCCGCGACCAGCGAAATAAGATTCAATACGCTCACGAATATCATCGTGCATGACCAACTCGGTATCGAAGTACTCGCACAAGGTCTTCTTGGTGATATCATCTCGGGTCGGACCTAATCCACCCGTCATCAAAATCAGATCAGCACGTTCACTTGCCTCTTTCAAGGAAGACAGAATGTGTTCTCTGGTATCTGCAATGCTGGTGATCTGTGCCACGCTGACCCCAATGCTATTGAGGCGCTTCGCCATCCAGGCTGAATTGGTATCTACGGTTTGTCCGATGAGGATCTCATCTCCGATGGTGATGATCTCTGCGCGCATGCTCTTCTCTAATTAGGCGCCGCAAGTTACCGCCTTTCGGTAAAGCGGCACAATTTCTGCGTACGTTTGACAAACAAAATAACCCCATGAAAAAGCTATTGTTTCCTTTTGCCGCACTCCTCCTCCTCTCCGCTTGCGATACACTTCAGGATATTAGTGAAGTGATCTTGGAAGAACCGATTGCCACCCAACCTGCCTTGACCAATGCAGAGGTGATCTCCGGACTAAAAGAAGCGCTGAAGATTGGTGCAGAAAAGGCTGGAAACTTAGCTTCGGCTGCCGATGGTTTCTACAAGAATGAGTTGCTATTCATTCCCTTTCCAGAAGAAGCGCAAAAAGTGAAAGAAACCGCGATTCAATATGGGTTTGAATCACAAGTTGAGCAGTTTGAAATGACCCTGAACCGTGCCGCAGAGGAAGCCGCTAAGGAAGCTGCTCCCATCTTCGTAAACGCTATTACACAGATGACGGTGGCCGATGGATTCGCCATTCTCAATGGAGAAAAAGATGCAGCTACGAAATACCTAAAAGACAAAACGACCGCCGAACTTACCGAGAAGTTTCGTCCGAAAGTTTCCCAAGCCATTGAAACGGTCAACCTCACTGCCTACTGGGAGCCGATCATCACCAAGTACAACACCGTCAATATCTTAACAGGTGGAGATGATATTAATCCAGACCTCGAAGCTTACGTGACAGAGCGCGCAATCCAAGGATTATTCGTCCATGTAGAAGCTGAGGAAGCTGCGATTCGTGAGAATCCACAGGCAAGAGTCACCGAATTGCTGGAGAAAGTATTCGGAAGTCTTGACAATTAAGCGTGTGGAATAGAGTCTTTGTTGCGTATATTAGGTCGTTGTTTTGACCTAAACCTTCTGAGACTTATGAAAAGATTCTATGCACTCTTGTTAGTGGGCCTTTTTACTATGCCAGCCTTTGCGCAAAATGGTAAAGCACCCCAACTACCTGTTGAAAAGCGTATTCCGCAACCAATGCCGGAGAAAAGCTACACCGGCGATGAGTACATCCCTCAAGTACCTTATGACACCCGTCCAGATAACGAGCTGACCTTCTCGAATGACCGTGAAGTTGTCATCTCTGAAGCTGTAATCGGCATCACGCAGTATGACCTTCAAAGTAATGCTGCCGTTGATAACCGTGCACTTCTTTCTGGAGATGATTTTAGAGGCGCTTGGACTATGAGCTTGAGCTCAGGTTCATTCGACGACCGTGGTACGGGATTAAACGAATACGTTGATGGCGCATGGGGACCAGAACCGATCGATCGTATCGAGAGTGTTCGTATTGGTTGGCCATCGCTCATCGAAACTGCTAGTGGACGCGTTCTCGCGATTTCACACGCAGGTATCGACACTCCATTACACGTAGCTTACCGCGACGATTCTTCTTGGGAAGAATACGACATGAACCTCGGTGACCTTCCAGGACACCTTTGGCCGCGTGCTGCGGTTGGTGGAGACGATGGAAACACAATTCACGTGATTTGTATCTCAACTCCTGAAGCCAACGGCGGAGCCCTATACGAAGGACAAGATGGAGCGATCCTTTACTTCCGTTCTACGGATGGTGGAGATACTTGGGATATCGAAAACATGATGTTCCCTGAATTGAACTCTGATAACTTCCTTGGATTCGACGGAGACATCTACCAGATCTCTGCTCGTGGAAATCAGGTAGCCTTCGGTGTATTCAATGACCTTGGAGATAGCTTCGTTATGATCTCTGATGATAATGGAGATACTTGGAGCTACAACAGCTTGGTTGACTTCCCAGTTGACAACTACGTTGTTGATTCTGGTTTGCCAGATGACGAAGGAGACGACTTCGATGAAGACGGCGTTTTCCAAGAGTACTTCAACACGGATGGTGCTGGATCTGTACTCATCACTCCTGACGGTACGGTTCACGTATTCTACGGTGAGATGTACTACATGGATGCTGACTTGACAGATACCAACTTCTCATACTTCCCTGGTGTGAACGGACTAGCTTACTGGAACGACACCATGGAAGAGAACACGTTCGAGACGATTGCTTACGCATACGACCTTGATGAAAGTGGTACTTGGGATATCGATGAGATCGCACTTTACTTCGTTAGTGGATCAGGAATGCCAAGCGCAAGCCACGATGCTGATGGAAACATCTATGTGTCATACAGCGCCTTAATGGAATCACACTCTTCAGGTGTACAGAGCTACCGTCACATTTACATCGTTCGTTCTGAAGACGGCGGTGTAACATGGAACTCTGACAACGCTTGTAACGTGACTCCAGATGCTGATTTCGACTTCTACGAGGCCGTATTCGCAGCACAAGCACCAGTGATTGACGATGAGATTCACTTGATCTACCAACGCGATTTCGAACCAGGTCTACACGTACGTGGAGATGAGGATCCAATCGATGTTAATGACATTGTGTATCTTGGGATTGAAACTGACCAGCTATTGGTTTGTGATGAAGACCCAGAGATCGAGATTGTATCTGTAGATGAACCTCTACAAGATGGTGACCTCGAAATCTACCCGAACCCAGCTTCGGATCGTGTCAACCTCATCCTAAACAAGCGAGGATCTACTACAATCCAGATCTTCAACATGACTGGACAAGAAGTATTCAATGAAACAGTGAATACGAGTCTACGAGTACTAGACGTGTCAGATTTCGCCTCAGGTGTGTACGTTATCCAACTCACACTCAACGGCAGCCAACTCACGGAAAAATTAACAATCGAGTGATCGATTGAACTATCTAAATAAGGAGACCCGCTTTTGCGGGTCTCTTTTTTTGGGGGCTTATGGCGTAGGGCATAAGGCGTAAGTTTGGGATTATGATTGGCATAAGGGTAATCCCTAACGTTGCCTTTGCCAACTATGAGAGCTGAGCAAGGCGCAGCTCTTGCGTTTATTAAGTTTTGGTTTGCGGCTGTGAAGTTGATGTTGAAGAGGTGCTTTTTCATGTGATGTTTGAAGAAACGGACTACCATGAAAAACTCATTAAGAAAAAGCGGATGGAAGTATTATACCTCTGCCTCCTACTTCATTACCATCAATGTCAAACCGAGGAAACCGTGGTTTGGATCACTAACGGAAAAAGGAGTTCATCTTTCTCCAATAGGAACCATCGTTCTTGATCGATTACAAGCGACAAATGAGATGTACTCCCATGTGTCTTTAGACCACTTCATCATTATGCCAGATCACATCCATTTCATTCTTCAATTTGATCCTTCAACCGATCATTTCGCCTTCGGAAACAGTGAATTTGACCCTCAGAAAGGTAATCTTGGAAACGTCGTTAATAGCTTCAAAAGGAAAACAACAAAACTCGTCAGAGAAATTCATCCTTCATTTAAATGGCAAAGGAATTACCATGACAGGGTCATTCATGACCATGACACCCTTATTGAACTTCGCCGATACATTCAACAAAAACCCCGAAGAGCATGGGAACGATTAAAAGGATAATGGTTTGCCCCCGAGCAATCCAAACCTTACGCCATAAGCCTTAAGCCTTAAGCCCTTACTTAACCTTCGCAATCACCGTCCGCTTCCCCTGCACCTTGTCGCCAATTTTGACTTGAACGTCTGCGTCTAGAGGAAGGAAGATATCGATGCGGCTTCCGAATTTGATGAATCCGCATTCATCGCCTTGGGCTACTTTGTCGCCCTCTTTGATGTAGTATTTGATGCGTCGTGCAACGGCGCCAGCAATTTGACGGAAGAGGATCTCATGCTTCTTCCCTTTAATCACCAAGGTGGTGCGTTCGTTGTCTGTTGACGACTTTGGATCCCAGGCTACAAGGAATAGCCCTGGGTGGTACTTCGTGTAGCTCACCTCGCCTTCGATAGGTGTCCATTGAGCGTGGACGTTGAGGGGAGACATGAATACTGATACCTGAATTCGTTTGTCTTTGAAGTATTCACCTTCTTCGGTCTCTTCAATAACTACCACTTTTCCGTCTGATGGTGAGATGACATGATCTTCACCTACATTCACCTCACGCTTTGGAATACGGAAGAACTGCGCAAAAAGCAGGAATCCTCCGAAAAGAATCGGGAGTGAAACGTAGAATAACCAAGATGGTGTAAAGAAGTAGAGTACAGTTCCGAGCGCTGCGAGAAAAAGAAACCATACGGTCAGAATAACATTGCCTTCGCGGTGTAAATACATCAGAGCAGGTTTGAGATCAGCAAATATGCCAAGATCACGGGAATTGACAGCAATACTCCATCAAATCGATCCAAAACTCCTCCGTGACCTGGTAGTAGGTTTCCAGAATCTTTGACACCAGAAGAACGCTTAAGTAGGCTTTCCACAAGGTCTCCTGCGTTAGAGAATACGCCTATGATCGCGGCAATTACGAGCCATTGGGTTCGAGAATACATTCCAGAAATATCACCCATAAACCAAGCGAGTACCATGGCTAAGACTACCCCACCAAGAAATCCTTCAATGGTTTTTCCTGGAGAGATCTTGGGCGCAAGTTTATGTCGACCAAAGGTTCTTCCGGTTACATATGCCCCAGTATCGTTGGTCCATAGAATCATGAAGAAGCCGAGGACTGTCCAACCATTATACACGCCTCCTAACGACGAAGCGGTCACTAACAATGAAAATGGAACCGTGATCCACAACTGCCCCGTGAATGCGTTAGCGACACGTGCAAAGGCATCTTCTGTTTTTCCTCGAAACAATTCAACTACGGGTAGAAAGGCGATGCTCGCGAAGCCGATGGCCATTCCTTCTGTGGGGATGATATCCGCTGCTGCCAAGACGGAAGAGGCATAACAGATTGTAGCAACGAAAAAGCCCATCATCCTCGAGGGAAGGGGCTTTTTTCCTTTGCTTAATATGGTATGATATTCATTGATCCCGATGAGGGTCACCAAGAAGAATAGTCCGCTTAGTGTCCATAGGTCAATGAGGATTGACGCTGCTAGAATGATCACAAAGAACACTCCAGTTATTGCTCGTTGCCAGAAGTTACTCACGCTCGTGTTTTTCGATCAGCCTTACGGCTTTGATCACGTCTTCTGCTTTCACATGCAGTTCATGATCTCCGAAAAGGTACGCACTATCTTGTTTACTAAGGATAAGGGCGGCAATCTCATTACTCTCAAGTAGGTGCTTCAGCAATGAAACATACTGCAAATTCCCGCTAGAGTAAATGCGCTGCCAACCGTCCATATATCAATCGTTCTTTGGCTCTTCTTCTGTAGCAGAATCCGTGCCTGACGTATTGGTTGATTCTGGCAAATCAGCTGTTGGCGCAGAAGTATCTGATAAGATTTCTGCAGACGATTCAAGCTCACTTGTTTCAGCTTCGAAAGGACGTTTCCCCATAATCTCTACAAGGTCTTCCTTAAAGATGACTTCTTTCTCAAGCAACTTGTTAGCGAGTGTTGTCAACTTGTCTTTGTTGGTCGTCAGCAACTCCTTCGCGCGATCGTATGCTCGCTCGATAATCTTGCTTGCTTCCTCATCAATAATCTTTGCTGTCTCTTCGCTGTATGGCTTCGTGAAGTTCGACTCACCTGATGAATCGTAGTAGCTACGGTTACCGATACGCTTGTTCAAACCGTATACAGAAACCATGGCGTAGGCTTGCTTTGTCACCTTTTCAAGGTCACTCAACGCACCAGTACTGATCTTCCCGAAAGTGATTTCCTCTGCTGCTCGTCCACCAAGAGCTGCACACATCTCGTCAAAGATCTGCTCAGTTGTGGTAATCGAACGTTCCTCGGGAAGGTACCAAGCTGCACCTAGGCTTTGTCCACGTGGTACGATTGTCACCTTTACAAGCGGTGAGGCATGTTCCAACAACCAGCTTACGGTCGCGTGGCCTGCTTCGTGGAATGCAATAGTTTCCTTCTCGCGAGGAGAGATAATCTTGTTCTTCTTTTCTAGTCCACCGATGACACGATCAACAGCATCCAAGAAGTCTTGGCGTGTAACGAGATCGCGATTCTTACGAGCTGCAATCAATGCCGCCTCGTTACAGATGTTTGCGATATCCGCACCCGAGAATCCTGGTGTTTGACGTGCCAAGAAGTCAACGTCGATTGAGGTATCCGCCTTGATCGGACGAAGGTGTACTTCGAAGATGGCTTTACGCTCATTCAAGTCTGGCATATCTACGTAGATCTGACGATCGAATCGTCCGGCACGCATCAAGGCCTTGTCAAGGATATCTGCACGGTTTGTTGCTGCGAGAATGATAACACCAGAGTTCGTTCCAAAACCATCCATTTCAGTCAACAGCTGGTTCAAAGTATTCTCACGCTCGTCATTCGAACCGAGATTTACATTCTTACCACGTGCTCGTCCAATCGCATCAATCTCATCAATGAAGATGATGGCTGGTGCTTTCTCTTTCGCTTGCTTGAAGAGGTCACGTACACGGCTGGCACCTACCCCAACAAACATCTCTACGAAGTCAGAACCACTCAACGAGAAGAATGGTACTTGTGCTTCACCTGCAACGGCTTTTGCCAAGAGCGTTTTACCCGTTCCCGGAGGTCCTACAAGTAGTGCTCCTTTTGGAATCTTCGCTCCAAGTTCAGTGTATTTCTTTGGGTTCTTGAGGAATTCAACGATCTCCTGAACTTCTTCTTTCGCGCCGTCAAGCCCCGCAACATCCTTGAAGTTCACGTTGGTTCCTTTGCCTTTCTCAAAGAGTTGGGCTTTCGATTTTCCAATGTTGAAGATTTGGCCTCCGCCAGCTCCACCTCCACCGAGGCGACGCATGAGGATTATCCAAACGAAGATCAAAATACCTAGGAAGATGACCCAAGTGAAAATCTGCTGACCTAGGTCATTGACTGGCTGGTATACCAATTCAAAGTTCTGACTACGCTGGAGTTCTTTGATCTCTTTCGCGTACTCATCACCTGGAGGCATGTAAAAGCTGTAATCAGGACCAGAGTAAATGCGTTGAAGGAATTGATCCTCACCTTTTGATTTCTGTAGGCTATCTCGAGCTTCTGGCTTGAGAAATACCGAAACGCGCTCACCCGTTTGGTTGATGCGTTTTACTTTTCCGTCTTCTGCGAGTTCACGGAACTCTGCGTAGGATATATCATCGCCATTTGACCCACTGTTGAACATGAGCATAGCGATTAACACCGCTCCAATCACGGCGTAAATCCAATAGAAGTTCATCTGCTTTTTAGGCTGATTTCCTTCGGGTGTTTTTTTGTCTTGTTCTGTTGACATATTCTTTTCTCTGCGAACCTTAAACCTCGTATTCGTACTCCTTTACCTCAGCATCTGCCCAGAGTTCTTCAAGAGCGTAGAACTCACGTGCTTCTTTGTAGAAAACATGCACCACGATGTTGGAGTAATCCATCAGAATCCATTCTGCGTTGCGGACACCTTCTGTGTGCCAAGGACGGTCATTGAATGCTTCGATCGTGTCTTTTTCTACTCGGTTGGCGATCGCTTGGACTTGTGTATTCGAGTTACCGTGACAGACCACAAAAAAGTCTGCTACTGAGTTTGGAATATTTCTTAGATCCAGGCTTCTAATCTCCTCGCCTTTCACCTCTTGTATGGCATTAACTACCACTTCGAGTAAATGTTCTGACGACGCTTGTTTAATTTTCTTCATTCAGGGCCCCTTAGGTTGGGTACAAAAGTAATACTTTTAGCTAATTGATTTTTAACACGAAATCCGCACCAGTTGCGACTTCTAGCATAATGAACACCCTATTCGTCGGCCAACAAGTCATTCGTTTGCGTGTTGTTGATAGTACCAACAACTATGCTGCCAAGATGGTCAAGATGCCAAAATGGATAGAAGGAACGGCCATTGTGGCAGACTATCAGACATCCGGCAAGGGTCGAAATGGCAACGTGTGGCGTGGCAGTGCCGGAGACAACCTTTTTGTCAGTTTCCTTTTCAAACCAACGCACATCCCGCTTCAGCATTCATTCCTGTTGAGCATGGCAGCTGCTCTGGCAGTTCAACACACCGTCAAGGAACTCTTGAACACTGACGATGTCGCCGTAAAATGGCCCAATGATGTTTTTGTCAATGAACGCAAGATCTCTGGAATTCTTATCGAGAATCAAGTGCGCGGCGGACAAATTTCTTCCGCTATTGTCGGTATCGGAATCAATGTCAATGAATTGGAGTTTGAGGGGCTTCGGGCTACTTCGCTGAACGCGGAAACGGGCAGCTCTTTTGATCGAGAGGACGTCCTCCAGAGTCTATGTCGCCACCTAGAAGCCCAGTACCTATTGCTACGCTCGAAGCCAATGCAAATTCTCGAGAATTATCAAGTGGGTTTGTACGGTAAAGATGACGCAAGAAACTACATCTTCCCTGATGGTGAAGACCAAGGGGTGCTGCAACGTGTAGCCATTGACGGCTCAGCTACATTCGTCCGAAACTCGGGAAAACACAGTTATACGATTGACCACGTGAAGTGGTGTTGGGAAGACTAGTTGAACTTCTCCTGAAGGCGATCAGCGATGTAATCAAACAGGTTCCGAAGTGGCTTCTCTACCATCATTTTCATGAATGGGTTCACATCCAAGTTACTCACCATCCCTGCTTTTGTGCCTGTTTCCGTTTCCGCGATAGCGATATCAAGATCAAACTTCACAGGAGAAGGAGCTTCAGACTCTAGTACAATGCGGTTAGGTGCCTCAACAGAAGCCTTCTTCAGGCCGATCGTGTACGCACCAGCTACCTTAAATGAACAGCGATCAACCTCACCACTCCAGTCAGAAATCTTGTCTTGAGGAAGTAGCTCTTTGAGATTCGTTAGGTCTTGAACAAAATCAAATACCTCTTGCGGAGAGCTCGTGAGTTCTACCTTCTTGCTTTCAATCACTGCCATAATGATGGATTATTTACCCCACTCAGATGGATTCTCACGCCACTGGCGCAACAAATCAACCTGCTTTTCATTGATGTATTCAGAGTTCAAGGCTTGCTTGATCAAGGTCTCGTAGTCTGTCAACGTGTGTAGGGTAACGTTGGCCTCCTCGAAATTCTTGCGTGCTACATCAAATCCGTAAGTGAAGATGGCTACCATGCCTTTCACGTTGAGATCAGCTTCACGCAACGCCTCTACAGCAGACAAACTGCTTCCGCCTGTAGAAACGAGGTCTTCAATAACTACGATGTTCTGGCCACTTTCCACAACCCCTTCAATCCGGTTCTGAAGTCCGTGTCCTTTTGAAGAAGAACGCACATAGGCGAATGGTAGACCCAAATCTTGCGCTACCAATGCACCAACAGCAATTCCACCAGTTGCTACACCCACAATCACGTCTGGTTTCCCAAACTGTTCATTAATGGTATTCACAAACTCCTGACGGATGTATGTTCTCACTGCCGGAAACGACAATGTCTTGCGGTTGTCACAGTAAATTGGCGACTTCCAACCTGATGCCCACGAGAAAGGAGCATTAGGACTTAATTCTATCGCCTTAATCTGAAGCAGAAATTCTGCTACCTTTAGTCCGGACTCCTCTTGTACGTTCATGCCGCAAATGTATAAAGTTTTCATATCGGAACGCCCTTTAATTATTCGACCTCGTGAAGGGGCTGATGTGGAATTAAAAGGGGGGGAACTTCATTTTCATTGTTCTGAAAATGAAGACATTATCCAACTCATTTCGCTTCTAGAAGACAATCCACAGGTCAAAAGTGTTCACGCTTACAACAACGAACCTGACGTTCTTTTTTCAACATTGAAGTCACATTTTTCAGTAGTCGAGGCTGCTGGGGGCTTGGTACAGAACAAAGACGGAGCTTATCTCTTCATTTTCCGACGCGGGAAATGGGATCTACCCAAGGGCAAAATCGATAAGGGAGAGTCACAAGAAGACGCTGCAGTGCGAGAGGTATCCGAAGAATGTGGTATTCCATTGCCAGATCTTCAAGAGCAATTGCAGACCACTTATCATACTTACGAGCACAAAGGCAAGAAGGTCTTGAAGCCAACCTACTGGTACCGAATGTACTCTAGCTTTGAGGGAGAATTAGTTCCTCAAACAGAAGAAGACATTACCGAAGTGAAATGGGTTGCCGTGGATGGATTAGATGAAATTTTAGCCAATACCTTCCCGAACATTCGAGAATTAATCGAGCATCACATTCTCGATAAGTAAATCGACTACAGACGACGGAACACGTCTTCAATCCCTTCAGAAGGGGATTTCGTGTAGTCATTGATCAATCGTCCATCAGGCCCAATCAAATAAAACGTTGGAATGGTGCGCAAACGCAACTCATGCTTCAACTTTGGGTTCCCTCCTCCCAACAGGAAAGTCCATTCTTGATCTCGGGCTGACGCGAGGTAATTGGTTAGTTCTTTCGAAGTCTCATCCATCACGAGGGTAACAAAGTGAATCGAACGACCATAGGTACGTTCTAAACGCTCCATAACCATCAATTCGCGCTGGCAAGTGAGACTGCCTGTTTGTACGACACTTAGGTAAACAAACTCTCCTGAAAACGAAGAGAGCTCCACACGATCTCCTTTGTGGTCAACCAAGGTCACATCAGGAAGGAATTGCTCGGCGCGGCGTGTACCTCGGGTCAATTCACCTTTCATTGAGGTCGCTATCTCTCCTACTTCTGACTCTGCCAGTTGATTCAACACAATCGTACATCCATAGCGTGCTTCATCGTCTTCAAACCACAATCGCTTTACCGTAGCCAAGGTCATTAGCTGAGCGAGTACTTGGTCTCCATCAGTGAACGTAGTGGCGAAAACTTCAATGAGTTGCTCTACTTCACCTAAAACGACGGTGCGATTCGATGCAGCGCGTGCGGCGTCATTGTGCAACAGAAGCATCTCAGTCAATTGCTCAAGAAGCAAGACCTCTTCTGGATTATTCAAATTGATGTTCTCAGGCAGATACTCTTCTTGCACGTAGACCGGATCGTCTCCAAATGTCAAGGCCACTTGACCGAATACTGAATGCACAGCACGTCTCGAATAATCATTCAAAGGTTTGTTGGACCACTCCAGCTCCAAGGCTTCAAATCGAATGGCCAAACTATCAAGGGAAGATTTACGGCTGATACTGTCTTCTTCCGTCACCATGTTGGTCATTTCCAATTCTTCGCGATTGGCCTTTTTGTAGGCTGATGAACCACGTCCAAAAAACTTCGCAAGATCTAAGGAAGATGATGCAAAGAGGGCATCGATATCTTGTTGCACCTTAATCATGGTTTGATTCAGATGCGTGTAATTCGTTCGTGGGAATGAAATTCCGAACGCATTCGCAGCGAAGGTTCGAGCTCTTCCTTCTTTTGGCACCGTGAGATCTACCAACAGATCTACTTCCGGTTCAACGAAGAACTCGGTGAGAAATGGACCACAGTAAAAGGCCATCCATTGTGCCTCCTCAAGATCTACCGAGAACTTGACCTCTCCTGATTCCTCAATGGTTTCCTGCTCCAATACATCCCATGCTCGACTTAGTTGATCGTCGTACTGAACCAAGTAACATTCTTTACCGGCTAGTTCAGGAAGTTGAATAAGTATAGAAGTCGATGCCCCTTGTAGATCAAGGAGCAGTAACGTGAATAGAAGAAGGTATAAACTGCGTAACATCACCATTGTTTCTCAAAATCTCACGTACAACTGTTGAATTTATTGCCGACAGCTCTGGATCCGTGAACAGAATCACCGTCTCCAAATGTGGTGCCATGAATTTCGTCATCTGTGCAATGGTGCGTTCGTATTCGAAGTCACTTCCATTACGAACACCTCGGAGCATAAAGCCTGCGTCTACTTTCTTACAGTAGTCCATCGTCATCCCGTCGTAGGCGTCTACCTTGACATTGTCGATGTCGTTGAACACCTCTTCCAACCACTGCTTGCGTTGCTCTAAAGAAAACATGCTTTTCTTGGAAGAATTGGAACCGATAGCGACAATGATCTCATCAAAGATGGAGGCCGCACGGCGAACGATGTTCTCGTGTCCTCGGGTGATTGGGTCAAACGATCCTGGGAATACTGCTCTTTTCATTCTTCTTCGAAGGTAAAAAAACTGAAATGGACATGTCCATACCTGCGTTCCTCTTCAAAACCTTCTGCCTCATCAAAGTGATGTTCAGGGCCGTGCTCTAAGACAAACAGCCCATCTGGCGCGAGTAGATTCGTTTTCTGAATGAACTCAGGAAGCTTCGGCAATAGCTCCAAAGCGAAAGGCGGATCTGCAATGATCAGGTCGTATTGACGAGGTGCTTTCTTGATGAACTTGAAAACATCTCCTGTGACCACCATTCCGTTTTCAATCCCCAAGTCGTTCATGTTTTTACGGATACTCATCGCTGAAGGACGATTCATTTCCACGCTAGTGACACTCAAGGCACCATGACTAGCAGCTTCGAGAGACATCGCTCCTGTTCCTGAAAATAAATCAAGCACATGCATCTCCGTCAAATCAACTCGATTTCGAAGAATGTTGAAGAGGCTTTCGCGACCAAAGTCAGTCGTAGGTCTTCCTTTAAACTTTGAAGAGGTGCTGATCTTACGACCTTTGAGTCGTCCGCCTATGATACGCATGGGTACTGATTGAGCAATGACATGAATCGCTGCTTGCGCAGTGAGGAAAGTCCGCCTGCTACCTTAGGCATATCAAAGCCAAAGTTCATCTGCAGTTTCGGAAAGTACTTTTTGAAGAGCTTGTATGTATCGCTCGTTAGTTCAATATCACCAGCGAGGTAAAGCTGAATCTCTTCTGATTCGATTGACAGCGTCTTGATGCTATTTGAGATGTGATACAAGGCGTCTTCCGCGGTAGCGATGTCAAAGTAATTGGCCATCAACAATTGCTTATGTCCGGCAACGATCAATTCCATGAAGGACTCAGACATGTCTATGTAGAGCTGCAATGGACGTTCAAAGCGGTTCTTTGCCATCACCGAAGTGAGGTTCAACAACAGGTTTGGATACACCTGCACCTCTGGAAAGGTCCGGTTCACCGCCTCTACTACAGCTGATGGAAAATTGCTCACCATCATCGCATCCAAGGCACCTAGTTGGTGACTTTCGATGCGGTCTGGTTTTTCTGGACTTGTCAGCTGTATGATTTCTTTCGCTCGCGCGGAATCGTATAGTCCCTTGGGAACAAGGGTTGATGGGATGGCGCGCAGAGCTAAGGAAACTGCACTAAAGTTCCATTTGTTCTTATCCCATTGTGAGAGGAAGTCCCCTAACTGGTCATCTTTCGATTCACGATCGAAACGTTGGTCACCAACTTCGAGGATGTACGAATCAGACTTACGCGTAATGGCGTAGGTAAATCCATCTCGATCAACAAGTAAGCTTAAATGATAGTCAGCTGCATTTGATTCAAGCAGGCTATCGTCAGTAAGAAGAAATGTGAGATTACTTCCAGTTACCATCAGTGATCGGTTCAGTGAGGGAACCGAAACGCAGCGTATCTTTCTTCACTTTCTCACGATCGAACGGCGTCGGATCCATCACAAGGATCGTTGGCTTGTCTAGTCCACTCTGTTCTACAGTACCTGTAGCAATGAGGAACTGCTTCCCTTCTGATGGAGAAATTGGAAGTGAGTCAAGCGATACTGGTGGAAGTTTCTTTGACTTACGTACTTCCGGAGCGAAGTTCTCAGCGTAGAAAGAAGTGTAAAGCGTATCAATCACTTTGTACGCCGTTTGGTCGTTTCCAATTTGCTCACGAAGCTCATCTGGAGACATGCCTAGTGACAGCGCCACAGAATCAACTTCATCACGCTTAAGGATCAGTCCAAGCTCACGGTAAGCTGACTCAGCACCACCACCGATTGAATCGTGGAAAGTACCCATCTTGAAGCGAATTGGAATTACTGGCTCTTGCACCCATGCCACGAGGGTATCAAAGTTGTCAGTGAACTTACCGTTGTACTCAAGGTATGCTTCTTCAGCTGAGCGAATATCTTTTAGACGCTGAACTACCTTCGCGTCAATCGCTTTCTTTTTCTCTTGGAATGCGATCTCCTCATCTACCGTGTACCAAACAGAGTATCCGAGGTAGGCAACAAGCAGTAGACCAACTCCAGCAAGAATTTTTCCTGCGTTTCCACTAAAACGTTCCAAGACCGGGGGAGCAACGATGATACCAGCAGCGATCAACACCAAAGACGCTACTAACATGTAGGTCGGTTGACTCTCTAGTTCATTACCACTGAGGAACTTAATAAGGAAAATGATCCCGAATGCAACGAGGATCACTGTGATCACATATTTACCTAAGGTTTTTCCAAGATCTTCCATGAATCGGTTTTTAAGCGCTTTTACCTTGATTTAAAGCGGGACAAACTTACCATTTTTTCCTTTTGTGAGGAACGGCAAATTTGCGGAATCTTTTCAGCCTTCAACGCACATCTTTTCGCTCTTCTTTCCTTTCTACCCACAAAATTTGATCAATTATAACACTCACAATCAAGAGTTTCAGGAGGATTATGAAAAAAATACCCCCCAGATGTGACCCCCCTAATTATTTCGCGTCAAAAGAATGTACCCTGCAAGCGAGCAGGATTACGAATGCTAGTGTTTTGCCGGAACGAGACAGTTGAGGTCTGTGGCTATATGACAAAGGTCACCATTGGGAGAGAGTGGTGAACACCTCACACTCGTTCCGGTTCTTTTTATCTCAGTTCAGCGTTCTGCTGATTGAATCGAGAATTAATACGTACTTTTGCGCCGATTTTAGCAAACGCCCCAATATCATGGCTACTAACAAGACATTCACTATGATCAAGCCTGACGCTACTGGCGCAGGTAACACTGGAAAGATCATCGACCGTATTATCGGTGCTGGATTTGAAATCCGCGCAATGAAATTGACTCGCTTGACTCAGGCAGACGCTGAGGCATTCTACGCGATCCACAAAGAGCGTCCGTTCTTTGGTGAATTGGTAGAGTACATGACGTCTGGTCCTATCGTTGCAGCGATCCTAGAAAAAGACAACGCAGTTGCCGACTTCCGCACGTTGATCGGAGCTACTAACCCAGAAGAAGCAGCAGAAGGAACTATCCGTCGCGACTTCGCAAAGTCAATCGCGGCAAACGCGGTTCACGGGTCTGATAGCGATGAGAACGCAGCGATTGAAGGCTCATTCTTCTTCAGCAAGCGCGAAGAAGTATAATTGACCGTATTGCATTGAGAGCACCTCGCCTTTGGCGGGGTGTTTTTGTTTAGGAATACTTGATTACATGAAGTAAGTGTTGTTTTTACACTTACTCTTTCTCAACTTTGCTAACATTCATACAATTCAGCGGATTATGCCGCTGGGAAGTGTATATTTGTGCTCCCGTTTTGGGGAAACTGAACCCTTACTATGTCCAAAATAATTTACACCAAGACCGATGAGGCACCGGCTCTTGCGACTTATAGCTTTTTGCCAATGGTCAAAGCTTTCACAGCGAAAGCAGGAATCGATGTTGAAACTCGCGACATCTCATTGGCAGGCCGCATCCTTGCGAATTTTCCTGATTTTCTGAATGACAACCAGCGCATCGGTGATGCTTTGGCTGAACTCGGTGAATTAGCAAAACAGCCAGAAGCGAATATTATCAAGCTTCCTAATATCAGTGCTTCTATTCCCCAGTTGAAAGCCGCAATCGCGGAACTGCAACAAGCAGGGTACGCACTTCCTGATTATCCGGAAGAACCAGAAAACGATGATGAAAAAGCCATCAAGGCTCGCTACGATAAGATCAAAGGTTCAGCTGTGAACCCTGTCCTTCGTGAAGGAAACAGCGATCGTCGTGCACCGAAGGCGGTAAAGAACTATGCACGCAAGCACCCACACTCAATGGGAGCATGGTCGAGCGACAGCAAAGCGCACGTGGCTAGTATGAGCGGTGGAGATTTCTACGGTTCTGAAACAAGTACCACCATCTCGAATGCTACATCAGCAGATATCGTATTCCAAGGAGCGGATGGCTCATCAAAAACATTGAAGTCAGGAATAGCACTTCAGGCAGGTGAGATCATTGACTCTGCGCGCATGAGCATGAGCGAACTTCGTTCATTCCTTGCCGCTCAGGTGGAAGATGCGAAAGCTCAAGGCATCTTGTTCTCGCTACACATGAAAGCGACCATGATGAAGGTCAGTGACCCGATCATCTTCGGAGCAGCGGTTGAAGTATTCTTTAAAGATGTCTTCGATGCGTACGCAAACGAATTCGAGCAGATTGGAGTGGATGTCCGCAACGGACTTGGTGATGTTTACGCTAAGCTCGGTGAGCTTTCTGCTGATAAGAAAGAAGAAATTGAAGCTGCGTTGGCTAAGGCTATCGCCGAAGGGCCAGACCTTGCCATGGTAAACTCTGATAAAGGTATTACCAACCTGCATGTACCTAGTGACGTGATTATCGATGCTTCGATGCCTGCGATGATTCGCAACTCGGGAATGATGTGGGACAAAGACGGAAACACGCAAGATGCGAAGGCAGTAATTCCAGACCGTTCTTACTCTAGCGTTTACCAGGCGACGATCGATTTCTGTAAAGAAAACGGAGCACTTGACCCAACAACCATGGGAAGCGTGAGCAACGTTGGTCTTATGGCTCAGAAAGCCGAAGAATACGGTTCCCACGACAAGACATTCCAGATGTCTGCCGCAGGTAAAGTTCAAGTTATTGCTGATGGAAACGTACTTCTAGAACAAGAAGTAGGCGTGGGAGATATCTTCCGCATGTGCCAGGTGAAGGATGCTCCGATCAAGGATTGGGTAGGTCTTGCCATTCGTCGTGCACGTGCCACAGGATCACCTGCTGTTTTCTGGCTAGACAAAAACCGCGCACACGACGCAGAGTTGATCAAGAAGGTAGATGCATACCTCCCAGGATTTGACACTAACGGATTGGAGATCCACATTATGGCTCCAGAAGCGGCAACGAAGTTCAGCTTGGAACGCATTGCCAAAGGTCAAGACACTATCTCGGTAACAGGGAACGTACTTCGTGATTACTTGACTGACCTCTTCCCTATTCTTGAGGTGGGTACGTCTGCTAAGATGCTTTCGATTGTTCCGTTGATGAACGGTGGTGGTTTGTTCGAAACAGGAGCTGGAGGATCTGCGCCTAAGCACGTTCAACAGCTTACTTCACAAAACTACCTGCGTTGGGATAGCTTAGGTGAATTCCTTGCACTGGGAGTAAGCCTAGAGCACTTCGCTGAAAAGGATGGCAACAACAAAGCTGCAGTACTTTCAAAGACCCTTGATGACGCGACTTCTCTATTCCTAGAAAACGACAAGAGTCCAACGCGACGTCTCGGGGGAATTGATAACCGTGGTTCTCACTTCTACTTGGCTATGTACTGGGCACAGGCTCTTGCAGCGCAAGATGAAAACGAAGAACTCAAGTCAATCTTTGCTCCTTTGGCAGCTTCTATGGCAGCTCAAGAAGAGAAGATCGTTGCAGAATTGAATGATGTTCAAGGAGCACCTGCTGAAATTGGTGGGTACTACTACATGAACGACGACCTCGCTGGTAAAGTGATGCGTCCTTCTACTACGCTCAATGAGCTTGTAGATCAGTTCTAATCGAAAATGATATCAGAAAGAAAGCCGGCTTTTGAGTCGGCTTTTTTTATGCCTAATCGGCGAAAAAGGCGTCTGTGAAATTCAGCAGATAGAGCTCAGACTGTGCACGGGTAAAGGCGGTATAGAACCAGCGAAGCAACGAAACATCCAACATTTCTTCGGTTAAGTAGCCTTGATCAACGATCACCGCTGGCCATTGTCCACCTTGAGACTTGTGGCAAGTGACCGCATAGGCAAACTTCACTTGAAGGGCGTTGTAGAAAGGGTCTTTCATCACTGCCTCGTGAATGGCACGTTTCGTTCCTAAGTGCACGTAATCAAGAGCAATGGTCTCATAGAGAATCTTCGAATCTCCGAAGCTCATGCTGGCCTGTTCGAGCATCAGAATGTCTAGCATGATCTTAACCTCGAAAGGGGGAAAATCCGGGTAATCGATTAATCGGACCGACACATCAGCAAAGCGCGCTCCGTAGCGATCAGTATATCCTACAATCTTCAATACCTCGAGGCTATCTCCATTAGCAATGAATGAGGTTGGAGCGTCTTTGAACTCTTCCAACCAGTGGTAGTTGTTCTTCACTACCATGAGCATATCACCCGCAGCAATCTCATCTTCGCGCCAAAGGATGCGTTGACGGATCTGCTGATTGAATTGATTTGCTCGCTTGTTGGAACGTGTCACAACGATGACTCCTTCTTCAGTGTACTTACTGTAGAGTGACTCCAATGTCTCTTGAAGGTCATATCCTCCGAGGCGAATTAAGTCTGGAAAATTCTCACTGTACAATTGAGGGAATCCTTCCTGTCCCTGTTGCAACTGCACCCGAAGAGTATTGGCATTGAAAAGGATTCCTGAATCAAGCTCTTGGCGGACGACTTCGTTCAATTCCATCTCTGCTACGGTGAGGTGGTAGTTCCCTCGCAGGTAGTCTAGTCGCAGCGCAGGGGAATCATCGCTTCCGACCGGAGGGAGCTGAGCGCTATCACCAATTAGAATCAAACGACAATTTTCACCGCTGAAGACATACTCCATGAGGTCTTCCATCAAATCACGGTATTCGAACTGACCACCTTGCATCCCAGTAGATTCGCCAATCATCGAGGCCTCATCAACGATGAACACGGCGTTCTTTCTGCGATTCGGCGCTAGCGAAAAAGAAATACCTGACCCCCCACCGCCTCGCTTGACATAGATCGTTCGATGAATGGTGTAAGCTGGGTGCTCTGAAAATGATGCGAGCACTTTTGCAGCACGACCTGTAGGCGCCATGAGTACCGTCTTGCGTCTCAGGTCACGAAGCACCTTCACTATGGTACCGGTGATGGTCGTCTTACCGGTACCTGCATAACCTTTGATGAGCAGTGCGCATCGTGGTTTGTCAGAGTAAAGAAACTTGGAAAAAGCATGCAGCAGATGCGCCTGACCGAGGGTCGGTTCATAAGGAAAGGCCGTCATTAGCCGTTGGCGCAGTTCTACATCATCTTGCTTCATGGACTAGCAAATGTAGGGCAAGGAATCAGCCCGAACCAGTGGTAGGAAGGGAAGTTATTGACGAAAGCTGAATGGCGGACCAAGCGCGAATTCGTAGCTTTGTCGGGAATCAAATAATCACCCAAAAACGACTAACAATGGCAGAAGTGATGGAAACGCGCCTGACTTCCGAACAGGCAATGGAACTCGAGAACAAGCATGGTGCACACAACTATCACCCGCTACCCGTAGTTCTTGATCGTGGAGAGGGTGTATTTGTATGGGATCTTGAAGGAAAGAAGTATTACGATTTCCTTTCAGCTTATTCAGCTGTGAACCAAGGACATGGTCACCCAAGAATCGTAGGAGCAATGACAGCTCAAGCGCAGAAACTGGCATTGACTTCACGTGCATTCTACAACAGCGTTCTTGGTAAGTACGAGAAGTACGTCACTGAATACTTCGGATTCGAGAAGGTGCTGCCGATGAACTCAGGAGCGGAAGCAGTAGAGACGGCGATCAAGGTTTGTCGCAAGTGGGGTTACGAGAAGAAAGGAGTTGAAGCAGACAAGGCGAAAATCTTGGTGGCTTCTGAGAACTTCCACGGAAGAACAACAACGATCATTTCGTTCTCAACAGACCCAGATTCTCGCGGAGGATTTGGACCATACACACCTGGTTTTGAGATCATTCCTTATAACGATACTGCGGCGTTAGCTACAGCATTGGAAGATCCAAACGTAGTTGGATTCATGGTTGAGCCTATTCAAGGAGAAGCTGGAGTGAATACTCCAGATGATTCATACATCCCTGAAGTAGCGAAGCTTTGTCGTGCGAAGAACGTTCTCTTCATTGCTGACGAAATTCAAACCGGAATTGCCCGCACAGGTGCTCTACTTGCAGTTTGTGGAAACTGTACGTGTGAAGCAGCCTGCGAACGCCAAGCAACATATACACGCCCTGATATCCTAATCCTCGGAAAAGCAATCTCAGGTGGATGCTACCCAGTATCAGCCGTTCTTGCAGACGACGAAATCATGATGGTTATCAAACCAGGAGAGCACGGATCTACCTTCGGTGGGAATCCAATAGCTGGAGAGGTAGCTATGGCAGCTTTGGAAGTAGTAAAAGACGAGAAACTTGCTCAGAACGCACGTAAACTCGGAAACATCTTCCGCGCTGAAATGGAGAAGTTGAGCAATGACTCTGACCTAGTAACACTCGTTCGTGGTCGTGGTCTTCTCAATGCGGTTGTTATTAACGATACACCAGAGAGCTCAACAGCTTGGGACATTTGTGTAGCGCTGAAAGACAACGGACTTCTCGCGAAGCCAACCCACGGAAACATCATCCGATTCGCACCTCCTTTGGTGATGACAGAAGAGCAATTGATGGAATGTGTGGCGATCATTCGCAAGACAATCCTCGAGTTCAAGAAGTAAGCTTGAAACATAAAGACATAAAAAAGGGACGCCCGAGGGTGTCCCTTTTTATTTCATTCAATTTTCTTCTTAGCTGATCGCGTCGATCAAGTCGTGGCGAGTAATGATGTGATGTCCTCCGTCTTCCAGGCTTACCAAAACCGCCGAGTTGTCTTTACCGATCATTTGTGAGATCGAGTCAATCGTAGCGTTTTCATCAACTACTGGGAATGGAGCTCCCATGACCTTGCTCACTGGTTCAAGTAGCATCTTTGGATCATCTACAATCGCCTCGAATAACTGGCGATCATCTACCGAGCCTACCATCTTGCCTTCAAGGATCACTGGCATTTGGCTGATCTTGTACTGACGCATTTTGCGAGCAACGTTTTCCATCACCTCTCCTTCGTAACACATCATCAACGGAAGGTCACGGTGTTTAGCGATCAGGTCTTTCGCTGTCTTCACTTCATCATTCATGAATCCGCGATCTCGCATCCAGTCGTCGTTGTACACTTTACCTACGTAGCGTGAACCGTGATCGTGGAATAGAACCACTACTACGTCGTCTTCAGTCAACTCATCTTTCAGCTGACGAATCCCCTGGAACGCAGATCCACAAGAGTATCCAAGGAAGAGTCCTTCTTTACGCGCAAGCTCACGTGTAGCAAGGGCTCCATCTTTGTCGGTTACCTTTTCGAATTTATCGATCAATGAGAAGTCAACATTCTTTGGTAGGATGTCTTCTCCAATTCCTTCAGTGATATATGGGTAGATCTCTTTTTCATCGAACTCGCCAGTCTCGTGGTATTTCTTGAATACTGAACCGTAGGTATCGATTCCCCAAATCTTGATGTTCGGGTTTTTCTCTTTCAAGAACTTAGCACAACCTGAGATCGTTCCCCCTGTACCAACACCAACTACGAAGTGGGTGATTTTCCCTTCCGTCTGTTCCCAGATTTCCGGTCCTGTTGACTCGTAGTGAGCTGTGCGGTTTGAAAGGTTGTCGTACTGGTTACACCAGATACTGTTTGGCGTCTCTTTGTGCAAGCGCTCTGCTACAGAGTAGTAGCTATCCGGGTGGTCCGGAGCAACGTTCGTAGGGCAAACGAACACCTGAGCTCCCATTGCTCTTAGCACGTCAAATTTCTCTTTTGACTGCTTATCGTTGGAAGTACAGATCAACTTGTAGCCTTTTACCACACAGGCTAGGGCCAATCCCATTCCTGTGTTACCAGAAGTACATTCAATCACTGTGCCTCCTGGTTTCAGTGCACCGCTCTTCTCAGCGTCCTCAATCATCTTGAGGGCCATGCGGTCTTTAACCGAGTTTCCAGGGTTGAAGTATTCCACCTTCGCAAAGACTTTCGCAGGGATGTCTTTGGCGATTTCGTTCAATCGGATCATTGGCGTATCACCAATGGCTTCGATAATGTTGTTGTATACGCGCTTGCTCATAGCGCGGCAAAGGTAGAAATTACTAGTCGAAGCGAATAGCTTTCACTGGAGTGATCTTCGCAACATAGAGTGCTGGAAGCAACATAAATAGTACGCAGATCACAAAGGTCACGAGTTCTATCTGCAGCAAGTACATCCAATCAAACTTAATTGGAACATAATCTACGTAGTAGCTTTCAGGGTTCAGAGCAATCGCACCAGTGGTCAATTGGAAGTAGGCCAACCCAAAGCCAAGAAGGTTCCCGATGAGCATTCCTAGACCGATGATTCGCGCTGCGTGGCGAACGAAAACAAAGACCACTTCACGGTCTTTCATTCCAAATGCCTTGAGCATACCAATCATGTTCGTCCGCTCTAAAATGATGATGAGCAAGGCTGAAGTCATGTTCACTACCGCGATGAAAATCATCATGTAGATAATGAGGTCAACGTTTAAATCGAGCATCTCGAGCCAGGAGAAGATTTCTGGATTGCGATCTGCCACATTCTGTACCTGCATGTAGTAAGGCACCATGTAGAACACCTCATCATCAAAAGCTCTGAGATCGTCGTAATCATCAATCAAGACTTCGAAACCGCCAGCATACTTATCCCAGCTACCTCCAGAAGTTCTTGTTTCTGTCGTGTATACGCACGGCACATTTTCCGCGCTAGCGAATTGAATAGAAGCCCAAGCTGTATCAGGAAGCGATCGATTGCGATCTTCAACCACCACCATAAAGGTCGTGTCACCTGTCACCTCCACACGGTGCGGACCTCTGCCTTCTAGATCTGTTCCCGGCCAACGGAAAGTGAGGTCAGACTTGCCGCCGAAACCTAATCCCTCAAGGCCAATGGTTCCTTCGTAACACGAATCTTGAACTAAGATTTGTGCTTCGATCCCCCATTTATTGATTCGCTGAAGATGAGCGATATCTACAAAGACGAACTCCTCGTCAAACTCCTTCAAACCGGTGCTGTAGATGGTCGTCACATTGAAGTTCCTCGGTCGAATATCTCCGTCGTCTAAGACGAAATAGAGCGTGACTTTGTCTCCAAGCCCAATCTTCATGCGCTTGGCAGTCCATCGCGAGATCATCAGATCAGGTGAGGGATCACTGCCTGCCGTTCTCAACGAATCACCTTCTTCGATTTTGTCTTGGAAAAAGCTCCAGTCGAAGTCTTCACCAATTCCCTTAATCACACAACCTTGGAGGTCACTTTTGGTCTCCATGATTCCCGGCTTGGTGGCGAAAATCTGAATATGGCGGATTCCAGGAGTTTCTTGAAGCGTTGGATAAAACTCTTGATCAATGGCTACGCGAGAGCTTTCCTTATTGAAAGTCTGTTGGGTATTTACGATCTGAAAATGGGCACCAAAGCCCACCACTTTATCACGCACTTCTTGCTGAAAACCAGTAACAATAGCCACTGAAATGATCATCAACGCCACCCCGATGGCCACCCCTGCCGTAGCGATAACCACCACGGGTTTGGAGAGTTTGCCTCCTCCGGCGCCAGACATACGAGATGCGATGAAACGAATGATCATACGCACAAAGATGCTTAAAAGTCCGACTTCTGTTAGCAATACGTGTGCAAATTGAGCGTGAAGTCTTGGAACAATTATTGAACTTAGTCGGCTATGCGCACACTGCTCATTCTATTCTTCCTTCCCATCATCGCTTGCGGTCAAGTTGAAATGACCGAAGCCAAGATGAATGACCTCAAGCTTAACGCCGAGATTAAAACCGGTGCATCCCAGTTTGATCGCTACTTACCGCTTCTTGAGAACAAGAACGTAGGCATCGTGGCTAACCATACTTCCATCATAGGTGAGGCACATTTGGTGGACGAACTGCTCGGAAAAGGAGTTTCAATTCATGCGGTATATGCTCCTGAGCATGGTTTTAGAGGTGATGCCGCCAATGGAGAAAAGGTGGAAAATGGAAAAGATCCTTCCACTGGGTTGACTATTTATTCGCTGTACGGAAAGACGAAAAAGCCTACGAAAGCTATGCTTGAAGGCGTTGACGTCATGATTTTTGACATGCAAGATGTAGGAGCCCGGTTCTACACCTATTTGTCTACCATGCATTATGTCATGGAGGCTAGCGCCGAAGCGGACATCCCTGTTATTGTGCTTGACCGCCCGAATCCGAATGGCTTTTATGTAGACGGCCCTGTGCTTGAAGAAGGGTATGAAAGCTTTGTTGGAATGCACCCCATTCCGATCGTTCACGGCATGACGCTTGGAGAATTAGCGCGCATGATCAACGGTGAAGGATGGTTGGCAAATGGCATTCAATGCGACCTCACGGTCATCAGTTGTTCGAATTACCGAAAGAGTGATTTGTACGAATTACCAGTTGCTCCGAGTCCGAATCTTCAGAGCATGGAGGCGGTCTACCTCTACCCCTCGCTTTGTCTTTTCGAACCTACCATCATCAGCATCGGAAGAGGAACTGAACAACCTTTTGAGATCTATGGACACCCTGATCACAAGTACGGTTCGCTAGCCTTCACTCCTGAAAGCATGCCTGGCAAATCACTACATCCGAAACACGAAGGTGAGACCTGTTATGGTCAAAACTTAAAAGAGTTCGGGAGCTTCTATTTCCAAGCGAACAAACAGCTCTACTTAGGCTGGTTTATGGCGATGTACGAGTCGTTTGATGTCGGTGGAGAATTCTACACCAGTCCGAAGTTCTTTGACAAGCTAGCTGGTACTGGTTCGTTACGTCAAATGATTTCAGATGGCGCTTCGGAATCCGAGATTCGCGCAAGCTGGAAACCGGGACTAGAAGCCTTTATGGAACAACGAAAGCCCTATTTGTTGTACGCTGGATACTGATCAGCAATTCCCGAATGACATCCGATTCCGCGCTAGCGAAGTGCAGGGTAGCGTATTATTCTGTATTTTCACCGCTCGGAAAACGTTGGGATATGAAACGCGTATTATTCTTAGGACTTCTTACTATCATCATCGGAGCACTTGGATGTGCTAAGAATGAGGAATTCGTAAATCCAGTTTACATGTGTGAATGCGGAAGCGTGAGCTGGCAAGGAACTGCCTACCCGCTTCAGTTAGCTGAATACGTGCAGCCGGATGAAGACAACTTCCTATCTCGTCGTTACTACCTCACTGCAGACATCCGTCTTGAAGGACAAACACAGCCGCACACGTTAGCGATTACGCTTGGAACAGATAGCGTTGATCAAGTAGTGCAGTTCATTCCTGCAGACACTGTTTTCAATCTTGTAGAGGAAATCGATCAGAATAGCCAGCTTCTTCCGTACCGTACTTACGTATGTACAAATGGAGTAGTAAACTTCAATCCAGCCTTTCTAGGTGGACGTGAGTCAGTGGCATTTGAAATGATTTTGCGTGAAACTATTGGAACGGATACCGTTGGATTTGACATCCCGTTCAGCGGTAGCTTTAACGTGACGATCCAGTAAGGCTACTCTTCACTGAGCCATTCTTTCTTCCGCGTTAGCGCGAATTCCATGACAACATCTTTGCTGTCGGTAAATGGAACTTGATACAATTGTACATCAGGAAGTACACCTCCGTTGTGTGTTCCTTCTACGTTCAGATCGAACCAGATTCTAGGCACATGCACGATGAACCCTGTGTTCGGTAGCACTAGGTCATAGTAGTAGCCCGAAGTGTGTCCTTGATAACCGCCGCACGTTTCTTCGCCGATGAGGGTACAGTTTGTACCATAAGTTTTTGCGAGCGCAGCAAATTCAGCAGCTCCAGAGAAAACGTTGCGGTCAATGAGGACCGTTACTTGTCCTTCGAATCTATTTTCTGGCTCCACGAAAGTGCGTGAGAATCGGTTTCTTCGTTGCCATTCTCCTTCTTCGTCTTTTCGGAATTCAACAAGACGGTAAACCAAATCCTCCATTCGCTTTGCGAAAGCATGATCGATGTACTCGTAATCATCGGCTTGTGGGGAACGGATTACGACTTTGTCGTACTTGGCATCCATTGAGTTTTCAATGCAAGACAGTAGGAGATTCTCTACTCCTTCCCGTCCGCCTCCGTTTCCTCTGACGTCTATGATGAGTTCCTCGCACCCTTGTGCTTCCATTTCATTCAATGCATTCAATAAAGTCGCTTTGTACTTTCTCAAGCTCCACCCATTGAAGCTAGAAACGGTGATGACACCAATGTTCTGATCAATTTCAAAGGTCATAGGCGCGTCTTCATCGTATGAATAACGGCAATAGATCTCTGAAGCATCGTTGATGAGGTCGTTCATGTAGATCGAAGGAACGAGAGCACGTTCGGCACCGGTTTTTCCTTTGTACTCAACGATATGTGATTCATGGAATCCGAAATGCAAGGCGTAGTACCACCAGAATTGGCCTTCCATTCCACCTAATTTACCATTGAGTGAATAGCCATCTGCGGTGAAATACGGCATGAGTTCATTGACTACTTTTCGAATCGGTAGGCCATTGATGGCAACGAGTTCGGTGCCTTCTTCGAGATCATAGCAATCACTGAAATTCTGTTCCACGAACATTCCTCTTCCGGTCACTTTCACTGTGAATGGCATGAATTTCTGCGTTGCGAGTAAGTATTCACTTTGCATTTCGCTCGGCATGATCCAGGTATGTCCGTCGTGAATTTTATCGATGTAGACCGCCATCTTCCGGTATGCTTCAGCGAGGCTGACTACCTCCTTATCTGATTGCATTCCGTCAAGCAATGACTGCTTGGTTTGAGCGGAAGTGTATTGATCAAAACCGCCGTGATTCTGAATCAGGAACTCCTCCAACACCTCCATATCGGCAGCGAAGGCCTCACTAGGAAGCGCATTTTCATGCCAAATATCTCCCTGACCAAAAGTCAGGAAACAAGCGGTAGAGAGGGCGCATGTCAATACAAATCTCAACACGAGAGTTAGCGGTTTTGCTTATTAAATACGTAGTATACCCTTAAGGGTTACCCGAATTATCAGGTAAAGGTTCCTCTTGTTGAGTAGGTTCTGGTGGAGTAGATTCCTCATCAGACTTGAGGACAAGAATCAAGATCAAAATGAACACAAGTAACGCTAGGAATGCCTTTGGGTCTTTGTAAAGCGGTTTTTTGTGCACGCGCTTCAGGGTAGACTCGTAGTTAGTCACCAGCTTTCCGAAGTCTTTGTACTTCGAAGGATCTTCGTCCTGTTTTGCTTCGTTATCTAACTTATACTTCCTCATTTCTCTACCCCCATCGCTGTTCGCAAGGTACTCACAATGCGTGAAACCCTCATTTTCGCTGCGTTTTCGGTGATCCCTAAGATCTCTGACAATTCCTTGAAACTTCTGCCTTCGAAGAATCGCAATTCCATCAAGGCCAAGTGAGCTTCAGGGAGGTCATTCAATTGAATAATTAGTCGTTCAAGACGATCATCTTCAAGGTACTCTTCTGTTTTATCAACTAAAGACCTTAATTGATCGCTTGAGATGCTCAGTTCTTTCACTTTCTTCTGCTTTCGCCACCATCCATTTACCTCATTTAAGGCAATGCGGAACAACCAAGAACGAAAGGCAATACCTCTGATCTCGAACTTCCTGATGTGAGACATGGCTTTAAGGAAAGTTTGACTCGTAAGATCTCCGGCTGTTGGAGCGTCTGGAACACGAAGACGGATGAATCCGAAGATGGCATCGAAGTGCATCTCATACAAAGGCCCAAATGCCCTTGGATCCCGCTGTGCGAGGACAATCAACTCTATTTCTTTTGGATTCAAGTCGTCAGCTATTCCTTACCCCAACGTAGGATTGTTCCTATTTCGTTTCCATAAGCTAAGGAAAATGTAACCACCCTCCTTGGTTGCCGTATTTATGAGGAGTAAAGAACAGCTATGTATCGCCACCTTATCATAGGAATGTTTCTTCTGAGCCCTCTCAGTTTCCAGCAAGGCTCAATGCAGAGACATGTAGTACGTACTCATGACAACGGACAACCGTATGTGGTTGTGTACACCGTTGGTGAGTTCCATGATCGTGTGAAAGAAGAACTCTTTTACGACAATGGGAACCTTGATTACGTCGGCCACTACAAACGTGGTGTAGAGCACGGCGAATGGATTTACTACTGGGAAAACGGCAATATGAAATCATGGGAGTACTATGAGAAGGGCCGTGAAGAAGGAACTCATTACGACTGCAACGAAAAAGGCGAAAAGATCAAGCTATATCACTATCGCAAAGGTGTCTTAATCAAAGAAGAAGTAGTAAGCCCTTAATTATACTTCCATTACTTGGTCTTCCGCGATAGCGAAGACCTTATCATGTTTAGCCGGGCGAATGCAATGCGTTCCTGTGAAGTATCCGAAAGCCGGCATCACCCCCATTTCTTTAGCAAACCAAAAACACGGTAAGCGAAGGTACTGTCGAGCAGCTCCCCGCAGTCTTACAGCAGGATGGATATGTCCGCATAGGTTGTAACCCTTACGTGCATTCTCATCTTCGATGGGCTCATGGGTGAAGTGAATTCCTTGTTCCACTTTATCATCAAAACATTTGATTCCGCTTCGTTCAAAATGGTGTTCTGGAATGATATCGTGGTTCCCTCGAACCAGCTCCACATGAAGATCATTGAAGTTCGCTAGCATATCCGCGAAATGCTCCCAGTCTTGGTTGTATGTGGAGTGAAAAAGATCACCCAACAATAAAAGGCGTTCAGGCTTTTTATCTGAAAGTAACCCTGAGAGGGTCCATAAGATTTCAGTGTTCGTTTCTTGCGGCATCGCAATTCCATTTCTGCGGAAATGCCCCCCCTTTCCAATGTGGAGATCGCTGACGATGAGGGTCTTTTCATCTCCCCAAAGAATGGCTTTCTCTGGAAGTAGTTCGAAGGTGATATTTGGAATTGGATTGAACTGCATAAATCATTGCGAGGGGGTAATATTACCCGAATATCATCCACCATCCAAGCCAATGGGTTCAATGCTCTAATCCAAGGGTATAATCTGAACTTTCTGTTAACTCATTTTGGCTCTTCCACAACAATTCTTTCACATGGCTTTAACCCGTTTATCTCAAGAGAGGTCGGACCTTTGCGGCGAAAAATTAAAACACTACTCAAGTGAACCGATTGATTTGTTCTTTCACTTTACTCCTCAGCATGACATTGGCCTCATCAACAGCCTTTGCCGGAGGGGAACCGTTTTCAACTAACGCGGAGGTCAGAAAAGAGATCTCCCGCGCGATCAGCTACCCGGGAGCGATCCAACATTCGAATGATGTTGAATTCGTACTTGTCAGCTTCCGGATCGAGCCATGTGGTTTGATCAGCATCCTCGAGACGAATGCCAGCAACGAAGCCTTTGAGCAATATGTTGTTCAGAAGCTGGAGTCAATGAACTTCGAAGGCACGAATGGTGAAGTGCATCATATGCGATTCACCTTCAGAAGCCAAGATATTTAAGTAAAAAGCCCCGCAAATGCGGGGCTTTACAATTCAATCTTTTTCTGGTATTAGAACCCATACGAGATACTCACCCCTGCGAATGGGACGGTCTCTTGTTCGATAGTAGACTCGTCATAGTTACTCGCATTTGTGCCGTTGGCTATCAGCGTCTGAGTTCGGGTATAGTCAATGAATGAATAGCGATACTCAGGACCAACGTAGGCTTCAAAACCCAAACCGAATGAGGTCAACATCTGGAAGCCGGCGAGTAGACCTACTCCGATGTAGTCACGATCCCATTTTTCTTCTGTCAATTCAAATTCATTGTTGAAGTTGCGGTCTTCATTCTCCGTACGATACTTGGAGAATGCGCTGAAGAAGAATCCGGCTGGCGTTTTATCGCTCGTGAATTCACTCATGTAAACACGGAATTCGGGTACAATAACGAAACCGGTTTTATTACGTTCATCGAGGTATTGACCTCCTCCCGTTTCTCGCTTGTATACATCGAAAATTCCTCCAACGTTCAAATTTACGGTGGTGTATTTCCCGAGAACGCGCTCGTAACCGAACTGGTAGCGTGAATCGAAAATACCGTCGAAGTTTAGTTTCACCACATTCTTTGGTGAGTCGTCAGTTTCTGATTGTGCAAACGATGGCAGACCTAGTACCATCACACACATAATGAGAAGTAGTTTCTTCATAGTTGTCGAAGTTATAATGTTTTCGATAACTGCAAAGGCGGCAAACTCCTTGCCAAAGCATAAAAAAGGCCTCGATATTGTATCGAGGCCTTTTGAATATCAGGGTTAAGGACGAATCCTTACGCTTGTTCTTGTTTGATCAAGTTCAATGCTGAACCTGCCTTAAACCACTCAATTTGCTGAGCGTTGTAAGTGTGGTTTGTCTTAATTGTATCCGTGCTTCCGTCTTTGTGTACGAGCTCGATAGTGATTTGCTTACCAGGAGCAAAGTCTTTCAAGTCTACAAAGTTGAACGTATCGTCTTCTTGGATCTTATCGTAATCTGCTTCGTTATCGAAAGTGATTCCGAGCATTCCTTGCTTCTTCAAGTTCGTTTCGTGAATACGAGCGAATGATTTCACAAGAACTACGCGTACTCCAAGGTGACGTGGTTGCATCGCTGCGTGCTCACGGCTTGAACCTTCTCCGTAGTTACTGTCTCCTACAACTACCGTTGGAACGCCTGCGGCTTTGTAGCCACGTTGTACAGCAGGAACTTCCCCGTAAGTACCATCAATTTGGCTCTTCACGTTGTTTGTTTCCTGGTTGTAAGCGTTGATTGCTCCAGTTAGCGTGTTGTTTGAGATGTTGTCAAGGTGACCACGGTAACGTAGCCAAGGACCTGCCATAGAGATGTGGTCAGTAGTACATTTTCCGAAGGCCTTGATTAGTAGCTTCGCCCCCATGATGTTCTCACCATCCCATGGTGCGAATGGAGTCAATAGCTCTAGACGTTCACTTCCGTCTTTTACAACCACTTCAACACCAGAACCGTCAGCAGCCGGTGCAAGGTATCCTGCATCTTCTACGTCAAATCCTTTTGAAGGAAGCTCTTCACCTGTAGGCTCAGCAAGCATCACTTCTTCACCGCTTTCGCTCACCAGCTTGTCTTTCATTGGGTTGAAACCAAGCGTTCCCGCGATAGCGATTGCAGTCACCAATTCAGGAGAACCAACGAATGCATGTGTATTTGGGTTACCATCAGCTCGTTTTGCGAAGTTTCGGTTAAACGAGTGAACGATGGTGTTCTTTTCTTTCTTCTCAGCTCCTTCACGTGCCCACTGACCGATACATGGTCCACAAGCATTAGCGAATACTGAGGCACCGATCTCATCAAAGATCTTGATGAATCCGTCACGCTCGATCGTGTAACGTACTTGCTCTGATCCCGGAGTGATCGTGAATTTCGCCTTCGGCTTGATGTTCATATCAGCCGCTTGCTTCGCGATGCTCGCCGAACGAGAGATATCCTCGTAGCTTGAGTTAGTACAAGACCCGATCAATCCAACTTCTACCTTCAATGGCCATCCGTTCGCTTCAGCTACCTCACCCATCTTAGAGATTGGAGTTGCGATGTCTGGAGAGAATGGTCCGTTCAAGTGTGGTTCGAGTTCGTCAAGGTTGATTTCGATTACCTGATCGAAGTACTGCTCAGGGTTAGCATATACCTCTGGATCAGCTGTCAAATGTTCTTTTACTCCGTTGGCTAGATCAGCGACTTCTGCACGACCTGTAGCACGTAGGTATCGTGCCATGCTTTCGTCGTATCCAAATGTTGAAGTTGTAGCACCGATCTCAGCACCCATGTTACAGATAGTACCTTTACCAGTACAGCTGATAGATTCAGCTCCAGGGCCGAAGTATTCTACGATCGCACCCGTACCACCTTTCACAGTGAGGATACCAGCTACTTTCAAGATCACATCTTTAGCGCTTGTCCAACCGTTCATACGTCCGGTTAGCTTCACACCAATCAGTTTCGGGAATTTCAGCTCCCAAGGCATTCCTGCCATTACGTCTACCGCGTCAGCTCCACCAACACCGATAGCTACCATTCCGAGTCCACCAGCGTTTACTGTGTGAGAATCGGTTCCGATCATCATTCCACCCGGGAATGCATAGTTCTCAAGAACTACTTGGTGGATGATACCTGCACCTGGCTTCCAGAATCCGATACCGTACTTGTTCGATACTGATTGAAGGAAGTTGAATACCTCGTTGTTCTTATTGATCGATTCTTGAAGATCTTTTCCAGCTCCGATACGTGCCTGGATCAAGTGATCACAGTGAACAGTTGAAGGTACAGCTACTTTTGCCTTTCCTGCTTGCATGAACTGCAATAGGGCCATCTGTGCCGTTGCATCTTGCATAGCAACACGGTCAGGTGCAAAGTCAACGTAGCTTTTACCACGATCGTAAGGAGTTTCTGGAGTAGCGTCCCAAAGGTGGCTGTAAAGGATCTTTTCAGCTAGACTAAGTGGTTTACCTGCAACTTGGCGCGCTTTCGCGATACGCTCTGGCATTTTTGCGTAAACCTCTTTGATCATTTCGATATCAAATACCATAGAGGCGGGATTGAATTATTATAAGAACATTTGTAACAGGGGCGCAAAGATAAGAATTTGCCGCAAGGATACCGTACGCCATCAAGGTCTTCCGTTCGCGGAAATTCATCCTTCCGCGCTAGCGTGCTTATACTACATTTGAAACATGACTCGATCAACGATCGCTGAGAACATCAAAGTCTCTCTTCGGGCTATCCGAAGTCAATTGTTGCGTACCATTCTAACGGTATCCATCATTGCTTTGGGTATCATGGCTCTCATTGCCATGGTAACGGCTACTGAATCGTTGAAAGGCAGCATTACAGAGTCGTTTTCTTCGGTCGGCACGAACACTTTTAGCATTCGAAACAAACGCAGTCGAGGACGTAGAATGGGACGCATCGAAAAGCAGACCCCTCCGATTTCTTATCGCGAAGCAAGAGAATTCAAGCGCGATCTCGATGCTGACGCCACCATTTCACTCTCTGCCATGGGATCAGGAATGGCGACCATCAAATACAAGAGCGAGAAAACGAACCCCAATGTGCAGGTGCTCGGTATTGACGAGAACTACCTCCACAATTCAGGTTACGAGCTCTCTTCGGGCAGGAACTTCACCGCAAATGACCTTTCTACCCCACAAAACCTGGTGATCTTAGGGAAAGATGTGGTTGGAAAACTATTTGATAGTTGGGATGACCCCGTCGATAAAGTGGTATCCATTGGATCTATTCCGTACCGGGTGGTGGGTGTATTAAGTGAGAAAGGGAAGATCATGGGAATGTCTCAAGACAACCAGTGCTTCATCACCCTGACTAACCTGAAGAAACAATACGCAACGGCTAATACCAACTACAGCATCAGCGTCATGGTTGATCGTGTTGAAGACATGGACGATGTGATTGCCGAGACCTATGGGGTCATGAAAGTTGTGCGTGGCGATCGCCTTGGCGAAGACCAGAGTTTTGAGGTGCAACAGAGTTCCGGTATGATGGACACCATGACCGACGGTGTGGACTATGTGTCATACGCCGCCGTAATTATTGGACTCATCACCCTCTTCGGAGCAGGTATCGGACTCATGAACATTATGCTGGTTTCTGTGACAGAACGAACCAAAGAAATCGGAGTCAGGAAAGCAGTAGGTGCAAACTCTCGCACCATTATGCTGCAGTTCTTGGTTGAGGCCATCGTCATTGGCCAGATCGGAGGAATTATGGGTATTCTGCTTGGTATCGGCGTTGGAAACATCGTGGCTTCCTTCATGAATACTCCATTCGTGATTCCATGGTACTGGATTATGGTGGGTGTGACCATGTGTTTGATTACCAGTGTGGCTTCAGGGATCTTCCCAGCATTCAAGGCTGCGAAGCTCGATCCAATAGAGTCGCTTCGTTACGAGTAAACTCCTTCAGAAAATATTTACAGAAACCCCGCGTTGAGGATGTGAACCACAACTCCCATCGCCTATCACGTGATTCTACATGTTAACCAAACAAAAACAAACATGAGATCACTCATTTTTTTCTCACTCTCTGTCCTACTCGCCCTCTATTCTTGTAAAAAAGACGAAGAAATCGTCTGTGACCCTATTGTAAATACAGCTCCGGTCTATCAATCCTTTTCCGAAGGAAGCTATTGGACCTATCAAAACGTTCGCGTTGAAAGCGACGGTACTGAGACGATCGAATCTGCAGTTGATAGTATCGTGGTAGCTGGAGACACCCTGATCAACGGATTGGAATACACTGTGTTCGAAGGAACCAGCTGGCCATTCCAAGACAATGAATGGGGCATCATTTGGATTCTCCGTGAAGAGAACGGAGAGTTACTCGATGAACAAGGCAACATCATTATGTCGTGTTGCAACTTCACCGATACGCTGAACACCGTTGAATACCCTTCAGGGGAAGAAATATTCGCGACTGCTACCTACATGATGAGCAATGAGATTCCAGAAATCACGGTTCCTGGAGGCACCTTCGCGGGAATCGAATTGGTAGGCACCTTCACCATTCTGAATGAACCTGAAGGACCAGACAATCCAAGGTATACATCTCGGTATTATGCCCAAGGGATCGGACAAATCCGCGATACGTGGTTCTTTGCTGGGAACACCGAGGTTCACTATGAAAAGCGCTTGTTAGATTATCATATAGGATACTAGGGCGAACAACAGTCTTAAACCAGATTAACTTTTCTCCGGTCTTCGGGTTGTATCTTTAGGAAAGGTAAAACGCGAGTTATGCAACGACGAGAATTCATTAAAGGATCAGCGATCTTAGGACTAACCGCTATCGGTACACCAGCTATTGTCGGTGCCAGCGGTATGTTTCACGGAACATCACAACGACGTATCCATCGAATCTTAAGTGCTGATCGCGTCAACGTTGGAACGTTACCAGTGCTTCGTGCCTTTGCTGGAAATCAGCAAGACTATGTTTCGCCTTACGTTCTCTTTGATGAATTTGGCCCGGTGCATGTCAACCCTGGAGCAGACCCATTACGTGTGGATGCCCACCCTCACGCAGGAGTGACTCCAACCACATATTTCCTTGAAGGAACAGGACATCATAAAGACAGTCTGAATTACGATTTCCAAATCGGAAAGGGTGACTTTATGATGTTCAGTTCCGGAAAAGGAGCCATCCATATGGAAGAGTCTGGACAAGAACTCTACGAAAAAGGAGGTGATTACCACGGATTCCAAATCTGGCTAAACACCCCAGCCATGTATAAGTTTGATGACCCTTCCACTACGGTATTCCGCTATGCGGATATGGATATGATCAACAACGATCAATACAACGCACGCGTGGTTCTTGGTGAACTTTACGGAGCAAAGTCGGGTATCGCCACTCAGAGTCCAGCATTCTATTACCACATCAAACTCAAGCCAGACGGCAGAATCGACATCCCAACAGATCCAACTCACAACGCCTTTGTCTACTCCATCAAAGGCACCTTAGAGGTCGAAGAAGCTCGTCAGCTCAAAAAGAACCAAGTGGCCTTATACGAGCGCGGTGATTCCATCATCCAACTCTACAGCCAACAAGGTGCTGAGTTCCTTGTATTAGGCGGTCAGCCATTGAACGAACCGGTCTACTCATACGGTCCATTCGTGATGAACAACGAAGATCAAATTCGTCGTTGCATCGCTGACTATAGGTCAGGGAAGATGGGAGATCCGGATGCGGTAAATCGCTAGGCCTAAGGCCTATGGCTTAAGCCACTACACAGTTTTGAGACTTAAGCCTTAAGCCATACGCCATACGCCGTGGAACACATGATATTTATCACCTCCCCCATGGCCCCCTCCAACCACCGAAAACCTTAATTTGACGGGAAAGTCCATTCCCATCGATACTTCGTTTACACATATTCGTCCGCGATTTGAGTTTACTGTGCCTTTTTCTGAGGTGGAGGTATTGGAACGTTTGAAGCGGATCAAGGAGAAGTCGGCTGATGAGCTTACTGGGCATTTGATTGACCATCACCTCATTCTAGACATTCCTGTGAACGACCGCCATTATTGGTCGCCTCAGCTAAGCATGCGTGTGGAAGCGGATGAAGATGACCCTTCTAAAACCGTCATCAAAGGCTTGATCGGTCCTCGCCCTTCTGTGTGGACCATGTTTACTTTCTTCTACTTCACCATCGGCGTGGCCGGATTCTTCATTGCCTCTTGGGGTTTCTCGAAATGGATGTTGGGCGAATTCTCTCACCTCATTTGGGCGTTACCTATTGCTATGATCATCAACCTAACTGCCTACCGCGCTGGAAAGCAAGGAGAGAAGTTGGGGCATGATCAGGTGGAAGTGTTGAAGGGGTTTGTCAGGGAAGTACTTGACTTGTGAACGGAAATCGATAAACGATAACCATGGTAATGGCTAAATGTGACTGGGATATAATATCAGTTCTAGATTATAGTTTATAGATTATTGATTCAAACAACACAAAATGCTAAGCCTCCGATCCCTCACCCTCCTTTTCTCCCTTTGTTTTGTTTGTGTATTCGCTAGCGCGGAAACGAAGACGATTCATGTTTTTGTGGCTTTGTGCGATAACGTGCATCAAGGGATCGTGCCGGTGCCGGAGAAAATTGGGAATGGGAAAGATCCTCGGTTGAATTTGTATTGGGGAGCCGGGTATGGCGTGAAGTCTTTTTTCAAGTTGAAGACGGATGATTGGGAACTGGTGAGCTCGCCAGAAAGTGACAACCCATACATTCTGGAACGGGTGCTATTCAAGCATGCTACCCAGGATGTCTATCTGTTGGCCGATGCTTACGATGGAGAACGTATCAAAGACTGTGTGGAAGACTTCTTGCTCGCTTCAAATACGCAGAATACAGAGACGGTTACCTTCAATGGGAGCTCATTGAGTTTCGGTGGTAGCTCAGATTTAGTGTCGTATATCGGACACGATGGTTTGATGGAATTCAATGTAGACCTAGAATACATCGACCCCGTCAGTAACGGGATCGATGTGATTATTTTGGCTTGCTACAGTCGCGATTACTTTTCGCCGGAAATCGAACAAACAGGCGCCAATCCATTGCTGTGGACGACCCATTTGATGGCTCCAGAGGCTTATACCTTAAAGTCAGCCATTGACGGTTGGCTTCTTGGAGAGTCAGGAAAGCAGATTGATGAGCGCGCTGCGATTACCTATCAGAAGTATCAGAAGTGTAGCCTGAAAGGCGCCCATAATCTCTTTACGACTGGCTTTAAGTGATTATTCAATCACTACACGCGTCACCTGAGTTCTTGATTGAATGAGGTAAACTCCACTTGCCAAATCTGATAGATCCAATTGTTGAATTGGGCTCATCGTTTGCACCTGTTGAATCACTTTACCACTAGCGTGGAAAATGGAAATCTGTGTTCCGATTGGAGATTCAATATGCAGTACGCCAGCACTTGGATTCGGCCAAATAGCGAATTCCGCGTTAGCGAGATCAGACTCAGTAATACTCACAGCACAATCTGGAGCATCACTTGCAGCTCCGCCTAAGACGCCTGCTTCAGCCCAACCATTGAACCATTCTCCTCCAGAGAAGTCTGTCCAGTTATTCAAGTTCATGTATTGATCACCGTCTAATGTCGCATTGATGCGGTAGACCTTCACGGCTTCATTGTTGTCATTCCATGTCAATGGTTGGCCTGCTTCACAAACCTCTGGACCGATAGGACCATCACAATTCGGACGAAGGAAATACACGTAATCGTCGTACTCAGGGGCTTCACCATAGCACCAAGCAATCCCTGCATCATCGATGCAGACTGCGGCATATTCATCACAAGCGATTCCTTTCGGGTACACACCGTAATCTTGGTACATACGCGCTAAGAATGTCGTGTGACGACCAGCGCGATCTGGATCATCATAGTGAGTATCGGTAATCGTGTTTTCCATGAACGGAGCCTCGATGAAATCGTTGAATCCAATGGTCATGTATTGATTGTATGGGTCCTCCAAGGCTTCATCGCTGTATACTGTGCCATTTTCTGCAGAGAAGTATGCATCACCCATAACAGCCATTCCTGCTGAGATTCCTCCTACAACTCCTCCGCGAACGTTGAGCAAGTTGTTGATAGCGTCTTCGATGGCTGTTCCGCGCCAGTAGGAGATGTAATCCCACTGATTACCTCCAGCCATCCAGATCGCCTCGGCATTTTGGACTTGCTCGATAACGTATGGATCCTCAGCTGCAGAGGCGTCATTAAAAAGGATGGTCTCTACTGAGTTAATCGTTACACCAAGGTCAGAGAAAAAGTAGTCGTTGTATCCATCTGAACCGCTCGCGCGGAGAACTACGACGTCTCCACCATTGGCCTGCTCAAGGAACCATTTCATGGCCTCGTCGTTCTCTCCTGCACCGCCCATTAGTACGACACCGAAGCTTGGTTCAACATCTAAATCTGCTTCATCTCCTGTGAAGAAGCTCTCGTATGATTGTGCCTGCAGTGCTCCTGAAAGAAGCAACGCAAACATCCATGTGAAAAGTGATTTCGTATTCATCATTTTGCGGTCATCACCGTTATTTCGACTTCTGACATTTCGAGAAGTCCGTTTTCGTTAGCCGAGCTTTCTCCGGGTGAAAATAACACCACTTGTCCTGCGCCGGCCACGCTAAATCCATTATTTGATACCACTAGGGCCGTAGACTCCCCTATTCCAAACACAGGCGTATTTGGGTGATCGTGCATCGCGGTCAGTGCACGATTATATCTGCTGCGTTCAACGAAGTGTTGATCGATGATCGCATGCTGAAGAAGGCCGAGACCTTCTGAATAGATTCCATTATTCGCCTTCAAACGTCGGTAAGTGGACTCATATTCAGGCTCGAGTTGCTGATCGCCTGTGATCATGACTTCGCTCATCACCGCTGCACCAGCGCTCGTACCCGCAATGACACAGCCGTTCTTGAAAGCCTGGTGGAGGTCTTCTTTCAGTCCCCTCTTTTTCACAACTTCCATGAACCGATTTTGATCGCCTCCACAGATGTAGATCAAGGAAGCATGAGGGAGTCCGCTTTTGAGACCTTCACTCTGCTCCAATCCAAAGAAGAAGCTTTCCACCTGTGTACACCCAAGCTCAGTAAATTGCTTGGTTGCGTAGAATGCCGAAGTATCGGGTTCACTACTCGCAGAAGGGATAATGACAATCAAACTGTCTTTTGACGGCATCAAGTCAATCATCTCTTGCACCAAAGACGGAGGTCGTTTTCCTCCACCAATGATAAAAAGACTCCCCTTCGCTTCCGGATCAACGAGTTGAAGGCTTTCGATCGAAAATGCATGATCATCCTTCACTTCATCACTCATCACCGTAGGCGGTTCCGATTCCGCGCAAGCGAAAAGAAAAAAGAGCGAAAAACACACTAATAACTGTTTCATAACTAAAGCCTATAGCCTGAAGCCCAGCGCTTAATCAACATCCCACCATACCGGCTCCTGCATATTTGGAATCGGACTTGGGACATTCGGGTTCAACAATCGTTCATTCTGCGGGTAGATCAAACGCAATGGAATCTCACCACTCGGGTTCGACGCACTCACTCCATTCTCATTCGGATCAAGTTGCGGATACCCCGTTCTGCGGTAATCAACCCACGGTTCAGTTTGCGTGAAGAGGGCAATGTACTTCTGCTCAATGAGTAACTCCAAATCACTTTCAAAGTCTCCGGAAAAGCTGAATTCATTGACAAATTCATCAATCTCTTCTTGCGTCAAGGTGCCGAAGGTGTTGTCTTCAACAGATGCTCTGATGGCGTCTTGCATACTCGCTAGCGCGGAACCGGATTGGTTGTCACGAAGCAAGCACTCTGCCTCAATGAACTTCTGTTCAATGTAAGATACGATCTTCACCGGCGAGTCTGGTGACGCCAAGGCCTCTCCCACTTTACTCTCACCTCCAGTAAATGGGATGATGTCAATGAAGAAATCGAAACGCGGGTCTTGAATACCCATGATTCCGATGAACTCAATGTCGATCACCGCATTCGGTGTAATCTCATAGTACTGGAAGATTGGGTTCGCATCGACATCCGTTCCGAGGTAACCGTATTGAAGGTCTTCGAAACTAGAATTGAAACCGTTTTGAGCTGCCAACAAAGCCTCATTCACCTTCGCTGGATCCACATTGCTTTGATGTAACAGATAGCGCGCTTTCAAAGCATATGCAGATTGAATCCAACGCGAAAGATTCCCTTGGTACATGATATCATCATTCGCCGGAGAGAATACGCTTTCAGAAGCCTGCAAATCTTCAATGGCTTCATCCAGTAATTGATCAATCTGTTCGTAGACGAACGCTTGTGAGTCATAGATTGGCTGGACGTTGTTCGCGTCAAGGGCTTCACTGAAAGGGGCATCTCCCCAAATATCAGTGACGACTCCAATGTTTGCGGCCATCAAGACCTTTCCAACACCGGCATAATGTGGTGCACTTTGTTCATTGGCCTTATCGATCATAATCCGAAGGTTGATCATTGAGCCAGCGTAAAAGTCATCCCACAAATACCCAACGAAGAGCTCGTCTGGATTGTAATTCTCGGTATTGAGTTCCTGATTATTCACCCCTTCGAGGTGCTGAGAAAAGATGTTGGTATAGCGGAACGCTCTTCCTCCCAAAGCCTCAGCCAAGTTGAATTGTGCTGAGGGTAATAGTGTCTCCAACGGCACATCATCAGGCACGTTAGGGTTCTCATTGATCTCCTCCAACTTACACGCTGAGAAGACCATCATCACTGTGAATAGGTAGATTAAATTCTTCATGGCTTTTAGAATGTAAGTGAGAGTTGAACTCCGTAACTACGTGTGTTCGGTGAATTGAAATAATCACGACCGAAGCTGTTTGCCGCTCCAGAAAGCGATGTCTCTGGGTCGATACCACTGTAGTTCGTGATCAAGAATAAGTTTCGAGTGATAATGCCAACGGAAGCACCTTTGATCTTCAGTCGTTCACTCATCTCTTGAGGCATGGTCCAAGTGATTCCTAAGTCACGAAGACGAAGCCAGTTCACTTCTTCGATTCCTTCTTCACTTACTCCCACCAAACCGTAGCGGGTGTAGTAAGACTGATCAAGAGGAACAGCGATAGCATTCGCCTCTCCAGTATTCACATTCACACCTTCGATCACCACTTCCTCACCGCGATTCTCTGTGTCTATGTGGGTTCCGTGGAAACGCATCACGTTGGCCGTTCCATTATACATATCGCCTCCTACGCGGATGTCGAAAAGGAAGCTGAGCGACCACTGTCGCCATCCCAATGTGTTTCTCCAACCCGCTGTGAAGTCAGGGTTAGGATCTCCAATGATCTGGCGCTCACTGTCAACAATTGGGTATCCTTCATCATTGATCAAGACGTTGCCATTGGCATCCCTTGCCCAGGCTGTGCCCATGAGAACTCCATATGGTTGTCCTGAGACCACTGTAGACTGTGTACTCGCCAAACCAAAGCTCGGAAGCGGAAGCTCATCCAATCCATCAATGATCGACACTACTTCATTTCGTAGTCTGTTGAAGTTAATGCTCGTTTGCCAATCCAACTGATTCGCTGTTTTCGCCTCAACTACCGATGCATTTAATAGGAGTTCTAGACCTGTATTTCGAATAGGCCCTGTTCCGTTCAACACTGCCGTTGTGTAGCCTGAACTTGAAGGAATGAAGCTAATGATGATCGGATCAGTAGTCTCGCTTCGGTACCAAGTCACATCCAGTCCGAGACGATTCTCGTAGAAGCGAAGGTCTGTTCCAAACTCAATGGTTTCCGTTGTTTCCGGACGTAAATCTGGGTTTCCGATAACACTGTTTGGTTCATAGGCCAAGTTTCCTTGTACGGGAGCAGCCGCTTCGAAGAAATTCGAGGTGAGGTAAGGACTTGGAGCCCCATTTCCAACACTCGCATAGCTTGCTCTGAGTTTTCCGTAGCTGAACGCTTTCGAATCAATATCAAAGGCATCCGTAAAGATGAACCCAAGGTTCACCGACGGATAGAAGAAACTGTTGTTGTCAGCTGGAAGATTGGAGAGCCAATCGTTCCGGCCGGTAAGGCCTAAGAAAAGGAAACCTTTGTAACCAACATTCGCGTCAACATAAGCACCCACTCCACGCTGACGACTCAAGAAATCATCGGCAATCACGTTAATGATATCGACGTTTGAGATGTCGTAGAAATCGGGAATGATGAATCCAACTCCATCAAGCTCTACGTCTGTAGTCTCGTAGTTGAAGTAGTTATGTCCTGCAGTAGCCGAGAACTCCCAATCTTCCCCAAAGTACTTTGAGTACAGGATGAAAAAGTCATTATTCAAGTTCCGCTGCACGGTGGAAGCATTGTAGATACGTCCGCCTAGGTCACGGTACTCTGCCGAGCGCGCATCCCAATATGCTTTTACTCGTTGATCGTAGAAATCTGTACTGATACGATTGACAATGCTCAGGTTCTCTGTCAGTTCAAGACGAGATTCAAAGCTAGCGATGACACGTTCAACATCTTCCCGGTTGGCGTTCTTGTTGACACTCCAATACGGATTGTCATAAACGCTATGGTAAGTGCGCTGGGTTCCATCTGGATTCGAATAGGCCAAAGGCTCATCTACTGGGTCTTCAAAACCGTTTGTCATATCGAAATCGGCCGGGGCACGCATCAAACCAAGCATCACCCCACTGAGGTTTGAACCGCGTTGACCGCGATCAGAACCAGAACGGATGTAGTTGATATTGGTCTGGACGAATAGCTTTTCCTTCCAGTTCGTTTTACCTGTTAATCGCAGGTTCGTTCGTTCGTAGCGCGTATTCGGAATGATACCACGTTGCTGGCTATTTCCAATGGAAACAAGGAAGCTCGAGCGCTTATTTCCTCCTTCAAAACTGAGGTAGTTATTGGCTGTGATTCCTGTTTGGAAGAAGTTCGGTGCATGCTCGAAAGATTCACCCGAGATGGCTGGTCCCCATGAGAACCGAGTGCCTTCCACGAATTCATCGAATTCCCCTTGTCCGAACGCCAATTGCGCTTCAGGCAGCTTATTCACCTGATCAAAGATCACCGTCGATTTGAAGTTAATCTTGGTCTCTTCTCCCCCACTTTTGGTGGTGATGATCACTGCTCCATTCCCGGCTCTCACCCCGTAAAGTGCCGATGCTGGTCCACCTTTCAACACGGTGATGCTCTCGATATCATCTGGGTTAATATCAATCGCACGGTTTGATTGGTCAGTGAAGTTCGAACCGCGGTAGCTATCATCTACCGGAACGCCATCAATGACGTATAACGGTGCATTGCTACCTGAGATTGATTTGTTACCACGAATTCGCACTGTGGTGCTGGCACCTGGTGAACCTGAAGAAGAGGTGACGCTTACCCCGGCTACTTTCGAGTTGAGTGAGTTCATCACATTGATCTCGCCAGAGCGTTGAAGTTCTTCTTCTTTTACTTCGGTCACTGCATAACCGACTTTACGCTTGTCTTTTTTAATACCAATCGCTGTCACCACTGCCTCTTCGAGGAGGAGTTGTTCAGGAGCCAAGGCCACGTTAATCGTGTTCGATTCCGCGATAGCGACTTCTTTAGAAGCATAACCAATGAACGAGAAGACGAGCTTACCGCTCTTAAACTGCTCATCGGTCACTTCGATTTGATAGCTTCCATCCAGGTCAGTGAAGGCACCTTTGTTTTCGCCTTTGATCACCACCGTTACTGCTAGTAGTCCTTCATCGGTCTCACTATCAGTCACTTTACCCGAAATGGTTTGTTGCGCTAACGCGGAATACGACCCGGCCAGCAACAACGCTCCCATAAGGAAGAAAGTATGTAAGGATTTCATTTGAAAAGGGATTTCTGAATCAATTCATTTCATTTCGCCTAGCGGCGGAATCGAATTAGATCTCAGCAATCGAAGATCGGTTGGAGGCCGATCAGATGCGCAGGTTTACATGGAGTGATTGTCAACTGCATACATCAATATTACGAGTTCGAAGTTTAGCGCGCAAGTGGTAACGCAAAATCGGTTTGTCCTTTTCAAACTGAACCCAAGAAATAAGAGGTATGTAGTCATCCATGGAAAATTGACCTACACACACAAAGTCAGTCCTTGATTTATTGCCTTTCAAAAAAATCCTTGAGAACTTGAGGCAGTTGTTGGTGCTCAGGTGGGGGTGGGCCCTGAGATTTTCACCTTCAACGAAACTGATACGGTGATTCTATGTGTTAATCCCTAAGTTTGAGCAGACATCAAACGGCTATGAAACACCTAGGAATTTCAGGAGGAGGAACCAAGATCTCTGGCCTCTTCGGAGCAGCGGAATACGTCATGCGCGACCGCCAATATCAACCAGACATCATCTCTGGAATTTCTGCCGGTGCCATCCTTTCCCTTCCCATGGCTTTGGGGAAGTACGATGAGATCAAACAGCTCGTGCTAAACCTCGAGTTTGACTCTTTCTTCAGTGAATCACCTGTTTCTAAAAATGGTAAAATCAGGCTCTGGAATGCCTTCAGTAAAATCTTAAACGGACGATACTACCTTGGTGTCCAAAAGAACCTAGAAAAGACCTTAAGTACAGTCATCACCTTTGAAGAATTTGAAGCGTACAAGACGAACGATAAGCTCCCAATTTGCATCGTAGGAACGGTTGATTTCTACACTGGCAAACGATTCTACTTCAACCTCAAAGAGCTCACCTATGATCAAATGCTGAAGATGGTGAATGCCTCTGCCAGCCTACCCATCTTTACTCCGGGTGTTTTACTCAAAGGACCAATCAAAGACTTTGAAGGAGAAGGAAGCAAGAACGACCAACTCTTACTCTTCGACGGAGGCGTTCGTGATCATAGTCCGAGTGCGAAGGTGTTGTCGAGTAATAAGTACGACATCAAAGAATCAGCTACGATCTATAGTCGTCCGGATGATCCGCATGACTTTATCGACCACACTAGCTTCCAACCTTCGAACCTCTTAACCATTCTTGAACGCTATGTCGTTATCACCAATAATGAGATTTCTAAGAACGACGAGCTCATCGAGCAACAGGTGATGGAAAACAAGGGAATCAAAGATCACGGGACGGTCTTTTTGCCGAGAATTACACAAGGAGTATACGATATCGATCAAGCCAGATTGAAGGCACTTTATCAAGGGGGGATCGCTGCTGCAGAGGCCGTTTGGTCGCGTGAATTGTTCGTTTAACACTAAGCCAATTCAACGTAATCTCCTGGGAATCAATTGGCAAATTTTGCATCCAAAAGTTTGGTATGCATTCAGATTTTACCCTATGTTTGGTTCTAACATTAAATGACTGCCGCGTTTGCCTGTGGTAGTTCGAACATAAAACTACACGCGATGAAAAAAGCAATTTTTCTATCCCTGCTTGGGTTATGCATGATTCTATGCAACACCAAAATTCAAGCTCAAGAATCTCCTTCTGACTCTATTCCCATTATCGAAGTTCGAATGAACAACGGTGAAGTGTTTACAGGAAAAAAAGTCGAAGAGACAGATACCCAACTCATCATTCGCTCAGAGAACGGAGACCTCTATTTGGTGAAGAGTAACATCAAGAGTATTTCGCACTTGCCCATGGGTTTCAAGTATTCCTTCCGGACGCCCAATGCCACACGTTACTTCTTTTCTCCAAGTGCGCAAACGCTGCGTAAAGGTCAAGGCTACTATCAGAACATTATGGTTTCCGGGAACTTCGTCAATGTAGGTGTGACCGATCATTTATCTCTCGGAGGCGGGTTTGAATTTATATCTACTGTATTAGGAAACCCGATCCTTTTCTTCACACCGAAAATTGGAACCCAGGTAGCAAAAGACTTCCACGTAGCTGCCGGAGTCATGTTAATTCGAGTGCCAGAGAATTACTTTGTAGGCATCGGTTATTCGAGCTTCACTTATGGAAACGACGAATCGAGTGTGACCCTCAGTGTCGGCATGCCGTTTACCCAAGACACCTTCGCTGACTACCCAGTCTTTGCGCTCTCAGGAATTCACAGAGTTTCCAATTCTATCTCCCTAGTCTCTGAAAACTATATGTTGACCATAAACAGCCGAGAACGTGTAATCAACGCAGATGGCACTGGCGACTGGGAAGATGTACCCGAACCTATCTATTTCGGTATTCAGGGGATACGAATCATGAGCAAAAGAAACTCTTTTGACATTGGAGCTATTGTCAGCAGCGAGTTTGATGGAGATCTTCCGGCATTGCCATTCATTGGTTATGCACGGCAATTCTAGTACCCGTTTAAATGAAAAGGGACGCTTTACGGCGTCCCTTTTTTAATTGATCATATCGATGAAGTCTTGCTCTGAAATAATAGGAATCCCCAAGTCTTCGGCTTTCTTCAGCTTACTGGGTCCCATCTTGTCACCAGCCAATACGTAATCTGTCTTCTTAGAGATAGAACCTACGTTCTTCCCGCCATTTGCCTCAATGGCTGCCTTAATCTCATTGCGTGAATACTGAGTAAAAACGCCTGAGACTACGAAGCTCTTTCCTTCCAACAATGCGCTTGTTGGACCTTCACTTTCTTCAGCTTCGAATTGCAATCCGGCTTCTCGTAGTAAAGCAACAATTTCTTGGTTTTTTTCTTCTGCGAAGTATTCAATAACACTTTCCGCAATGCGGTCGCCGATCTCATCTACGGCAACCAATTCCTCCAATGATGCAGCTTGGAGCGCATCGATGGTCTTGAATTCTTTCGTCAGTTTCTTTGCCACCGTCTCTCCAACGTATCGAATACCTAATGCGAAAAGTACCTTAGCAAACGGACGTTCTTTCGAAGCGGTCAATCCTTCAAGAAGCTTTTCTACTGATCGCTCTCCCATGCGCTCGAGGGGAAGAACATCTTCTGCTTTGAGCTGATAGAGTGAAGCTGCATTCTTCAGTAGGCCGGCTTCCCATAGTTGGTCGATGGTCTCTGGTCCGAGTCCATCGATATTCATCGCCTTGCGAGAGATGAAGTGTTCCATGCGCCCTTTGATCTGTGGTGGACAGCCCGTTTCATTCGGACAGTAATGCTGAGCCTCTCCTTCCTTGCGGATCAACTCAGTACCACATTCAGGACAATGGGTGATGTAAACATGCGGCTTTGAATCAGCAGGACGTTTCGATAGCTCCACGCCTGTGACCTTCGGAATGATCTCCCCTCCTTTCTCCACGTATACGTAGTCTCCCTCTCGGATATCGAGCTTTTTAATTTGGTCAGCGTTATGAAGTGAAGCTCGTTTCACGGTGGTTCCTGCCAGAAGCACAGGTTCAAGATTCGCTACCGGAGTGATTGCTCCAGTTCGCCCTACTTGGTAGGTAATTTCATTTAAGCGCGTTAATGCCGCTTCGGCCTTGAATTTATAAGCGATGGCCCAACGTGGCGACTTCGCAGTCATCCCAAGACGCTCTTGTTGGTCGTATTGGTTCACCTTGATGACAATCCCATCAATTTCGAAAGGCAGCTGATGACGGTGCTCATCCCAGTATGAAATGAACTCCATGATGCCATCTACTGAGTTCGCTTTCCCGATGTATTTCTTCGCCGCTGGCGGAACTTTGAAACCCCATTCTGAGGCATGTGTCAATCCATCGTAGTGATTGGTCACGAGTTGCTCCGGTGCATAAATCGAATACAGCAAACAATCCAATTGACGCTCTGCCACCAATTTAGAGTCTTGGTTCTTTAGTGTTCCAGAAGCGGTATTTCGCGGATTGGCATAGAGCTCCAATCCGTCAGCTTCACGCTGTTTATTCAGCGCTTCAAACTTCTCCAAGGGGAAGAAGATCTCGCCGCGAATCACAAAAGAAGATGGCCAAGCGTCTCCTTTCAATTTCAATGGAATGCTTCGAATCGTTCGAACGTTTGCAGTCACTACTTCTCCCGTCTCACCATCACCTCGTGTCACCGCACGAACGAGCTCACCATTTTCATAAGTCAATGAAATCGCTACACCATCGTACTTGAGTTCCATAACGAACTCCACTTCCTCATTTTCAATGGTCTTCTCAAGGCGTGCAGCCCATTCCGAAATCTCTTCCTTGCTGTATGAATTTGAGAGCGAGAGCATCGGGTAACGGTGCGTGTACTTCTCAAATTTTTCTGTGATGTCTCCTCCAACTCGTTTCGTTGGAGAGTTTTCGTGAGCTAATTCAGGATGCGCTGACTCAAGCTGTTCGAGCTCTTTGAGCAGCATATCAAAGTCGTAGTCGGAAATACTTGGGGTGTTGAGCACATAGTACTTATGGTTGTGCTCTCTTAGCTCTTCTGTGAGTTGATCAATGCGTGCGCGGGCCTGCTCAGTATTCATTTTTGACATCCTTGTTTCCGATCGCCCGAATCGCCTTTCCGATTCGGATCTTGACCTTTGCAAGGTAAACTACTGACTCGTAAGTCGCACGAATTTCTTGTGGAGTATTTAGCATAAATCGATACCCCACGCCTGCTCCTACTGAAAGCCACCAAGACATGTGGTGATAACCAGAAGAGGAGAATTCAAGAGGGTTCACAGGAACTTCTTCTACCAAGGTGAACTTCTCTTCAGCATTCTGTCCGAGAATATTCACTCGTCCGGTTCCAACATGAACGGTACCAGACCATTCCCATTTAGGATTGAAGAATAAGACGCGTTCAAAATAAAGACTAGCGTAGCTGAAATCTAGATTGGCTCTGCCAACAAGGCTATCTTCAGGAGTTACAAAATCAACTCGCTCTACGTCGTTCGAGAAACCGTAGAATCCGATACCGATGCGATTGACACGCTCATGCTCAATCCCAATTCGGAATCCCCCGACCGGCACAGAACTGCCATCTACGAAGGAGTTTCGTCCGTCAAAGACGAAATCAAGCTTATACGTTTTGAATCCTTCCCCCAGGTATTTTGGTCCATTAATCAACCACACTTCCTTATCTACCTGCCCTGTGGCAAGTAGCGGAAGCATCGTTAATCCTAGTATCAGTACCCTTATCATTTTCACGGCGCGAAGATAGTACTTCGCATGCTACTGACACCCAAACACTTTGCCAGGTTTATTTTCCCTTGAGCAAATTGACCGTTACGGTGGCCAATTCATTATTCGGATACCTTGAGCTGAATTGAGGGTCAGCGTGCAAGCCACTTTCTTCGGCGATCTTCAAAAACACTTCTGGTTCTACGATGTATTGGTCAGAGAATGCGTGCGTTGCATCGTATGCCGTTGCTGGCGTTCTTCCAATGTTTTTCGCTACCGTGGAAGGGTTCACTGTGTGAAGTTCAATGACGAGTAATCCGAAACGCTCTACGTAGGGCGCCCACTTTCCGAAGTGCTCATTCAAGTTGTCTTCCACCATGTTGTTCGGAATACGACGTCCGCGATGGGCGAAGGCACCTGTGGAAGCGCTCACGCGTTCCGCGCTAGCGACAGAAGGATCACTCCAAATTCGATTGTGATCAAGGAAGGTACGCACGTTCAACAATGAGCTGAGCTCGATACCGTAATTCTCTTTGAGGTCATTGGCGAGCAAATCAGGTCGACCAATGTCTCCCCAAACCACTTTTGCCCAGATATCAGACTTGATCAAGTTGGCTCTAGTGATCTTCAAAGCAGCCTCATTGTAGTCAGCGCCCACCAAGAAAAGCGGATGCTCGTCTAGCATTTTACCTCTGGCTGTTCGTTGCTCAATCACTTCGAACAAGTGCTGTATGAACGCTCCATTTCCACACCCCATATCGAGGATTCCCTTAGGCTGTTCATCGATCGGACGATCAAACAACTGGATGACTACCTCATCAATCTTCTTGAAATAAGTAGAGTGCGCACCACCGCTTCCCCAAACATTCATAGCACGGTCAACGTGTTGCTCTGCTTCTCCTTCAGCTACATTTCTCAATTTCGCCGGATCTCCGAAGATCATCTCATCTACCTTTCGAAACATTGGAATGTATGATACAGTCACGCCATAGGCAGCAGCGCGTTGAGCAAAGAACAATCCCTTGTCAGTGAACTGGAAGGTCTCATTCTTTTCCGTGAACCAACCAAGGTGTCCGAAGAACGAAAGGAGCTTGTAAAAACTCTCTGGGTGTTCGTGGTATTCATCGGCACGGAATGACGCCTCCATGAAATACTTGTGGAACATCCCTCCCATCCCCATATGAACGATGGTTGGTCCAATCAAAGCTCCTTCAATATGCTTGAGCACTTGCTCTTGAATCGTTCGCTCTTCCGCGTTAGCGCTAAATTCAATACCATAATGATCGCGGTAACGATTGCAAATTCGCTCCATTACCGCAAATGCCTCAGGAGAGAATTTCCGATGGTGGTAATTCTCTGAAATCTTCATCAAATGCACCACATCTTCGTACAAATGAAAGTGTGCGAAAGCGACTTTCGAATGAGCGTTTACATGGTATTTGATTTGATCGCTGGCATTGTCAATCTCTTGTTCCATCCAGCCTTGCGAACACAAAATGCGCAAAGCGGCATTGATGTATCCCTCGTTGGCGTTGAATTCTTCAACCACCTCCGATAAAGAAACTGTGCCTCTTTGAAGAAGGTATTGATCAACTCCTTTTTGATGTAGCGCATAGGCTACTGGTGCCGTCGCGATGCCGTCGAGATGACGAAAAATCTCGCCACGATAAGTCGACTTCTGAGCTTTAGTTAGCATAGGGTGTTTGTTCAGTCTCTGGAAAAATACGTACAATTTTGATGGAAGGTTCCGCGAAGACCAATCGAATAACGATCTTCGAATCGATGGACATTCTTACCCATACCATTAGTGGAACAGCTGCAGGAGTTGTGGTGGCTTCTTTTTCGAAAGGGAGCCTTGCTCAACGTGCCGGGATTATCTTGGTTGGAACCATCGCAGGAGCTATTCCTGACCTTGATGTGATCTCGAAATGGTCTGGTTTTGACGGCACTTTTGGAAAATGGTTCGGCCTAACTCAAGCCGGGAATGACATTTATTTCGATAAACATTGGTACTCACATCATGGCGCCCTGCATTCATTTACGTGGGCTCTCTTGATTCCTTTTTTCTTTCTATCCCTGCGCTTCGCTTGGAAACGAGGGGTGCGTAAAAAGCAAGTAAGCTACCTCGAATGGATGAAGAAGAACACCATCTTCTTTGTAGCCTTTACCTTGGGAATGACCTTCCATTGCATCGAAGACATGATCACCCCTCCACTCACCTGGGGTGGCGTCGCCTTCTTCTGGCCGCATCCTGAATACATCGGTGGTTGGGGAAAAATCTGGTGGTGGAATAACTACGATCTTTTCTTAATTGTACTAGCTTCCATTGGTCTCAACGGTATCATTTTAATTGCAGCAAAGTGGTTCGGACTGAAAGCGCGTAAGTTGACACCATTCGTTCTACTCGCAGCGATTATCCTCTTCACCTATCAAATAAATGACCGTCCGATCAGCTTCGGAAACGACGGCGAATTACGCGGGTATGATAGCTACAACGATGCCTCGAAATCTTACCAAAAAGAGCTACTCCATCCAACGGTTTATCGATGGATGGAAGGGGTGGATGAGGCGATGCCGGTACCTTTTTGAGAGGCGTTAGGCGTTGGGCTTTAGGCGTTAGTTTGTGGACAGTGGACAGTGGACAGTGGACAGTGGACAGTGGACAGTGGACAGTGGACAAATAAACCGAATATCTAATCAGATTTATTCCCTTGAACGTGTGAACATACTAACGCCTAAAGCCTATAGCCTAAAGCCTCCCAGATCATGTTAGATCCGGCGTCCGGCGTCCGGCATCCGATTTGTGACCAACTACAACTGGGAATTATCCCGAATCACCTTATCCGCCTTAGGCGGACTGATCATGCTATCCAGCCGAAGGCGAACTAATCATGCTATATCAGGCGTCCGGCATCCGGCATCCGGCGTCAGAACTTCCGCTTCTGACTTACTCCTAAAATGAAGGACAACCTAACGTACGAAATCGACCGCGTACTTGACGCTTTCCGAACCTCCTTCTTCGGTATTTGCGTTTTGGTTGGTCTTCGTCGATTACTGGAACGCAGACTTCGTCTCCGCGTTTGTCTTTCATTACCGTGTTTTTCTTGGTTACAGTGACCGTTTCTTTCGCCGGTTTTTGTGGTACTGTTGCTTGCGCTAGCGCGGAAGGCATAAACCCGAAGATGGCGATGACCGAGGCGGCAGCGAAAATGATTCGTTTGCGAAGGGAGCGTTTCACAAGATGTTGACCAGTGAGTTGATCGCGATGGGCACTCACACAAAGGTGGTCTTCAGTCTCAACCAAGTGTTGGATTTGCTCGTCGTTCATGTGACGAATGTCTACCACCTTGTTTTGACATTGACCGCAGAAATGTCCTCCTTCCACCTTCTTCATATGAAAGGCCTTGAGCGGACAAGGGTTCTCAATACGGAGCATAGTTTGTTGTTTTCGGTAAGCCGTACAACGGCATAATTAAGACGGGGATGTTTGGGGTAAGGTTGCACCATCTTTTAGGCTTATGGCCTATGGCTTAAGGCTTAAGTCGGTGGACGGTGGACGGTGGACGGTGGACGAAATTCAACATTCCGCGATCCGCATTCCGCATTCCGCGATCCGCATTCCGCATTCCGCATTCCGCGATCCGCATTCCGCATTCCGCATTCCGCGATCCGCATTCTGCAATCCGCAATCCGCAATCCGCGATCCGCGATCTGCTTTCCTTATTTTCGTTGCATGATCATTGGCTACATTCTCGTTGCACTCTTTATTTCTTGGATTTGGGTGCACTACTACCGAAGCATTGACATCTATGAAAGGGATAGCCTTATTTACTTTCTAGTGGCTTTCTTGATGGGCTGTGCTTCTGTGGTTTTTGTTTTTGTAGCTCACGCCTTTTTGCTGAATGAAATTGGTTGGCGGATGCATGGGGGCTTCTTTAATGACCTGATGTACTGCATCTTCCAGATAGGATTATTGGAGGAAGTAGCGAAGTTCATTCCCTTCTTTATCATGCTGAAGATGCTACCGAAAGTGATCGATGAGCCGGTAGATTATCTCTCATTTGCAGCCACTTGTGCATTGGGGTTTGCAGCGGTAGAGAATGTGATGTACTTCACGTCAAGTGGTCCTGAGATCATATCTGGACGCGCGGTCCTTTCGGTGATTGGCCACATGACTTGGACCGTTTTCGTGGCCTATGGATTCATGCGACAGCGGTTCAAAAAGCCGAAACCTTCGATTTGGGAGATGTTCGGTTTCTTGATGCTGGCGGCTACCGCCCATGGTATCTATGATTTTGCTCTAATGTGGCAAGGGTTTGAAGGCCCTGGCTATTTACTAGCCATAATCTTCTACTTACTCTGCATTTCTGCCTATGCACGAATGCTCAACAATGCATTGAATAATTCACCTCACTTCCATTATAGTCGATCGATTGAATCATGGACTGTTGCCCTCAGAATTGTGGGGTTCTATGTCGTTCTTTTCGGAATACAGTCGTTTTTGGTCTTCGTAGAATTTAATACTAACAATGCCTTTTTCTCCTTTTTAGGCTCCATATTCACCACCGGAATCATCATTGCCATTGCCGCATTAAGATTAAGTCGGTTTAGACTTATTCGGGGAAAGTGGTTTCGGATACGATTCAATTTCCCTTTGAATAGGAAGTACAGCCTATCGCTGTTTCAAGACTACAATGTCAACATCAGGGGTGACTCACCGGTAGAAATTGCATTGAATGCACTCATCGGAAAACAACAACCCATTCGGCCTTTTGCACGAAAGAAAGTATACCTGCGCTACCAACGAAACATTGAAATTCTCGAAAAGATTTTCCTGAAGGATCATGACTCGATGTACGTTGCCAAGGTCTATAACTCTTCAGGAAATCAATTCGAAATGGTTTTGATTCGTCCGAGATTGGGTAAGAGTTTCATTGCTGATACTCACCCTATCGTGGCCGTTCACAAGATTGATGGAAAGCTTCCATTGCATCCTGAGAAAATGACTCACAAGCAATTCAAGTTTATTGAATATGGGGTGATTCTTATTTCTTGATGATACGTTCGGTTTCGAAGTGTTCACCCTGGCGTAAAACCATCTGATAGATCCCCGTTTCAAGGTCAGAAAGGTTGAGCTGAAATTGAATCTCACCTGCTCCTGAGGCGACTACTTGGGTCTCTTTGACCTTCCTTCCTGCATTATCGAATACGGAGACATAAACGAATTCATCAGGAGTTAGATTTCGCCATTGAACGGTTCCAAAGTTATCCGTAGGATTTGGTCCGAATAGACCGTATTCCACGGTTTCTTCATCCGTTAGCTCGTACATGGGTCCGTCATATTCTGAATACACACAAGGACCAAACAATCCGTAATAGAACTCTTCTTCGAATCCATCTTCGAGGCTGGTTTCGAGCATCAGATCACCTGATGAATAGAGCTGAAGCGTTGAGTTTTCCCAACCGTCACCTCCTGAATCATACATGGTGATTCGGTAGCAAGAATCAGGGTTCCATTGGAAGTAACGGGCATTGTCCCATCCTCCCCAACAACAATCATAGCCGTAGCCATCTGCCGGGTTTTCCATTCGGAAAGAGATAGAATCTGCTTCAGACTGAAAATTGAGGACTAGGGTTTCACCGTAGAGCCAAACAAGACAGCTACCGTCGTCAATATTTGCTTCGGGATTATACTCTACATAGAAATCCTGTGTACATCCATACACTGGCATTCCATAGCAGCTTCCATCGTCATCTGTAGCCAATGGATCGTAATTCTCGGCCTCAGGATTCGTACATCCTAAGATCTCGAGCTCGTCACAAATTCCGTCATTGTCAACATCAGATAAACAGTTATCTGCACAGTCATAGAATTCCTCTGGGTAGAGACATATTCCTTCATCCTCGAGCAGCATAGGATCGTAATTACATGCTTCGGAATCCGTACATCCCCATAATTCCTGTGTTTCAAAATCGGGATCGAAGGATACCCTAACCATGACAACATCATCCGGCACCCAATTGGTCCCATCCTCTTCGAAGTATACACCATCTATCCAATCGTGAGATATAGCCCTCAGCACTTGAAGCTGGCTATTCCCATCAGTCGCAACACCGGTGTAGTAGATCTGATATGGACTAAGTTCAACGGCCTCGTCAAACGCAATGTCAATCCATTTCACTTCATCAATTGAGATGTCGGTTTCGTTTAGATCATCTGGGTTCAATAAGGTGCTTCCTTCCGCTACAACCTCATTCCATTGAGAATATACTTTGACCTTTACCTCTGAATATGGAATCCCTCCGGCAAGCGCCACACGCATCCCATAGGCAGTAATATCCTCAGGAACAAGTGTGTAAGAGGCATAAAACTGCTCTCCAGAACTTGGAGGAATCTCAGGATACAGACTGTTTACCTCGCCATGATCGCGGCCTAAGTCATATTCTGTAATGTGGAAAGGTCTAATAATAGAATTATCGCTAGGGTCGTCATCCATGCTTTGACTAATCACCGTCAGATCAGCAAGGTATTGACCTGGATTCAATGTCATCGGAATCTCAACACTCAAGGTATCATGTTGGCCTGGAGCCAAATCAATTGGATCTGATAACCCCATAACCGCACCATCAATACTAAATTGGAGCTGAACTCCTTGTTGAACTTCATCACCAAAGTTGGCTACTGCCAAATGGGGGATCATGTTATCAAGAACAGTTGCAGGCATGGTTCCGAAAGAACCATCTACATAATAACCTTCTGACCATTCGTCAACTAAGGCATATCCGGTTTGAGCTAGTTGTGCTGAAACGGTTATGGCACAAAGCAGACCGATTAAAGAGAGGAGCGTTTTCATAGTACAAGTTTATGTTTTCAATAACATAGACGTGCAAAGTCTACCCAGTGTGAGGTCCAAGGCAAATTATTTTCGTTCTGCTTTCAAGATACGGTCTTTTCCTTGCGCATCCTGATAGAGCTCGGTGCGGAACTTGGAGGCAAGTAATTCCTGCATCTCCTTTCCAAATTCCTCGTGAATTTCGAAGAGTAGTTTCCCACTTGCAGTGAGGTGTTTTTCAGCGTATCCTGCAATGCGTTGGTAAAAGATCAAAGGTTCAGTATCCTCTACAAAGAGCGCAAGAGAAGGATCGTGATCGGTAACTCGCTGATCCATGATGGCCCTTTCACTTTCAGGGATGTATGGTGGATTACTGATGATCAAATCAAAAGTGCCTTTTGGCAAATCATTCGACAAGACATCCACTTCCGCGATAGCGATATCTGCGCTTAAATCTTGAGCATTTTGACTTGCGACATCAATAGCTTCTTTCGAAATCTCCCAAGCATGCACTTCCCAAAGCGGACGTTCGAGTTTGATTGAAATGGGGATGACTCCTGATCCTGTTCCAATATCTAACACGCGAATGTTTTCACTAGCGTGGAATTCGGACAAGGCTAACTCTACCAGCTCCTCCGTTTCTGGGCGCGGAACCAAGACCCGACCATCGATATAAAATGGACGACCGAAAAAGAAGGCTTGATTCGTAATGTGCTGCAAGGGAACATGCTTGACCAGCCGTTCCGCGCTAGCGACAAAAAAATTCAGATCGGACTCCGTAAAAGGGTGCGGCTCAATCATTAATTGCGCACGCGATTTGCGGGTGCGAAAAGTCATGAGTTCACGCGCGATGTTGTCGCGTTCACGTTCATCAGGTAGATCAGTCAGTAGCTGAATCAACCACGCTCGAACCGTAGCATACTTGTTATTCGCCGGCCATGCCATGCGACAAAGGTAGCTTCTTAGAAGCTATCGAGAATCATTTCTGCCGTAGCTGGGTTCGTGGCCAAAGGAATGTTCTTCACGTCGCAGATACGCATCAACATATTGATGTCTGGTTCGTGCGGGTGTTTCCCAAGGGGGTCACGGAAAAAGAACACCACGTCGATAATACCGTCTGTGACCTGCGCTGCAATTTGAGCGTCTCCGCCAAGGGGTCCACTAGCAACGCGCTCCACTTCGAGTCCAGCGTCCATGGCGTGTTGACCAGTCGTTCCCGTAGCAATTAACTGAATGTCGTTGCGTTTAAGAACATCTCTGTGATCCATCAGGAAGCGTACCATTTCAGGCTTCTTCCCGTCGTGTGCGATGATGGCTATTTTCATTCTTTGACGAATACTTGGTATCCGAATTTGTCCAATTTCAGCTCACCGTTGGTGAAAACAGAAAGCATCTGATTATTGAAAATACTCTTGTACTCTGAACCCAATGCTTCTACCAACTCAACAGTGGTTGGCTCTTCAGAGAGGTTCACAATCGTAATCACCTCATGCTCTTCTTTCTTGCGCATGAAGGCGTAAATCTTGTCGTCAGCTGTCGTCGGAAGCTTAATGAAATCACCACCGAAATGTCCATTCCAAAGCGCTTCGTTCTCACGGTTGAGCTTCATGAGCTTAGTGTAGAAGTCTTGGTAGATGTAATCTCCCCACTTCACCGTGTCTTTCTCAAAGAATTCGAGTGCTTCGTTGTTGCCTGCCTCTTGTCCGCTGTAAATCAATGGCATGCCATTAATCGTGAAGGCCAAGGTTGCGTATGCCAAGTGACCATCTCCGTAGCGATCGAATACTGTTCCGTTCCATGAGTTTTCGTCGTGGTTCGTGGTGAACATCATACGATAAGCGCTTTCAACGAAATTGGTGTCTTCTTTCGCCATGTATTCATCAATCGCTGATAGCTGCTTTTCTCCTTTCGCGATTTCATTCATGATGTGCATAAACTCCCAGCTGTAGCTCATATCAAAAGCGCGCTCGTGGTGCTTCGGGTTTTCAGCCTCAGCCAACATAAATACTTGTGGATTAACTTTCTCTAACGCTTGGCGTGCTTGATCCCAGAACTCAACTGGCACAAAATCAGCCACATCACAACGGAAACCGTCAATGTTCGCCTCTGTCAACCAGAAAGCCATAGACTCAGTCATGGCATTCCACATGGCTTCGTTCTTCACTTCACCTTTCCAATCAAGCTGAGCAACGTCCCACCAATCTGTTCCAAGTGGCGGTTGTAGTTGATCTAACGAATCCAACATGTAGTAATCCATATGGTCTTTCGTCCATACATTATCAAAAGCGGTGTGGTTGGCTACCCAGTCAATAATCACACGCATACCGTAGCTATGCGCTGTGGTAACGAGCGACTTGAAATCTTCCATCGTACCGTAATCTGGATTGACAGCAGTGTAGTCTTTTACGGCATAGTAGCTTCCGAGTCCGCCTTTGCGATTCACCTCACCGATAGGGTGAATTGGCATCAACCACATAATCTCAACGCCCATTTCATTCAGACGAGGAATATCTGCTTCAAACGCTTTAAATGTTCCTTCGGGAGTGTGTTGACGAATATTCACCTCATAGATGGTAGCGTCGTGCGACCAATCTGGGTGCGTCAATACATCGGTTTCGTAGGTATCACCAACCTGAACGGCTTCTGATGTAGGTTCTTTTGCTGGTGGTTCGCTGCCGCAAGCGATGAGAAATAGCGCGGCAAATAGGGGGAAAAGCTTATTCATACTGCAAAATAGTACAACAAAAGTAAGAAGATAGTGTATATGCTACACTATCTTCTTTGTGGGCCTGCCTTCATCGGCCAATGCAACGGTTTTTCAATCTCCACAAAATCACCAGAACCAAAACACCGATCTACCGTTGCTCACACCATGATTTGTTAAGTTTCTCCTACTTTACGTCAGCATTCTTATGACGAAGCTTTTAGACATAGGTCACAATTATTTTTCGCGGAGTTCTTCGATCACCTTATTTCTGATCGCCTTTACCCCGCGATTCATCTGGTGGCTGCTGGTTTTCTTCACCTCTGGAGACTTCAAACTGTACGATTCAGATCAGTTCATTCTCTTAGCAGATAACCTGTTTGCAGAAGGTGAATTCAGTCGCAGCACCTCATCGCCTTTCTTCCCTGACATTGCGCGCACACCAGGATATCCGCTTTTTTTGCTCCCCTTCAGAGCTTTGGGTATTCCAATCTATGTGGTCAGTTTACTCCAGGCGACCTTAGGCGCATTCATCCCCGTTTGGATTTATCGCGCCACACAACATTGGCAATTACCGAACGGTTGGATCATCTTCCTCTTGCTTTGCTTCTCGCCATCACTGCTGCTGTTCTCTCCCATCATTCTTAGTGATAGCTTGTTCATCCTCCTCCTTGCGTTTTGCTTATTACAGTTGTCGAAGGAACTCACTACGAAGCGCCTCATTGCTCTCGGACTAGTGCTGGGAATAATGGCTGTGACTCGTCCGATCGCGCAGTTCTTGCCACTTATTTTGCTTCCATACTTCTGGAAATTAAGCATTACGAAAGGCCAAATTGGATTATTCATGGTCGCGTTCACTTTGCTTCCCGGAAGTTGGATGGCCCGCAATTATTATCAATTCGGCACCCCTCGTTTGAGTAGTATGAGTACGAACAATTTGCTCTTCTACAATGGTGCTGCGGCGCTCGCTAGCGCGGAATCAAAACCGTTTACAGAGGTACAGCACAAACTGGCCAACGAAGCAAAATCACTCCAAGATTGGGATAAAGAATACGCCACCAGAAGGTACCTCCATTACTGTCGTGAACGTGCCCTTGGCATATTCAAAAACCACCCGAAAGAACTCGCCGTCAACACAGCAAAGAGCTTAGCGTTTTATCACATCAAACCTCCCAGAAGCTATTTCGATAAAGCATTCGGACTCGGCTACACTTATGATCCAATACTAGGGTATTCAGAGCAAAAGGAACAAACAGGGTTTACAACCCTCGTCAACTCTTCATTCACTTCCCTAGCCCTCGGCGGCATTCAGTTCGCGATGAACTTATTCCTTCTTATTGCTGGGGCCTTGGGCTTTTTTCGCCTCCGGCGGAACGCTCCGCTTCTCGCCTGGCTCATTCTTGCATTGGTATGTTACTTCTGGTTCCTCTCCGTATTTACGATGACCGATGCCCGATTCCAATTACCTGGGTTACTGCTGCTTTCCCTCATTGCATCTTCTGGCGAAAGGCGTATGGCTTAAGGCCTAAGGCGACTCTTTGGAGAAGGGCAAATCACTATTTATTAATTACTAATCATTATTTATTCCTCAATCCCTACCTTCTCCGCATGAAGTCGTTCTCACTCTCATTCTTATTCTCATTCTTATTCTCATCCTTCCTCCTCTCTTCCTGCGCCCCAAACGACTCCCACTCTAATTCTAATTCTCATTCTAATTCTAATTCTCATTCTAATTCTAATTCTTCCTCTCCCCTTTCTGCGCTAGCGGAAAAACAAAAAGGAGCTCATGTATTCAGCCTAGAAAACGTGGATGAATATTCGATACTGGAGCCTTATCATTTGAATTGGGTAACGATGGTCTCATGGGCCTTTCAAGATTCCATCCGAAGCGACCACACATGGGCTAATCGAGGAGATACGACGGCCATGAGAGAATACGACGAGCGATGGGCAGAGAGAATACGGAGAGCTAAAAGTCAAGGGTACAAGGTCTTCTTCAAACCACACCTTTGGATTCAGCACACTGAAAACGGAGAATGGAGATCCGACATTGATCATGATACAGAGGAAGATTGGTTGAGCTGGCGCGAAACCTACCGAAGTTTCATCCTGAGGTATGCAACAGTGGCTGAAGCCGGAAATGCCGACATGTACTGCATAGGAATGGAGTTCGATCAACTCTCGTCCAAACGTCCAGAATTTTGGGTTGAGTTGATTGCAGATGTCCGTGCGGTCTACTCAGGCAAAGTGATCTATGCGGCCAACTGGTACAGAGAATATGAAGCCATCACCTTCTGGGAACACCTTGACTACATTGGCATTCAAGGATACTTCCCTCTCTGCTCAAAAAAACAACCGAGCCTAGAAGACATCACAAACGGTTGGGACGATCACCTTAAAGACATGGAGAAAGTAGCGCAAGCAAATCAACGCCACGTCGTCTTCACAGAAATGGGCTATCGCAGCACCACAAACGCCGCAGCCAAACCTTGGGAATGGGTAGAATATGACGAAGAAAACGAAGCTGTCTACTCAGAAGAAATTCAAGTAAACTGCTACAAGGCTTTCTTCGAAAAAGTCTGGAACAAACCGTGGTTTGCTGGTGTCCATTTATGGCAACTACGCACAGATCACGAACGCAGAGCCGAAGATTTCAAACTCGATTTTACGACTCAAGGAAAGGCGGCCGAAGAGACCATAGGCCACTACTTCGGAAATACTGTGGAACGTTGAAAAAGGAATGCAGAACGCGGATCGCAGTAAGGAAATAGTCCGGCAATCCGCAATCCGCGTTCTGCGTTCCGCGTTCCGCCCCCAAAAAAGAAAAGAGGGCCAAAGCCCTCTTTCCCATCCTATTATTCAAAAAACCTGCAAATCAGTTTGCAGAGAGGTATTCAGCTACCCCATCAAAGCTTGCAGTCATTGCCTTTTCACCTTCCGTCCAGTTTGCCGGGCAAACTTCACCGTTCTCTTCAACGTGACGAAGTGCATCCAACACACGAATAGCCTCATCAACGTTACGTCCGAGTGGAAGGTTGTTTACGAGAGCGTGTTGTACGATTCCTGCTTTGTCGATAAGGAATAGTCCGCGGTATGCGATCATCGGGCCTTCAGCTACCAACTCACCTAGTTCGTTGTAGTCGTAGTCTCCAGCAAGAACTCCGTAGTTTGTTGCGATCGTCTTTGTTGTATCAGCAACAAGTGGGTAAGTCACTCCCTTGATTCCTCCCTGGTTCTTATCCATCTGCAACCAGCTGAAGTGAGATTCTTCAGTGTCTGTTGAACAAGCTACTACTGCACATCCTCGTGCTTCGAATTCAGCCAATTTCGACTGGAATGCGTGAAGCTCCGTAGGACAAACGAAAGTGAAGTCTTTTGGGTAGAAGAAGAATACAACGTACTTGTTCCCTACGAACTGCTCCAAAGAGAAGTTTTGCTCGATGCTATTTCCGTTTACAACGGCCGGTGCGTTGAAGTTTGGCGCCTTCTTTCCAACTAAAGTCATGTCCGATTAAATTATGTTCAGTTTCAAAATTGGCCGCAAAGGTACGCTCACGCATTGACGTAATCCTAGTTTTTCTCTGATATTCTTCACCTTTTTTTCGCCTTTCTATTCACCGCTGGAAATGTACCTTTGTCTTGCACGAAAACTGGACGTCCATGGCGAAGGCTACCTCAGAATTTATCAATCGAGAAATCAGCTGGTTAAGTTTCAACGAGCGTGTTTTGCAAGAAGCGCAAGACAAGAACAACCCGCTTATTGAACGCGTTCGCTTCCTTGGGATTTTCTCCAACAACCTCGACGAATTCTTCCGTGTGCGTGTAGCTACGCTCCGAAGAATGGTGGATTTTAATAAGCGTACTCGTACAGATCTCCTCTTCGATCCGGCACAAACCCTCAAAGAGATTCGTAGCAAAGTTGGCGACCTCCAATCTGCTTACAACGAGACGTTCGCTGAAATCGAGAACCAACTTGAAGCCGAGAATATCCTCTTTGTGAATCACGAAGAATTATCGGTAACCCAACGTGCCTTCGCAGAAAGCTACTTCCGTCACAAGGTTCGTCCGAACCTCGTTCCAATCATGCTTGGAGGAGGTAATCCCTTCCCAGAACTTGCCGACGATTCGATTTACCTCGCAGTCAAACTGACCATTGGAAAGAAAGACGCAGTCAAATACAAGTACGCTCTCATTGAAGTGCCTTCGTACTTGCCACGTTTCCTCGTGTTGCCAACGGTAGAAGGTAAGAGCTACGTAATGTGGCTTGACGATGTGATTCGCCTAAAGTTGATGCGCTTATTTTCCATCTTCGATCCACAAGAAATCACGGCGTACACCATCAAAATTACACGTGATGCGGAGCTCGATATTGATGATGACATCGATAAATCATTGGTCGAGAAAATGGAGAAGAGTCTTGACCGAAGAAAGAAGGGAGACTACGTTCGATTCCTATATGATGAGCGCATGCCTGATGATTTGCTGAATTACTTGCAGCGAAAGATGAAGGTGAAGGCGAAAGAAAACATCATTCCGGGTGGAATCTATCACAACCGAAAAGACTTGATGTCGTTCCCGAATTTCGGGCGCGACGACCTTGTTTATCGTCCCTTCCCTCCTCGTCCACACGCTGATTTGGTGAACAAAACAAGTTTGATCTCCGAAATCCGCAAACGCGATATCCTCTTGCACTACCCTTACCAGCGATTCACTCATTTCGTGGATCTACTCCGTGAGGCGGCCATTGATCCAAATGTCAAGGCAATCAAGCTGAATATCTACCGCGTTTCAAACAACAGTCAGGTCATCAACGCTTTGATCAACGCCGCTCGTAATGGTAAGCGAGTGGATGTCATTATTGAGCTGCAGGCGCGATTTGATGAAAAGCACAACATCAAAGTATCGGAACAACTTCGAGATGCCGGTGCGCGGGTAACTTTCGGGGTACCGGGATTGAAAGTGCACTCTAAACTCGCCTTAATCACGCGTCGAGAAGGAAGAAAAGACGTGCACTATGCTCACGTTGGAACCGGTAACTTCCATGGTAAGACAGCTTTGATTTACGGAGACACGTCGCTGTTGACGGCAGATCAACGCATTGCAGGAGAAGTAGCGAAGGTGTTTGACTTCTTCGAGAACAACTACCAACGTGTGACTTACCGTCATTTAGTGGTATCACCGTACAGCACGCGAAGAAAATTCGTTGACTTGATCAACAAGGAAATTAAAAACGCCAAGGAAGGAAAGAAGGCGTGGATTACCATCAAGCTCAACAACCTTGTGGATGCCCGAATGATTCGAAAACTGTATGATGCGAGCAACGCTGGGGTAAAAGTCCGGTTGATCGTACGTGGTATTTGCTCACTTATTCCTGGGGTCAAAGGAATGAGCGAGAATATTCAGGTCACAAGTATCGTAGGTCGATTCCTTGAACATTCACGTGTGATGGTCTTCTGTAACGATGGTCAGGCTCTCTACTACATCAGCAGTGCAGACTGGATGACACGTAACCTAGACCACCGAATTGAAGTAAGCACACCTATCTATGATCCTCGATTGCAAAGCGAGTTAACCGAGTACCTCAACATGCAGTTCAAAGACAACGTAAAGTCACGGATTATCGATAAGAATCAGCGCAACAAATACGTTACGGCCGGACGCAAGAAAGAAGAATTTAACTCTCAAGTTGAGACGTATAAGTACTTCCGCAAGCGCGCAGGGAAGTAATCCGTAGTGCTTATATTGCAATAGAACTAAGAGAGAAGTTGAAACTAGCAGCGATCGATATTGGATCCAACGCGGTGCGTTTGCTCATCGCCGAGATCTTTGAATTGAAAGACGGTTACCACACCCAAAAAGTATCCTTTACCCGCATCCCTATTCGTCTAGGTGAAGACGTATTCGAATACGGAGCCATTAGTCACCAAAAGTCTGTACAGATGGTGAAAGTGATGCGTGCGTTTTGGTACCTCATGGACGTCCATAACATTGAATTCTTCAGAGCCTGCGCTACCAGCGCCATGCGCGAAGCAAGCAATTCTGCTGAAGTCATCGATTTGGTTCGCAAGGAAGCCAACATCAACATCGAAATCATCGATGGTGAAGAGGAAGCAGATCTTATCTTCTCTAACTTCTTTGTCCAGAATATTGACCACAGTAAGAGCTACCTCTACATCGACGTTGGTGGTGGTTCTACTGAGCTTACCCTGATCCAAAACGGAAAGCGAAAGAAGGCGAAGTCATTCAAAATTGGAACCGTTCGCACGCTCAAAGGAAAAACCAAAGAATCGCATTGGGAGGCCGCTGCGGAATGGTTAAAGGAGATCCACAAAGAAGCAGGTAAACTCACTGGAATTGCCACCGGCGGAAACATCAACCGCCTCTACAAAATGTCTCGTTGTGCTTTCAACGAACCATTCAAACGCGACGAGCTAGAAGAGATCGCCAAGGTTCTCAAAAAACATAGCTACGAAGAGCGTATGTATAAGCTCGGTCTCAAACCTGACCGCGCAGATGTCATCATCCCGGCATCAGACATCTACCTCCGCATGTTCAAACTAGCCAAGGTGAACGAGATGATCGTTCCTAAAATTGGTCTGTCTGATGGGATTGTGTTGGGGTTGTATGAGGATTGGAAGAAATCGATTAAGAAGGCGTAGGGCTTAAGGCTTAAGGCGTATGTTCTTTTTCTTTGGGTTTAGATATTCAGAGTATCCTAAACCAAGGACTAAAGACTAAAGACCAAAGACCAAAGACCAAAGACCAACAACTCCCTCCCTGACCACGCTATCGCCAAAGGCGAACTAACCATGCTTTTCTTCCCATTTCAAGAGTAACCCTGGATCATCACTAACCAAATCGATAACCCCTAAAGCCTTCAGGCGTTCCGCGGTAGCGAGATCATTCACCGTCCATGCGGATAGGTGGATTTGGAGGGCTTGGCAGCGATCGACCATGCGTTGATCAATGAGGTCATGACGAACGCTTAAGCCCCTTAGTGCTGGATTCGGACGAACGAAATCAGCGAAGTTGGTCCATGAATCCAGATTTAATGGAGCTTCGATAAGATAATGGAGGGGTAGCGAGTGATTGATCTTGGCCAGTTTCTCGAGTAAGCTGAGATTGAAGCTCTTGATGCGCCAAGGATGGTAGTTTTGCTTGGTTAGTAAACCAATTATAACCTCAGCGTACCCCCGGAGCCATGATTGATCTTCATTCTTTTCGAAGGGAACCTTCAGTTCAAGATTCAACCGATGATCTGCTGAAGCATCAATGAGGTCTCGAAGCGAAGGAATGTGGCAAACTGCTACCTGCTGCTCTGGGAACTTGGTAAGAGGCTCATGACCGAATTCAACTTGGGTGAGGGTTGAAAGTGCCGTTTCCCAAACGCGAAGGCTTTGCCGTTCCGCCGGTAGGCGATAATACCCTTCAAAGAGTTCACTATCATGCACCACGACCAACTCATGATCTTGAGTTAATTGGATATCTACTTCAACGGCGAAGGCGCCAAGAGCAATTGCCCGTTTGACGCCTTCAATGCTATTTTCAGGGAACTCAGCCCTGCATCCACGATGACCTTGAATGATCACTGTCGTGGTTTAAAGATTCTTTTTTAAGAAATTCTCCACCTGGAAGATTCGTGTTGGCTTGTCAACGATCTGCCCTTCTTTGTTCAATAGGAACAACATCGGAGTCTTCGTCACGCGGTAATCTTTCGCTACTGGAGAATCCCACATCTGAAGCTGAGATACGTTTGGCCATGTCATGCCGTTCTCTTCAATGGCGTTCACCCACTGGTTACGCGTGTTGTCAACGGAAACGTTGATGACACCAAAACCACGGTCTTTGTACATCGCATATACGTTCTTCAAGACTGGAATCTCTTGCTCACACTTATGACACCATGAAGCCCAGAACATCACCAATGTGTAGTCATGCTTTTTCACTTCATCGTAAAGTACAGTGCGACCACCATCCCAATTCTCGATATCAAAGTTTGGTGGTACTTTACCAATCTGAAGGTTTACCAAACCTTGCGCTCGGCTCTTCAAAACGTCAGAGATATCTGCCGGACAATCTTCACCCATGATATAGCTATCAATGATGTACATCGATACGTGCTCCAATCCAGACTGGAAGAACCCGTCAGCCATAGTGTAGAGTGAGAACTCCATCACTTCCGTATCAACTTGTGATTTACCGTAAAGAATATCTACACAGTTGTAGAATCCAGCATCTTTACCACCACTGAAGGTGCGCATGAACTCTTGAATTCGTCCGTTCATCACCGGCATACGAACCAATGACTTGTCTGTGAAATCAATATCATCCCAGTAAGTCGCCATGTTCGATTTCTGTGGAGCATAGTTCCACGTCAAGAATTTGGCTAGGAATGAATCTGGGTAACGCTTGATATGATCTGCAGCTGCATCTCGCTTGAGTTTCTCTTGCTCTTTAATCTGCTGATCAATGCGTTCCTTAAATGATGAGTTGCTGCGTTGGCGACGCAATTGCTGAACAGTGTTATCTGCTTGACGCTGAATCATGTAGTATGAAAACCATCCTTTGTTCTCCTCTGAAGTGACTGCGGTTGGTTGGGCATCAAGTCGAGAAGAGTTGAATGACAGTTCGATATCTTGTTCCTCACCGTTGACGATAAATGCCATGAGGTTCGTCACGTTATCATTCACGCCCAACATGTAGAAACCGCTCTTCAACTTTTGTACTCCAAAATCGAATCCGTCAGCACCGAATGTTGTGCTCTCGATTTCAAATTGGTTTTTTCCTTCTGTTACATACAATTTCACTGGAACACCTTGTGCCAATCCACGAATGGTTCCGTGGATGCGAACTTCGCCTTCCTTCTCTCCGCGATTCTTATCTGTAACTCCATTAATGTATCCAGGATCCACAGCCACTGCAGTTGGCTCTTGGCTAGTAGCTTGAGCTACAGTCTCCTGTTTTGCATCGTTATCTGCTTTCTCATTCGCTGGCGCGGAAGAACATCCGGCAATCGCCACTAGACTTAAGAAAGTCAACAGAATCTGATTCATCTTGCTCGTTTTAATTTTCGGTTCCCAAATATAACCAATCCAATAGGCTCGTAGAGCGGCGTTAACAATTCATTTAATTCCGAGTCTAGGCGGCCACAAACTATTGCGCACCTTTGTACCATGAAGTTGGAGCAAGCCTTAGACTTACTTGACCTCGAACGTAAACCAGAGGATCCAGACATCATCGAAGAATTGATCGAAGAAGCGGTCTTTCCCTTGCGCGAGTATTTCCTTCGAAATCCCGTCGTTCCAGTGCTCTACAGATCACGACTGGCGCGCATTAAACAGCTTCAAGCTGCAGGTGAAAGTTTGGGTTTATCTACCTCTAAATCAACTCCGCTTACTACCTCCAAAGACTTTTCCGAATCAGATTTAGCCGAGTTGCTGCGAGCCTTTGAAGCGGCCTTGAGTCAAGCTCGTCTTCAAGTAGCACAGCATTTGAATCCAAGTGCGCTCGTGGCTTCAGTTGAACAAATGATTGCCATTCAAGAGTCTTTTGAGCATGCTTTTCTTCGTGTAACGGCTCATTTCGCTAGCGCGGAATCGAATATCCTTGCCGCCGATGTGGTAGACACAGGGAAGCTGTTGATGCTTCTTCAACACGAAGATCCGTCAAGCACCGAATTGATTGAAAAGGAGCGGAAGAGAATTGAAATCATTCATGAGCGACTGCGTCGTCAGTAAAGATCGCTGTTGTCAATGGATTCCCTTCTTTGACCCAAGCACGGTACATTCCCTCGGAGTTGAACGGACAAGCAATGTTTCCATCTTTATCGATGCTGATCACTCCTCCGTCGCCACCAATATCGCCTACTTCATGATTGATGACTTTGGAGCCGGCATCAGCCAAGCTCAGACCACCATACTCTATCATTGACGCAATGCGTGAAGCGACGGCTGAACGAATAAAGAACTCGCCATACCCTGTAGCGCTGACAGCACAATTGCGGTTGTCTGCCCAAGTTCCCGAACCAATGAGTGCTGAATCACCGATGCGACCATAGCGTTTGTTGGTCATGCCCCCGGTAGAGGTCGCTGCTGCCAAGGTCCCGTTCTTGTCAATAGCGACGGCACCAACCGTTCCATATTTCTCACGGTTGTCAGTGTGATCAAGTTGGACACGATTGTTCTTTTTCGCTTCTTCCAGTTGCTCCTTGCGAAGGGTGGTCGTGAAGTGAGAGTTTGAGACAAAAGGCACACCTTGTTCCTTAGCAAATTGCTCTGCCCCTTCTCCATTGAGCATGACAAATTCAGAGTCCATAACCATTCTGCACAAGGAGATCGGACTTTCAATGCGACGAACTGCGCACACGGCAGCGGCTTTTCGCTCTTTGCCCTCCATCAAGGAAGCATCCAATTCATGTACTCCCTCATGCGTCATGACCGCGCCTACTCCAGCATTGAAGAGTGGCTCTTGCTCCAGCACTTTCACTGTTGCAATAACTGCATCTAAGGCGTCGCCGTTGTTCTTCAACACTTCTTCCCCTGCTGACAGCGCGCGAAGGAGCGCACTTCTATACATGCGCTCCTTCTCAGCTGTCATTTCATCTTTCACCAATGTTCCTGCACCACCGTGCAAGACCAATCCATATTGTTTTGCCATTAGCGGATGCTTACCTGCGTAGTTGAAGAGCTTCCATTTGCAGTGACATTCAAAATGTAGTTGCCTGTCGCTAGCGCGGAAACGTTAATGCTAATCTGCGCTCCCGGAGCTAGATCTCCCTCCGAGGATTGGAGCACAACTTTACCTTTAAGATCAACAATTGACCACGTGAGGTCATTCGCCGCTTGGTCAAATTGTACGCGGAGTTCGTTGTCTGCCGGTAGCGGCCAGCAACGAATTTCAACATCTGGGATCTCTTGAACGGCAACAGCGCCTTCGCTCACGACGATGTTATCAATGGCCAATTCATTTCCTCCGTTCCCCGGTCCTGTTGGAAGGTCTGGGTTATACGGCTGCGTGAAGTTTCTGAACGCGATGTATACCGTTTCATTCGCAAAGTCAGCCAACGACATTTGGTGGAAGGTTTCCTCAATCTCTTCACCTTCATTACCCGTATCAAAGATGGGCGCCGCCAAGAAGAAATTTTCAATGGCTTGTCCGTCTGCTACCACAAACACCTGGTACTGATCACGGAAGTCACCAGAAGAGGTAATAGCCATACCCGTCCATGACAAATATGGATCAGAACCCAACTGAACTCCAGGAAGAATCATCCAATCATCCGACGGACCTTCATCACCTTCGTACCATGATACAGAGAACGCAGCGTCAGAACCAGAACCACCACCGAATCCTTGCGCAGAGATATTGCGGACAGTCCATGCAGAATCTGCCATCGTCGCCAAGTCTGGATCATCAGGAGTTAATTCATCAAGGTTTACAAGAACCACTTCGGCAGGCATGCCGTTATCAAAGTATTCTTCAAAAATGATTTGAGCTGAGGCACCCACAGATAATAGCACCCCAAAAAGAGTATATACTAGTTTCATACAACAAGTTGTTTAGTTCGAATAAAAAGGAATAGAAGCCGCCAGAAAACAGCGGAGTACAGAATCTCGATTGAGATCTCAACAGTCAAAGATCGGCTGCAAATTGCGCAGCGCAACCGGTTTACGGAATGTGACTTTGAAGTAGTACATACTCAAATGTAGGGAAAATAAAGGACGGAACGTCGTAAGCCGTAGGCGGTAGGCAGTAAGCAGTGAGCGGAAACCGAACGGACGCCGGATGCCGGACGCCGGAGTATTAACAGCCGCCTTAAGCCTTAGGCCATAGGCCTTAAGCCACAAGCAGAATTGTAGTCCACTCTCCTACAACCACTGCAAGACAATTCCCATACCTTAGAATTGTAGGGAACGTTGTATTTCCGATGCAGCGAAGGATTAACCATCCTGACGTATTCTTACACTAGCTGAACGGAGCCTTTTAGGGCTCCGTTTATTTTTCAAAGGAGGATTGCGGAACGCGGTGGGCTGTAGGCGGTATGCGAAAAAAAACGGATGCCGGACGCCGGACGCCGGATATGGACGCCGGATATGGACGCCGGATATGAACGCCGGACTATATCCTCACAAAACACTTCTTAAAGAACAACTCCCATGCTCCTGCTTTGGCTTCATCGCAAGCGATTTGGATTTGTTTTCCTGAAGCTAGATTTAGCGTAAACACACAAGGATGGCTGGTGCGGTTTTGAAGCTCTCTTCTCATGGAGAGAACCTCGTGGTCACCTAGCGGGATACCATATACTTCAAGGCGTATTTTGAAATAGAGGATAGCGCCTTGTTGCGTACGTTGGAGGTTGCAGTATTTGACGTTGCTGGTTTCTCCTAACATCTCAGACGCTTCTCCCGGAACATCAATTAAGACACCTCGTGGTGAGCCTGTTCCTCCTTGAGCGATGCCTTTGAAGAACGGGACTGGTCTTCCGGTGATCGCGTAGACTTCGTCCCAGCGATCAGGGTCATTATAGGTTAAGTTCCAGTACCTCATTGCTCCAGCGTGATCTGTATTTCCCGTTTGTATCGTAGCGGTCTGCTTGTAGTTGGGTGTTGAACTTTCTGTTCGGACGAGGGTCATTGCCTACACCAGCAACGTAGATCCAATTTCCGTAGTTGCTACATGGGTCATAGTCGATGAGGAAGTGCTCGAAAAGACTTGCTCCAAGTCGCCAGTCTACACCCAAGTCATGAACCAGGTAACTAGCTACGTTTTGTCGGCCTCGGTTGCTCATGAAACCGGTTTTCGCTAGTTCTCTCATGTTCGCATTGACGAATTCATCTTGTGTTCTTCCTTCTGCCCATTGAGCCAATAATCTTTTGTCTTTGCGCCATTTTGGAGCTCGTCCTTTGATGCCTGCCTTCCAGAAAATGCGGTCGTCGTATTTCATCGCAACGAAGCGGAAGTAGTCTCTCCAGATCAGCTCGAAAATCAACCAATAAGTGCTTTCATTACTTTCATACTGAGCCTCATACTTCTTGATCTCCCAGTAGATTTCACGAGGTGAGATACAACCATTCGCGAGCCACGGAGAAAACTTACTACTGTAATCGGCGCCGATGAGTCCGTTGCGCGTTTTCTTGTAAACACTGAGTTTCTTCGTCTTCCAGAAGTAGTGATCCATGCGCGCTTTGGCCTCAGAAGCACCTCCCTTAAACTCTAATACCGCTCTCGGATCAAGTGATGGATCGGTTTGCCCGAAATCAGCCATGGTAGGCAACTCACAAGCATCCAGTCCTGAAGTATTCCAAGTCGTTGGAGCTGCTTTTAGCTCTCTCACCTTCGCATACTTCTCTACCTTCTTGCGAAATTGAGTAAAGATGTCTGGTAGGTCTTGAATGTCCATCGGGATGTCTTCAGGATGGTAAAGGGTGAACCCCTCTTCCAAATGAAGCGTGAGCGATTCGGCGATAGCCTGTTCTAACTCAAATTCTTCTTGCGTATGCTCTTGCTGCCCGTAAACCGTTTTAGTCTGATGCTTTGAAGACAAATCTTTCAGCACCTTGACCGTGTCACCTTTGAACAGCTGCAACTCCACTCCCAATTTCCGGAGTTCTGTTTGAAGGTCTGCCACGCTCTCTAACAAGAACTTCGTGCGGAATGGTCCGGTCTTCACCAGTCCCCAGTTATCTTGATCCCACCACCAGTCATCAAAGACGAATACCGGAATCACCTCCTCTGCCTCTCTCAATGCTCGATCCAATCCTGGGTTGTCATTCAGTCTTAGATCATTCCTAAACCAATAGATCGCTTTCTTAGCCACGGTTGCTGATTTGTGATTGGAACAGATGAAGTGGTTTTGTGTTCGAATTCCTTTCTTTTGGAGGGCTTAAGGGCGAAATGGCGAAATGGCGAATTAATCGAAAAACGATAATCGATAATCGATAACCGATAACCGATAACTGGTGATTTACAGTGCTTCGATGTTGTTGAGGTAATCGTTGGCTTGGGAGAGAAGAGCGGCTTTATTCTCTGGCGCCATTTTATCCCAGGTGCGGTACATCATGCCGATGCGTGGGTTTCTGCCGAGCTTGTCGCGGTGGCGGTCGTAGAAGTTCCAGTAGAGGCTGTTGAATGGGCAGGCGCCTTCTCCGGATTTCTTTTTGTGGTCGTAGACGCAATTGTCGCAGTAGCTTGACATCTTCTTCATGTAGTTGGCTGAAGAGACGTAAGGCTTGGTGCCTACGATGCCACCATCTGCGAATTGGCTCATGCCTCGGGTGTTGGTGATTTCAACCCATTCGATCGCATCGATATAGATTCCTAGGTACCATTGGTCTACTTCGTCTGGGTCAATTCCTGCGAGCAAGGCGAAGTTACCAGTGACCATCAAACGTTGGATATGATGGGCATAGCTATATTCCAATGATTGCTTAATGGCATGACGAAGGCAGGCCATTTTCGTATTCCCGTCCCAGAACCAAGAGGGAAGCTTACGAGCGTGCTCAAAGAAGTTCAACGAAGCAAACTCGGGCATTTTCGCCCAGTAAATTCCGCGCATGTATTCTCTCCAACCTAGGATCTGACGAATGAAGCCTTCTACCTGCGCAATAGAAGCGTGATAGGGATCTGCCTTCCATCGTTCTTCTACCGCTCGGATGACGGTCATCGGGTGAATGATCTTTGAATTGATTAGGAACGATAACCGAGAATGATACAAGGACCAGTACTCGGGCGTCATGGCGTCTTGGAAATCTCCGAAATGAGGCATGCATTCATCTACGAAAAACGTGAGAAGCTCATTTCCTTCTTCTTCAGTTACTGGCCATAGGAAGCGCTTTTCATCAAGCGTACCAATCGTCTTCACTCCTGACTTGGTCAGCATTTCAACCACCGAAGTGACGTCTCGCTCAAACAGTTTCGGCTCGGGTGGACGATGACCTTTCGGCAGCTTTTTGCGGTTATTGGCGTCGTAGTTCCATTGTCCGGTGACTGGTTGATCGCCTTCCATGAGCACTTGATGTTTCTTCCGCATCATACGATAGAAACTCTCCATCAGGTAGGTCTTCTTGCCTTGGAAGAACTCGCGTAACTCGAATCGAGATGTCAGAAAGTGTTCGGAGTCTACGTGCTCAACAACACCGTCGAACTGGTTATCCAACTCATCGAGTTGTTGATCAAGACGGTATTCATCTGGCCACTGATACTCTATCCTAGAGGCTCCTACCGATTCCGCGCTAGCGAGAAGATTCTGATTCAAATTTTGCGTATTCCGCGCATCATCCAACTTCAGATAAATCACTTGATGCCCGGCAGCCTCAAGCTTCGCAGCAAATTCGCGCATCGCGAGAAAAAAGGCCACGACCTTTTGAATGTGATGCGGCGCGTAATCTGTTTCTTGGCGCATCTCAGCCATGAAATAATAAACGTGATCGTCAACACTATTGTACCAACTGTGCTGCAAATTGAGCTGATCACCAAGGATCAAACGGAGGGTCTTCATGTGGTTTTATTCCTTCGACAGCGCTCAGAACAGTACTTCACCTCATCCCAAACACGCTCCCATTTCTTGCGCCATGTGAAAGGCCGTCCACAAACAACGCACTCTTTACTAGGTAAATGCTGCTTACGCATGCAGGAAGAACATTTTCAATCCCTCTATGTTCTCAATTTGACGGGTCGTCAAACTATAATCGATAATCGACAATCGAAAACGTTTGCTCTCGCAACGAACCACGAACTACGAACCACAAACTACAAACCACACAGCGTCCATGAACAAACGCATTGACCGCACCCTATCTGAAGAAGACATTGACCGCATTATTGAAATGGCATGGGAAGACCGTACCACCTTTGATGCGATTGAATTGCAATTTGGGTTGAAGGAAGCGGAGGTGATTAACCTGATGCGTCGACAGCTCAAACCATCGAGTTGGAGGTTGTGGAGAGCACGTGTACAGGGGAGAAATACAAAGCACTCAAAGAAACGCACCTTCACAGAGGGACGACACAAGTGTTCCCGTCAACGTCACATCTCAGGCAACAAAATCTCGAAACGCTAAGGGAAACGGCGCCAGTAAATACTAACGCCTAAAGCCCATAGCCTAACGCCTACTCAGTCTTCAAAAAATCAATAGCAAGCTCATTAAATCGCTGATGCTGTTCAATGTTCACGATATGTCCGCACTCTTCTAGAATCTCGAGTGTGACGTGCTGTTGAACACGATCGAATTTCTTAGCAGCTTTGATGAAGACATGGTCTTCTTCACCCATAACGACGAGTGACAGCTTGTCAACCGGACGATGAAAATACTCGCGAAGTGCGCGGAAGAAATGGCGGTAGAGACCAACCCACTTCAAATACTCTTTACGTGTTAAGCGCTTGAATTGACGCTGGAATACACGACGAGAGAACTGGTGGTTCTTCTTCGGCAACACGATGTATGCGAAGATGTTGTACAGCGTTCGGTAAGGAAGTAAGTAGTTCAAGAACTTCGCTGAGTGCACGAAGAAGTGCATTTTGAAAGTTGCCTTGAAGATACCTCCTGCCATGACCATGCGATCAATCAACTGTGGACGCAACACATCTAGTCGTTGCAAGATGACACTACCGAGCGATAGCGAAACAAAGTGTGCCTTGTTGATCTCGTAGTGGTCAAGCACCGCGAGGATATCTTTTGTCACCACGTCGAAATCATAGTTCGCGTGCTCAGGATCGATGTTCTTGCTTCTTCCGTGATCACGCAAGTCAAGCAACATCAAGTTAAAGTGTGGACGAAACGCCTCTACTTGAAACTTCCATGTTTCGATGGCTCCTCCCGCTCCGTGAATGAACACCACCCATTGGTGATCATCACTGATTTTCTCGATCTCGTGGTATAACAGTTTACTCATTTCTTCTTCCCGGTATCGTATGGCGCCGCAGGATACGCCTACTTTCTTTAATTACCAACGGATCACGTCGGTGTTTCCAGATCTTTTCCCGTGCTTCCTTCGCTGCCTGCTCTAAATCAACGATCGGATGCGGGTAGTCCCGTCCGAGCTCAAAATTGATCAATGCCGCCTCTAAAGGCGGAATCTGCCAAGGTTCATGGATCTGATGATCGTTCAAGGTACTCAATTCCGGCACCCATTTGCGAATAAATACGCCATTTGGATCATGATCTTGTGATTGTTTCACGGGATTGTAGATCCGCACGGTGTTAATTCCAGTCACTCCGGCCTGCATTTGAAATTGAGGAAAATGAATGCCTGGCTCAAAATCTAAGAAGAGTTGAGCGAGGTAATCAGCACCTTGTTTCCAATGCTGCCATAAGTGTTGGGTGAGGAAAGAAACCAACATTGCACGCATCCGAAAGTTCACGTAGCCTGTTTCAATTAAGCAACGCATACACGCATCCACAAGCGGATATCCCGTATTTCCTGTCTTCCAAGCGGTCAAGATTCGTTCGTCTTCTCCTCTATCGAGGGAATTATATCCACTGTTCACATTCACAAACTCCATGCGATCTTCCATCTCGAACTTTTGTATGAAATGGCAGTGCCAGCGCAACCGTGAAGCGAAAGCAGAGATATTGCGCTTTTCTCCAATCTGTTCTTTGGCAAGTTGCGAGGCTTGATACGCTTGCCTGACACTCAAGTTTCCCCAAGCGATGTAGGGCGAGATGCGTGAACAACCACTTCTACTCGCTTCTGGCTTGGAAATGCTGCGAGCGTATTTTCGAATACGATCATTCAAGAAACTCTTCAAATAAGCATGCGCCTTCTGTTCACCTCCAGGTTGAAATTTCCCTTCAGGCTCGAATGGATCGAGATGATGGGTCAATCGCTGAGAATCTTCCGTTGACAGCGCTGGGAGGAATGCTTCCCAGTTCGGATGTTCTTGGGGGAGCTTCATGAAATAGTACCAGTCTTTTCGCCAAGAATTGCGATTGGTAATACCTCGGTGTACACCATTCATCTGGAATTCCTGCCATCGAATATCATGCTGTGCGAAGTAACACTTCATCATTAAATCGCGTGCGAAAGAGCCAAAAAGTCCGGTTTCTTGGTAGCTGTAGACAGCCTGAATATCAAACTGATGGCGAAGGATGTCGAAGCTTTCTTCTACTTCTTCTTTTCTGATGACTATTTGTGTCGCTAGCGCGGAAAGCTGGGCATTCAGGTCATTCAATGACTCTTGGACAAAGCGCCAATGCCGGGAACTGTATTGAGGAGCTTCCAACATGCTCGGCTCGAAGACATAGAGCATGATGAGAGGAAGTCCTGATCCTATGGCTTCCTTTAATGGAGCATGATCACGCAAACGAAGGTCGCGTTTGAACCAGACGACGTTAACCTTCGAAGACATGACTAGAATCCTTGCATCACCTCTTGGAGGCGAACGATCTCTTTATCAGGCTTAGCGTAAGAAAGACGACCGAGATGGTTAGTTTGATGGTACCCATCCAATCCAGAGATGGCCACTGTACCGGCATCTTCGATATTCAAATATCCGTCTTCCGCGATAGCGCTTTCAGGGAACTCAACCCATTTCAATTCGCCAACGAGAAAACGCGTTTGATTCTCTTCAATATCAATATCTCTGATCAGCTGAAGCCCCATGCGGACCTTCGCTTCCTCCACTGCTGGAGCACGAAAATCCTTTCTCCATATTGGTGTCAACCCTACGGCATCGAATTCGCTTTCTTCTCGGTCATACCGTGCACTCGTTTGATGCGCCTGTTCGGCGATGGCAACATTGATATGATTAATCGTGTAGCTTCCTGTCGCCAGAATGTTCTCATAGGTATGACGCGGAACCACTGGTGGACGCATCACCATCCCAAACAAGGGAGGATTAGAACCTAAATGCACGACAGAACTCACCACCGAAAGATTCGGCTGTCCTTTAATATCGCAGGTACCGATAAGATTGGCACTTTTAAAACCGCTTAGGCTGTTGATTAATGCCGCTCTGAAACGTTTGTCTAGCGCATCAATATCTTCTCTCAACAATCGTTTCATCTCAGACTTTTAAAGTAGACAAGCCACCGTCAACACCTATGATTTGTCCTGTCATCCAAGACGATTCGTTACCGACCAAGAACGACGCTACACGGGCAACATCTGCCGCTTCTCCAAAGCGTTTCATCGGGTGACGGTCTTTCGCTGATTCTTGCTTCTTCTCGTTATTCAACAAAGCTTCGGCCAGCGAAGTATCGGTCAATGATGGTGCTACCGCATTCACACGAATCTTCGGTGCGAATTCAGCCGCTAAGCTTTTGGTGAGTCCTTCCACGGCAGCCTTAGCTCCACTGATTGAACTGTGGAAGGCCATTCCGTTCTTCACCGCTACAGTGCTAAAGAGCACAACAGCCGGATCATTTCCCTTTCGTAGAAGTCTGAAATTCTTCTGGATATTCTGAAAAGCACCGATATAATTCACCTGAAGATCATTCATGACGTCTTCAGGTTTCAACGAACTAAACGGCTTCAAATTGATCGTACCCGGACAGTAAACCAGACCATCAAGCTGGTCTGTATGCTCAGACAGGTCGATTGGTTCAGCAACTACATCTTGCGTAATTGAGGTATAGTTTCCTCCCGCCGTAGCCCCTGTTCTCGAGATTCCGATGACTTGGTGTCCTGCCGCTAGCAGCTGATCGCGCACTTCGGCTCCGATCCCTCTGCTATCTCCAATCACTGCAATCGTTTTCAATTCGAACGCAGTTTCATGATCTCCTCTTCTATCTGTGCCGCCTTCGCTGTCAGTTCATCTGACTTCGTGCGGTCTACCTTACTCATTCGAAAGGCCTCGTCTAACAGTCGCTTATGCTCTTTCTCGAGCTTCTTGACTGGGTCGTTTTTGAATAGTCCAAACATGTAGGTAGAACACAGTTCTTTCGCAAAGGTTCGCTTTGCCAGGCTTTAGGCTTTAGGCTATAGGCGTTAGTATGGGGTAGAGACTTAAGCCTTAGGCCTTAGGCCATAAGCCTAGAGTAACTATCTTGTCTGGCACCTAGATGAATTGCTAGGTTGACGCCAACACCTCCACCATGCACGATCAAGACTTAACCCAAGGGAGCATTCCTAAACAACTGTGGTCACTTTCGTGGCCGATGATGCTCTCGATGTTCTTTTATACCCTTTACAATTTCGTTGATACGTATTGGGTGAGCGAAATTTCAGACGAGGCCATAGCGGCAGTGAGTATTTCACAGATTAGTCTGTTTGTTATGATCTCTCTGGGATTCGGAATTACCGTAGGATCTGGAGTAGTGATGGCCATGCACATTGGCGCTAAAGACCAGGTTGAGGCTGAACGGGTACTAGGACAATCATTCGTCTTGAGTGCACTGATGGCGGCCTTCTTCACCTTGCTATCCTTGATTTTTGCCGATCAGTTCTTGACGCTTTCAGGAGCCTCGGGAGAGATCTTTGAACCAGCAAAAGAGTACTTCCTGATTGTGAGTAGTGGTTCTGTTTTACTCTTCCTGATGATGGCGGTAATGTTCGCCTTCAACTCCCAAGGTGACACCACGACCTTAACCAAACTGTTTGCCCTTTCTACAGCCATCAATATCGTATTGGACCCGTTGCTAATATTCGGATATGGTCCACTTCCAGCCATGGGGATTAGCGGGGCGGCGACGGCTACATTGGTTTCGCAAAGCGTCTTCTTAATTGTGGCTATTCGCAAGTTGATGTCTCCGAACAGACCTATTCGATTCAAGTTTAGCAACCTGAATGTAAAGTGGGAATCTGTGCGTCGAGTATTGCGTATCGGTTTCCCTGCGGCATTAACGCAAACGATCTTCCCAATGGGGCTTGCTGCGATTACTTACATCACGACCCTTAAGTTCATGGAGGAAGGAGCCATCGCATTCAGCCTCGGCTTCCGAATGGAGTTCTTCGCTTACCTCCCAGCAGCTGGTTTCGGCTTCGGTGCCATGGCCTTGATGGGACAGAACATTGGGGCTCAAAACTTCACAAGAACAAAAGAAGCATTCAACAAAGCAGTAAGCTACGCCTTCCTAAGTGCCACTGGAATTGGGGTATTGGTGGCGCTCTTCGCTTCACCTTTGATCGGTGTCTTTACCGATGACCCAACAGTAACTGAATACGCCCAAGCCTACATGTTCACCGTGAGCCTGAGCTACGGTTTCCTTGCAGCTCTGATGGTCATTGCCAACGCCTTTCAATCGATCGACAAATCATGGCCTGGCTTCTGGATCTTCCTTCTCCGTGTGGTAGGGATTTCAATACCGCTCGCCTATGTATTCTCAGTCGTGATGGATTTCTCCATCTGGTCGGTATGGCTCGCTATTGTGATTGGGAATATTGTTCCTGCGGCAGTGGGGTATGTTTGGATTCGACGTAAGCTTAAGGAGCTTCGGTAGGCGTTAGGCTTTAGGCTATAGGCGTTAGTGGTTCCGCTTAGGTTATAGATTATCGTTTATAGATCATCGATTTAAAACAAAAAGGACGGATATGATCCGTCCCTCTCGTTGAATATTGTTTTCTGACTAGTTCAAAGAAGCCAATTTCTCTTCGATCGCCTGAATCTTGGATTCAGCATCTGCTTGCTTCTTGCGTTCCGAAGCGACAACTGCCTCTGGAGCGTTATTTACGAAGCGCTCATTTGAGAGCTTCTTGCTCACGCTGATGAGGAATCCTTTCTGGTAATCGAGTTCTTTCTGAAGCTTCTCTTTCTCTGCTTCAAGGTCTACTGTTTCACCAAATGGAACGAAGAATTCATTGGTTGCTACCATGAATGAGAAGGCTTGATCCACCTTTTCTGATACGTAGTCAACTGCCTCCACATTGCAAAGGTGTGCCACTACGGCGTCGAAATCCTTGTTGTAGCCTTCATTCAACTTCACGCTCAACTGCAGTGGATTCTTGTTTGGAATCTGCTTGTCTTTGCGGATGTTACGAACGCTTGCTACAACCTCTTGTGTAGCCTCGAAGTCTTTCAATAGACCTTCATTCTGTGCACCAGCTTCTGGCCACGTAGCCAAACAAATGGATTCAGAAGCATCTTTTCGCTCATTCAAAAGTTGCCAAATCTCCTCTGAGATAAATGGCATGAATGGGTGAAGAAGTCGAAGCACGGTTTCGAAATACTTTGTCGTTGCTTCAATCGTAGTGCGATCAATCGGTGAACCGTATACTGGCTTCACCATCTCGAGGTACCACGAACAGAAATCATCCCAAATCAGACGGTAAGTCGCCATGAGTGCCTCTGAAATCTTGAAACGATCGTAGAGGTCATTGATTTCTGAAATAGCTTTCGCTAGACGAGCATCCATCCATTCAATTCCTCGCTTAGCAGCTTCTGGCTGTTCTACGTCAGCTACCTCCCATCCTTTTACAAGGCGGAACGCATTCCAAATCTTGTTCGAGAAGTTTCGTCCTTGCTCACACAATTTCGCATCGAACGGAAGGTCGTTCCCTGCCGGTGAGGTCAAAAGCATCCCAACACGTACCCCATCTGCACCGTACTCTTTCATCAAGTCGATTGGGTCAGGTGAGTTCCCTAGCGACTTACTCATCTTACGACCAAGTTTATCACGTACGATACCTGTGTAGTACACATTGCGGAACGGGAACTCATTGCGGTACTCGTATCCGGCGATGATCATTCTTGCTACCCAGAAGAACATAATCTCTGGCGCCGTTACCAAGTCGTTTGTTGGGTAGTAGTAGTCTACTTCTTCCTTCGTGTAGAATCCATCAAAAACGCTGATTGGCCAAAGCCAAGAAGAGAACCACGTATCCATTACGTCTTCATCTTGCTTGAGGTCTGCAGCAGTCATGGAAGCATTTCCAGATTTCTCCTGTGCTTTCGTCAATGCCTCTTCAGGAGTCTTCGCCACAACAAAATCATTGTCGCCTTCTCCGTAATAGTAGGCCGGTATTTGATGTCCCCACCACAACTGACGAGAGATACACCAATCCTTGATGTTCTCCATCCAGTTACGGTAGCTGTTCTTGAACTTTGGAGGGAAGAAACGAATCGTATCGTTCTCCACATTCTCCAAGGCTGGCTTTGACAGCTCTTTCATATCTAACCACCACTGAAGCGAAAGACGCGGTTCAATAACCACATCTGTTCTTTCCGAGAAGCCCACTTTATTCATGTACTCCTCCTCTTTCACGAGGTGACCTTTTTCTTTCAGGTCAGCTGAGATCTGCTTACGTACATCAAAACGATCCATGCCCACGTACATGGTCGCTTCTTCGCTCAATGTACCGTTCGCATTCATGATGTTAATCGTCTCCAAGCCGTGTTTCTCGCCGAGGTCGTAGTCATTTACATCGTGTGCAGGTGTTACTTTCAAACATCCTGTTCCGAATTCCATATCTACGTAATCATCCAAGATGATTGGAATCTCGCGATTGACGAGTGGCACAATGGCCTTCTTCCCATGAAGGTGTGTGTAGCGTTCGTCGTCTGGGTGAATACAAATTGCTGTATCTCCCAAGATGGTTTCCGGACGAGTAGTTGCAATCGTCAACCACTCATCGGAACCTGCTACTTGGTAGCGAACGTGGTACAGTTTTGAGTTCACCTCCTTATAGATCACCTCTTCATCAGAAAGTGCTGTGAGTGCCGCTGGATCCCAGTTGATCATGCGCTCACCACGATAGATTTTTCCTTTCTCGAAAAGATCAATGAAGGTGTCGATTACACTTTCGTAGTACTTCTCATCCATCGTAAAGCGCGTGCGATCCCAGTCGCAACTCGCACCCAACTTTTTCAATTGGTCAAGGATGATACCCCCGTGTTTGTGTGTCCACTCCCACGCGTGCTCCAAGAAACCATCACGTGAAAGGTCAGACTTCTTAATGCCTTCTTCACGCAGCTTGCGTACTACTTTCGCTTCCGTCGCAATCGATGCGTGATCGGTTCCAGGCACCCAACATGCATTGTACCCACGCATACGCGCACGACGAATCAAAACATCCTGAATCGTATTGTTCAGCATGTGTCCCATGTGCAAGACCCCGGTGACGTTCGGCGGTGGGATGACGATCGTATAAGGCTCACGTTCGTCTGGAACTGATTTAAACAGCTCGTTTTCCATCCAGTAAGCGTACCACTTATCTTCAGTGGTTGTAGGGTCGTACTTAGTAGGTATCTCCTGCATTTGATGAGGGGTTTACTTTCGCTAGCGCGGAAGCGTTAAAAACTAGTTTGCAAAGGTCGTATATCTCGAGAAGGCAGGCAAATGGTGGAGGTAGTTGATAGTAGACCGTGGACTGTGGACCGTGGACTGATTTTTTGGAGCGCCTTGCGCTGCTCCTAACCCTACTCCAACGTTTTGTAGAGATTGCCTCTCAGGCAACTTGGAAATCGGTGGACGGTGGACGGTGGACGGTGGACGGTGGACGGAATCTAAACTTTAAACATTCCACGTTCCACATTCCACTCCCCTACATTCCGCGATCCGCGATCCGCATTCCGGGATCCGCATTCCGCAAACCACCGTCAACCGTCAACCGTCAACCAAAACCCCGCTGTTAATGTTTTGTTAAAGCCCGAACCATCTGAAAAATTTGGCGTTAGATTTGAAGTGTACAAGTTGCAAACCGAAAAACAACGTCATGAAACAAGTACTTTATACCCTTTTCTTCCTTCTTGCAGTAGGATTCACTGCAAATGCACAAGAAGTAACTAATGGTCCTGTGATCTCATTGGACAAAGAAATTCACGATTACGGAACAATCCCTCAGGGAGCTGACGGTGGATGTGAGTTTACAGTAACAAACACTGGAACTAGCGCATTGACAATCACTCGTTGTAAAGGATCTTGTGGATGTACTGTACCTAAGTGCGACAAAGCACCTATCAACCCAGGAGAGACATCTTCGATTTCTGTGAAGTATGACACAAAGCGTATCGGCCCTATCAACAAGTCGGTAACGATTACTTCAAACGCGGTGAATGAGCCTACGAAGGTGATCCGTATCAAAGGTAAAGTAGAGGCCGAGTCTGGAGCTGGAGCTCCTGTGAAGCAGACTGCTTCTGGCGCACCTGTAAACAAGTAATCATCAGATGCTGAAGAGCACTGTACTGATACTATGCACACTTTTGAGCTCCGCTCTTGCGTTCGCGCAGGAAGCGGAGCTTTCTTTTGACCATAAGGTGCATAAGTTCGACAAGGTCGAAGAGGGGGAACAACTCGAACATGTTTTCCCATTCACCAACACCGGTGATGCTCCCCTGATCATCACGAAATACGATGTAGAATGCGTTTGTACGAAGGCATTCTTCCCAAAGGAGCCTATCCTTCCAGGTGAAAGCGCTGAAGTACGCGTCACCTTTGACACCGAAGGAAAAATCGGCTGGCAGTACCGTACGATTAAGCTGTACTCAAATTCGAAAAATCCGGTCACAGAAATTGAGCTTCGTGTGAAGGTGAAATGAACCTTCCAGTGAATGCGGTGTACGGAACACCAAAATTCACTGATATGAAAAAGCTCCTCCTGTTGATCGTCTTGATCGCGATCTCCCCTCTCCTTTCGGCGCAAGCCTCAGGAAACATCCTTTACAACGAAACAAGCCGTTGGGCTGCTCAAGCACAACAAGTGGCCCACCCGAAGGCTGCTCAGCCCAATCAAGATCACATGGTGATCGACATTAACGGACTGATCAACGTGAAGGCTGATTCGTACCTGGCCATCTTCCACGTTGTTCAAATGGGCGAAACTGCAGCTGAAGCTGATTCATTGGTTTCTGCTCGTATTGAGGGCTTCCGAAACATTATGATGAAGGAAGGCCTGAGAGAACAAGACATTCTTCCAGACATGTTGAGCTTGGTGCCAGTCTATGAAGTGGCGGTGACCAAGAAGCTCTTCACTAAAAACTACACGGAGATTCCTGCTGGATTCGAAATCCAGAAAAACCTACACGTACATTTCACAGATGCAGCTATGCTCGACCGTATCGTAACGGCAGCTGCCATCAACGAAATCTACGATCTCATCAAGGTTGATTACTACGTCAAAAACCACCGTGCATTCTACGACAGCCTGCGCATGGAAGCCATGGCTGTGCTTTCTGATCGCATCGAACAATTGCAAGACCTCGGTATTCCGGTAGGAGAAGAATGGCGTCAAACAAGTGATCGCCAAGGTATCTTCTTCCCACTTGAACGCTATGTGAACTACAAGCCCGTAGTAAAAACAGGCATCGAAGCCATCCAAAAACGCAAGCGGGATGAAGTAGACACCATCACCGCTGAGCAGCGTTCAACCGTCTACTACAACAAGGTAGGTTACAACGGTTTCGACTTTGTGATCAATCCAGAAATCATTGAACCGGCCGTTCAATACACCTACAATCTCCAAGTACGCCTCTTCATCGAACGTCCAAAAGATGAGCCGAAAGAGGAAGTAGTGGTGGCCAAACCAGAACCCGAAGTAAAGATTGAAGTTCAAACGCGGTACATTCTGGTTGATCAAAATGGGAATGTGAAGGAGTTGCCATACGCAGCAGGTAGAAAGCCGTAATTCAGGCCTAGATTATCCGGCGTCCGGCGTCCGGCATCCGGATCTTACATCCCGCGATCAGCGATCCGCATTCCGCGATCCGCGATCCGCAATCCGCAATCCGCGATCCGCAATCCGCAATCCGCGATCAGCGATCCTCACCTGAAGATTTTCCGTCTACCGTCCACGGTCAACCGTCTCCCATTCCCTATCTTCGCTGCATGCTGAAAGCTCTGGAAAATGCCTTGGAAAAACGACGGGAGGAAGACCGTTTGCGTATGCTACGCGACGAGCTTCCTCCCGTTGATTTTTCTAGCAATGACTACCTCGGCCTTGGTGCGGAGGAAGTCAACCTCTCAGCAGACCGAAGTAGTGCTTCTTCCTCTCGCAGCATTACCGGTAACTACCCTCGCTTGCGGACGCTAGAGACTTTTCTTGCGGAGCGCTTTCAAGGAGACGAAGCCACCTTCTTTCAGTCTGGTTTTGAAGCGAATCAAGCCTTGTTCTCGATGCTGTCTGATCTTGGTGTGACCGTTCTCTTTGACGAGTACATTCATGCGAGCATTCGTTCTTCTTTATTTCGCTCTCGCGGAAAAGCGTGGTCGTTCAAGCACAACGACCTCACGGATCTCCGAATGAAATTGGAGCGCAGCGAAGGGGAATGCGTGGTTGTTACCGAAGGACTATTCAGCATGCATGGCGATTCGCCTGACCTCGAAGCTATCTCAGCACTAAAGTCTGAATTCGATTTCGCCTTGATCGTTGATGAAGCGCATTCCAATGGATTCTTTGGTGAGCATGGTATTGGAACTTCCGAGTCTCAGGATGTCATCGCAGATGTAGATGTTCGCATTCAGACTTTTGGAAAGGCCTTCGGAATACAAGGAGCCGCCATTGTGCAGAAGCGAGAATCGCGTTCCGCCGTTAGGCGAGAAAAAACATCAATCAAAGAAGCCCTGGCAAACTTCTCTCGTCCGTTTATTTACACTACTGCGCCTTCGCCGCTTCTCACTGAATTGTGTTTTCACGGCCTGCGCAGATGGGATCAAGCGCAGGAGCAGCGCGAGTTATTGGGTGAGAACATTCAGCACTATTTGATGCGCGCGAAAGATTACGCCGAGGCGTCAATGAACCGCGGACAGGTACAGTTTTATTCAGTTGGTGGTAATCGTGCAACCCTTCAATGCTCGCAGGCGTTTTCAGAACGAGGCTATGATCTGAAAGCGATTCTTTCACCTACGGTTCCGGAAGGACAGGAAGGTCTAAGAATCTGTCTTCATGCCTTTAATTCGAAGGCGGAGATTGATGCCATCTTCGACATCTTTGATTACATTAGAACAAACTGAACTTAAATCTACTCGATGGAATATTTTGTTTCTGGAATTGGGACGGATGTAGGGAAAACAATTGTTTCAGCTCTTCTATGTGAAGCACTCCAGGCAGATTACTGGAAACCAGTTCAATCTGGAGACCTAGACAACTCCGATAGCAAAACAATCAGGTCATTAATCTCTGATGATCTCCACATATTTGACGAAGCTTACCGATTAACCACTCCTGCATCTCCGCATTATTCAGCTGAGGTAGACGGCGTACGCATCGAGCCAGCTAAAATTCATCGTCCGGTCAACCAACGTCCGCTCATCATCGAAGGAGCAGGTGGCTTGCACGTACCATTGAACGATGACCAAACCATCCTTGATCTATTAATGGTCTGGGACATCCCTGTGATCCTAGTGAGTCGTAATTACCTCGGGTCTATCAATCACACGCTTCTTTCCATCGAAGTACTTCAGCAACGCGGTATTCCTATTGCCGGTGTCGTCTTTAACGGAACTCCAACCCCTTCATCCGAAGAGGTCATCGCCAAATACTCAGGCATCACCGTCCTCGGACACATCCCTGAAATTGCGAACCCAGACAAAGATGTTATCCGCTCCCTAGCCATCCGCTGGAGAGAAGAACTCACCCGCAAGTTGGATGAACGCCATCCGATGAATGTGGAGATGGAGAAGAAAGTCCGTTTGTTGGTAGAGCGAGGGGCTTAGTTTTTCCGGCGTCCGGCGTCCGGCGTCCGAGCTTTTAACTCGTTGCTACCGCGATCTGCGTTCCGCGATCCGTATTCCGATTCCGACGTCCGGCATGCGGCGTCCGAACTTTTAACTCATTGCTACCGCGATCCGCGATCCGCATACCGCATACTGCCTACCGCTTACCGCCTACAAAAAAGGCCACCCGAAGGCAGCCTTTTCATGTCATCTTTTGCAGTTGATTACTTCTTCACGAAGCGCTCTACTACAGTTGAGTTTCCTGATTGTACACGTACGGTGTAAACACCAGTGTTCCAAGCTTCAACATCGATTTCCGCGCGAGTTGCGTTGATGTTGATGCTTTCGATCATACGTCCGTTCATGTCGAAAATCTCTACGTACTCGATGTTCTGATCAGCAGTCAAGTTCAATGACGTTGTTGCTGGGTTCGGGAACATGTTTAGTCCGATTGAATTCACTTCTTCGATGTTTACGAAAGTCTGTGTGATCTCTAGGCAGAAGTCACCAGTCGCAGGCTCAGCTCCGAATCCAGTGTAGTCGTATCCGTCTACCATGATGTAGTACTCAGTACCAGCGGTAGTTTCGATCAATACTTCGCTGTAGTAGTCACCGTTATCGAAATCGATGTCTTCGTTACAAGCAACAGGACCTAGATCAACACAAGGACCTTCGTAGATCGCCATCTGCGTATCACCTTCGAAGAATTCAGCAGTACCACCACAATCGCTTGTAGAGATGTTGTACCACTCACCGTCTCCTGTGAATGTGAACCATACAGTAGACTCAATGCTAGGTGCTTCGTTGTTGTTGTCTTCGAAACAATCGTAACCGATATCAAGATCTTCAGCTGTTGCACCTACGTTCGTGTAAGTATCAGACATCTGTGTTTGATCTTCTCCTTGACCGAATAGTGGGTTCACGTCAATCGCGTTATCACATAGGTCGTTCTCAGGAGCTCCAAGAGCACATGGGTTGTCAGGAAGGTTCAATGCACACATCATACGAGGCGCAGCGTACGCCTGGATTGTATCGATGAATGTACGCGCCTTCATTGCTGTCATATCAGGGTTTGTTGCGAAACCAGCTGCACTGTTCGGGTTGTTGTCTGGATCCCAGAATTCCCATGGTGCTGTATCAGCTTCGAATCCTTCTGGACGAACGAACGGGAAGAGACCATCGTATCCGTCGTTGTCTTCGTCTGCAGCTGCAGTGAATGGATCACCGAAGTCAGTAGTAGCGAATACGTCGTTGTTTCCAAGTGTAGCACAAAGTTGCTGAACAAGGTAGCTACCCTGAACCTCTACTACAGGTAGGTTTACACCTGGTACGATTACGATTCCTTCCTCGTAAGGAGCGAATGGATCTGAAGGTGACTGGAATGAGATGAATGGACCATCAGTGTCATCTAGCCAAGAGATGTCTCCAAGTGCACCACCCATGTTTACACAAACACCGAAATCAGAATCGTATCCTGGGTGGTTTACGTAACATAGAGTATCACCATCAAGTGGATTCACACCGAAAGATGTTCCGAAGATGTCTCCGTTCACCGATTCGATTACCATTGGAATTGGGTTTCCGTCGTTCTCCAAAGTGAACTTAGGAAGTAGGATATCAGTGTAATCATCTAGCGTAGATGCCGCCAAAGAGATGTAACCACCTGTTCCTTGTCCCCAGATCGCGATGCGCTCTGTGTCAATTCCGAACTCGTTTCCGTTCTCTTCAGCATCCATGCGGAAGTAACGAGCGCAAGTACGTGCATCCTGAACACCGCGGTAAGCAGCGTTGATCAGTGTATTCACACGCTCTTCCTGTGTTTCAGCAAGTGGGTTCCATCCTAGACGGTAATCACAGCTTGCTACAACGTAACCCATACGAGCAAAACGGTTACAAATCTCAACAGTCGCTGAATCTGTACGAAGTCCGCTTGGTGATAGGTTATCAGGGTGAGGTAGGAAGTTTCCAGTGTGGAAGTAAAGAATCAATGGACGCTCAGATTCAGTATCGCCAGATGGCTCATAAACATCCATGATTAGGTCTTCAGGAATTGCTTCTCCGAAGATAGCGTATGCAAGAACAGAAGCGTTCGTACCGTACTGAACATCAGTAGTTACTTCCACTTCATCAAAGATCTCCTCGAGGTAGCGCTGCGCGTTCATTTGCGTTGCACCCACGAGAAGCATCATTGCCATAAGAGTAAAGATTTTCTTCATAAGGTTGACTTTATATTCAATTCAAGTTATTAAAGCGTTTTAAGTTCGTAGAGGATTGAGAAGTAACCCAGTCTCCCTACACGTGGACCACCAAAGGTTTGAATCTGTTGGTTGTCTAGGACGTTTGATGCCCCCACTTTGAAAGTACAGTTGATCTTGTCAACGTAGTAGTTCACCTGTGCATCCACTAGGTCGTAGGTTGGTACGAATCCGGTGAACTGAGGTGATCCTTCAAAGATGAAGCCTTGGATCCATTTGTAGTTGATTCCGAAGCCCCACTTGTTCTTCTTACCCCACTTAGAGTCAAGGTCACGAGCGCTCAACGAAACATTGTACTTATGCTCCGGTGTATTGAACGCAGGGATAATCGGATCATCTTCGTCAGCTGTTACCAGCTGGTTCCAAGAGTAGTTTCCTGCAACTACAAAGTTGTTATTCAAATAGTAATTAATTCCTATGCTAAAGCCTTGAGTACGAACTTTGCTTTGTGAATTAGCTGAATAACGGAATACCTGAAGGTCTGTTGGAAGACCGTTATCGCTAAATACAGCATCGATTCCGATGTTGAATCCGATGAAGTCTGTGTACTCCGAGAAGTAGTATCCCGCGTCGATATACGTCTTCTCTCCTAGGCTTGTGCGGTAACCTACTTCGAAGGTGCGCACCTGTTCAGGCTTGATAGGTCCGATGTTGAAGTATCGGAGGGTATCAGTATCCAAGGTGTTACGATAATCACTGAAGCTTTCTAGGGTAATCAAGCTATCTACCCCATTCAAGTTTCCAGAAAGAATGGCCGGACCTACATCAAGGAATAGGTATTGGTTAGCAAGTGTTGGATTACGTAATGCACTTGAGAAAGAGAATCGCAGGTAATCGGTCTCTCCTGGCTTAATTACTAGCGACGCTGCCGGACTAATCACCAAATCGAAATTCTGGTTCTTATCGAATCGGATGGTACCGCTGAGGATGTATTTGTCCTCTTTAAACTTCTGCTCCACTCCCATGTAAGCACCCCATTCATCATTGGTAATCTTCGTACCCGCGGTATCTACGAGAATGGTTCCATCAGAGTCTGGTCGGTACATTCGATAATTGGCCCCGACTCGAATCTGGTCAATAAAGGTTGGCTCGAACAAATACTCCCCGTGGAAGTGGTAGAGCGCAGAACGGTCATACAATCGTGTTCCTCCCTCTAATTCGTTGTTCTTTGAGCTCGTTAGTTCCGTAAACAATGAGTTGAATTCAGGAGACCCTGGTTCTAGGTAACCTGTTTCCGGAATCCCTGGAATTCCAGAGTTGCTGGTATTGGTCCAACCTTCTACCAAGCCATGCCAGTGCACAAGCGAATCTTGGTAGGTGTTTGTCCAAACATCCAATGAATCGTAGTTGAACTCGAAGAATGGATTTCCTTCGTCGTCAAACATCAACTCAAGTTCAGGGAAACCAAGATCTTCTGTCATCGGTGAGATACTGTCTTGCCAGAAGCGAACGTACACCTGAGCCCATTCATTTGGATCTCGTGTCTGCTCCAACATTGTCAAGGCCGTTGCGTATGGATCGTAAGAGTTTCCTGCGTCTTCACCGGTCATGTAAGCACGAATGAACCACTTCCCTTTCTTGCGGTACTCCAAACGGTTCTGGTAGAAGACAATGTCACGCAAGCTGAAACGGTTATCACCTTGGTACACCGTAGTACCCGTACTCACGTTGATCGCATAAATCAACTCTGGTGAATCGTACGATTGCTCAGGGTGCGTGCGGAGGTGGAAAGCAGCATTGGCTTTCAAGTTCTTTGTATTGTAGTCAACAAGGTCAATCTCACGGTATCCTGTGCGGTAGAATGTACCCAACCCAGGGTAGTTCCATGGAGCGGAAGTCGAGAAGTCATTTGCCGGGTAGTACTCGTCGCCGTAGATATTGACGGCATCAAAACGGCCCGGATTATCTTCAGGTACTCCTGAGTTGTCAACCGGACCATAGTTCTCTGCTTCCCAATCATTGGCTTGCATGTTGTAGAAGTTGAGTTTCCACGCAAAAAGGTCTTGTCCTTCTTTGTTCTGAACCACTTCAGCATAGCGCACTGCCTGTTCGAACAACTGGCGTTCACCAATCTTCATCGACAACGACAATCCTGGGAAAACAAACGGACTCTTTGTCTCCATGTTAATCACCCCGTTGAAGGCACCTGGACCGAAGTAAGCCGAACTCGCTCCGGCAACAATGTCAACTGATTTCACATCCAGGTCACTTGCTCCGAGGAAGTTTCCAAGTGAGAAGTTCAGACCTGGCGACTGGTTGTCTACCCCATCAATCAGCTGCAACGAACGTACAGGAGAAGTGGAGTTGAATCCACGGGTATTGATCACTTTAAACCCGAGAGATGCACTGGTCATGTCAACCCCTTTGAGGTTTCCGAGACCTTCATAGAAGTTTCCTGAAGGGGCTTCTTTAATGGCGATGGCATCCATTGTTTCTACGGTCAATGGTGCCTGTTTTTGTTTGTCTGAAATTCGTTCACCCACAACCTCTGCTTCATCGATCATAATTTGATCCGCAGAAAGCTTCACATCAACTCGCTTTTTGTTGTCAGCAACGTTGACCTCTTTCAAGGTATAACCGATAAAACTTACTTGAAGTGTGACTGGAAGAGAGGCTACGTCGATCTTGAATTCTCCTTCAAAATCAGTGGTTACACCTGTTGTTGTGCCCTTCACAATGACGTTCGCACTGAAGATCGGTTCTCCCGTCTCAGCGTCTCGAACTGTCCCTCGTACGGTCTGTCCACAAACGGACACGACCACCAACATACATAAACACAGGTGTAAAAATCTCAGCATAGCATTACTCTAAGGCGTCACCAAAATAAGATAACCCCAAGGAAATATAGGTATGTGTGCATAAAAAAAGGCAGTAGAATGTAGCACAAAGCAGTAATGCTATGCTAAATATCGGGTATTAATTGTTGGAATTCAAGCAGATACTACCTTAACCTCCATTCCGTCGAATTCTACAACATCTCCATTGACGAGTTTTCGACGTTTGCGAAGTTCAAGCTCACCATTGACAAATACCAACTCATCTTCCACTACCATTTTGGCAATGCCTCCGCTTGGAACCCACTGAAGCAGTTTAAGTAAGCGAATAAGTTCGATGTAATCTTGCGTGAGTGTAAACTCTTCCATTATCGAAGTGCTGGGAACGAAGCAGGGTCTGATTCTGACATCATACCGTAAACCGCCTCAACGATGTCATCAACACTTGGTTTCGAGAAGTAATCACCGTCTGTTCCGTAAGCCGGAAGGTGTGGCTTCGCTGCAAGTGTTTGTGGTTGGCTGTCTAGGTGGAAGTATGCTCCTTGTACATTCAAGACTTGATCCATCATGTACGCACTTGCCCCACCAGGAACATCCTCATCTACAAAGAGCACCTTATTGGTTTTTTCAATCGATGCTGCGCAAACGTGATCCTTATCAAATGGCAAGAGTGTTTGCACATCTACCAACTCAACATCAATCCCAAGTTCAGCAAGTTCTTTCGCAGCTTGCTCACAAAGATTGAATGTCGAACCGTATGAAATAATCGTCAGGTCACTTCCTTCTTTCACTACCTCAGGTGTTCCGAGTGGAACAGTAAACTCACCAAGGTTCGTTGGTAGTGCTTCTTTCGAGCGGTAACCATTCAAACATTCTACCACAAGTGCTGGCTCATCAGCTTTGAGCAGTGTATTGTACATACCTGCAGCTTGTGTCATATTTCGTGGCACACAAACATTGATTCCTCGCACACTATGAATGATCGCTCCCATAGGCGATCCACTATGCCAAATTCCTTCCAAACGGTGCCCACGTGTGCGGATGATGAGTGGCGCTTTTTGTCCTCCGTAAGTACGGTATTGAACAGTGGCCAAATCATCGCGCATGATCTGTAACGCATAGTAGAGGTAATCGAGGTACTGAATTTCCGCGATCGGACGTAAACCACGCATGGCCATTCCGATACCTTGACCTAGGATTGTAGCCTCACGAATTCCGGTGTCGCTCACGCGAAGCTCACCGAACTGTTCCTGCATCCCTTCCATGGCCTGGTTCACTCCACCAATCTTTCCAGTGTCTTCTCCGAAGGTGAGCACCTCTGGATACATCTCAAAGATCTTCTCGAAGTTCTTGCGAAGAACAATACGTCCATCTACCATTTCTGGATCTGAACCGAATTCAGCTGGAACGATATCGATGTTCTCTACTTGCTGCTCTGAACGAGAGTACAAACGCGCTGAGTAGCGATCATTCATCGTCGCCATCACAGCGTCGTACCACTGAATCATCTGCTGACGCGCAGGAGTATCTTCACCGCGAGTGAGTCGAAGGGTCTTGCGAATCGCCTCCAACATCTCCTTGCGAATAGGGTCCATCACTTTGCCTAAGTCATCGGCAAGTTTTTGGACGAATACTTTATTGCTGCTTGATTCGGCTACTTGGCCAATCAAGTTGACTGCTTCTTGAACTTGTCCATCAACGCTAGCGCGGAACGCAGCCCAAGCTGCTTTTTGTTCCTGACGAACTTGCTTCTTCGCTACTTTGCGAATTTCATCTAATTCATCCTGCGTAGACAAACCACTTTCAACGATGAAGTTTCCGAACTGACGGATACAGTCGAACTCTTCTGCCCACTCGAGGCGTTCTTTCGTCTTGTAACGTTCGTGTGAACCGGAAGTTGAGTGACCTTGTGGCTGTGTCACCTCCTCTACGTGAATCAATACAGGAATCTGTTGTTCACGACAGAAGGCCACTGCCTCTTCGTAAGTTGCCATCAACTCAGGGTAATTCCACCCTTTGACACGGAAAATGCGAATTCCATTGCCTTCGTCACCTTCCGCCTTCGCGAAACCGCTGAGGGCTTCACTGATGCTTTCCTTTACTGTCTGGTATTTCTTAGGCACAGAGATTCCGTAACCATCATCCCAAACGCTCATAGCCATTGGGACTTGAAGTACGGCAGCTGCGTTCATGGTTTCCCAGAACAAACCTTCACTCGTACTCGCATCGCCGATGGTTCCGAAAGCAACTTCATTTCCTTTCTCAGTGAACTGCGTCATGCCGTGCAACGCATCGTTGTGACGGTAGATCTTGCTCGCTTGAGCTAGACCAAGCAAACGTGGCATCTGACCTGCCGTTGGAGAGATATCTGCGGAGCTATTGTATTGCTCCATCAGATTCTTCCAGTTCCCGTGCTCGTCAAGACTACGCGTAGCGAAGTGACCTCCCATTTGACGTCCACCCGAAGTAGGTTCAGCATCAACATCTGGGTGCGCGTACAGTGCGGCGAAGTACTCTTGCACATTCAATTCGCCTAGGGCCATCATAAAGGTCTGATCACGGTAGTAACCCGAGCGAAAATCACCTTTACGAAACTGACGTGCCATAGCTAACTGCGCCACCTCTTTCCCGTCTCCGAAGATCCCGAACTTGGCTTTTCCTGTTAGAACCTCTTTTCGTCCTAGCAATGAAGCTTCACGACTGATACACGCGATGCGGTAATCAGCAATAACTTGTTCTTTAATCTCTTCTTGGGTAAGTGCAGGTGCAGTAAGTGTGTCCTTCGACATATAAGACGGTTTTTAGCTCCCAGATAATGGGATGCAAAAGTACGCCGAATTGAGCAAAAAAGGAAACGAAACCGGCTTCTGATAGGCAGACTAAACAGACTTTAACAGCGCGATCTCGCGTGCAAGTTGTGCTCCAACTTCTGCATTGTGAAGCACTAAAGCCACATTGGATTCCAAGCTTTTTCCAGAGGTATGTTGCTTCACTCGAGAAAGCAAGAACGGGGTAAGGGCCTTTCCTTTAACACCTTGCTTTTCCGCTTCCGCGATAGCGAGTTGAATCGCCTCTTCAATCACCGCATGATCCATTGAATGCTCTTCTGGAATTGGATTCGCCACCAACACACCACCTTTCAAATCGAGGTCCCACTTAGTGGTAATAAACTTCGCGAGCTCGCTGTATGATTCACATCGGTATTCAACCTGACTTCCACTTTGACGACTGTAAAAAGCCGGGAAATCGCCTGTCTTAAATCCAACTACGGGAACACCCAAAGTCTCCAAATATTCTAGGGTTGCCGGAATATCGAGAATGGCCTTTGCTCCGGCACTAACCACAGCCACATTGGTCTGCCCGAGTTCTGTTAGGTCAGCTGAAACATCCCATGACAGTTCGGCTCCGCGATGAACGCCGCCAATCCCTCCGGTCACGAAGACATTGATGCCAGCCATTTCCGCAATGATCATCGTAGCAGCAACCGTCGTTGCTCCATGCTTCTCTTTGCTCACCGCCCAAGCCAGGTCACGTCGACTCAACTTCATCACACCGGCGCTACGGGTTAACTTCAGTACATCATCATTGGTCAAGCCGACTTTGATCTTACCGTCAAGCACGGCAATGGTAGCTGGAATCGCTCCATTATCTCGGATGGCCTGCTCCACCCTTCTCGCCGTATCCACATTCTGAGGGAAAGGCATACCGTGTGCGATAATTGTGCTCTCTAGAGCCACCACCGGACGACCTTCACTCAGCGCCTGAGCAACCTCCTCGTTGATTTCCAACTTTGTTGACATAAATTAGTAATGCTTGACGGAACAAAGGTGAGAATTAAGCGTTGATATAAACATGAACTGGCTCGGAATACTTCTACTAATTATTGCATTGCCTGCATCTGAGCGCCAAGGAGATGAACTCAATTGGGAGAAAGACCGACGTCTTTCCTGGGAAGATTTCAGAACGCGTACAGGTCCTTCGCAACTCTACAAAGCATTCTCTTATACAGGCATGCGCTACGTCGTGGACGCTCCCGACGGTAGGAATATTTCTATTGAAGTCACGCCCTACTTTGTTCACTCAAAATCGTGGGTGCATCACCGTCACAAAATTGACCGACTCCTAGCTCACGAGCAAGGTCACTTTGACCTGACCGCCATTTATGCATTCAAACTCGATTCCATTCTCGAAGAATACGAAGTGGGTATCGGAGAATTCATGGAAAACCGAATGATTGGCCGCGTGGAGTTCCTTTTTGATAGCGTATACGCAGAGCTACAGGTCATGCAAGACCGCTACGACGCCGAGACGAATCACAGTATTATTGAGGGAAAACAAGAAGAATGGGAGGCGTACATCGCCGACCAGATTGAGGCATTGCCTTAGGATCCACCTTCCTCATTAAGCATCTTCCAGATCAAGTCTTTCAGCTGCTGAATTCCATGGCCTGCCACGGCCGAAATAAAGATAGAAGGCACACCTTCAGGAAGCGTCTTCGCAATTTCCTCAGTAAGCTCTTCATCGAGCATATCGCTCTTCGTTACTGCCAGAATTTTGCGTTTGAACATCAGCTCGTCGTTGTACTGCTTCAGTTCGTTCAACAAGACGTTGTATTCTTTTTCGATGTCGTCACTATCCGCAGGAACCATGAACAACAACAACGCGTTACGTTCAATGTGACGCAAGAATCGGTGCCCAAGACCTTTCCCTTCGTGCGCTCCTTCAATAATCCCTGGGATATCTGCCATCACGAATGAACGGTGGTCACGGTATTGAACCATCCCCAAGTTTGGACGAATCGTTGTAAACGGATAGGATGCGATTTCAGGCTTAGCCGCAGACACCACTGAAAGCAAGGTTGATTTACCTGCATTCGGGAATCCTACGAGACCTACGTCTGCCAAAAGCTTTAGCTCAAGAATCTTCCATTCTTCCTTTCCAGGCTCACCTGGCTGAGCGTAACGTGGAGTCTGATTGGTTGACGACTTGAAGTGATCATTACCAAGACCACCTCGTCCTCCTGGAACGAGGATGTACTCTTCACCGTCTTCGGTAATCTCGTGTTGAACCTTACCGGTTTCAGCGTCTTTTGCAATCGTTCCGAGCGGAACTTCCAGGATTTCATCCTTTCCTTGGGCACCCGTTTTTAGGCCGCCAGAGCCGTACATTCCGGCTTCGGCAATTACGTGCTTTCGGTACTTTAAGTGAAGTAAAGTCCAGACATGACGTGAACCACGAATGATGACATGACCTCCTCGTCCGCCGTCTCCACCGTCAGGTCCACCTTTCGCTGTGCGCTTATCGCGGTGAAAGTGCGTTGATCCACCCCCACCTTTTCCAGATCGGCAGCAGATCTTCACATAGTCTACGAAGTTCTCGCTCGCCATTTCTTAGGTTCAAGCAGTCTGATCGATCGCCTCGAACAAACGTTCAGAAATATCTTCAATGCTTCCTACACCGTTGATGCCGATGTATTTGTCTTGACCACGGTAAAAGTCAGCTACTGGCGCTGTTTCGCGGTTGTAGGTATCGATGCGGTTCTGAATGATTTTCGGATCAGCATCATCTACACGACCACTTGTTTCCGCGCGTAAGCGCAAACGATCACGAAGCTCATCTTCAGGAACTTCAAGCGCCAACATGCACGTAATCGAAGTATTGTGTTTTGAAAGGAAAGCAGAAAGCGCCTCAGCTTGTGCAGTGGTGCGTGGGAATCCGTCAAAGATGAATCCCTTTGGATCTTCGTGTTTCAACACTTCCGACTCCAACATGGCAATCGTCACCTCATCCGGCACCAATGCGCCTTTATCCATGTAACTTTTAGCGAGTACTCCAAGCTCAGTTCCTCCTTTGATATTCGCACGGAAAATGTCTCCTGTACTCAAGTGTACAAGACCGTACTTTTCGATCAGGTTCAATGACTGTGTGCCTTTCCCTGCCCCTGGAGGGCCAAATAGAACTATGTTCAGCATGTTTCTGCGATTATCCGTTCAGACAGGCAAAGGTAATACATTGCTTTCTTCTCGTCTAGAATTTGCCTGATTGTGGGTATGAAACTAATCAACATCAGTTTTTCTTCGCCAACGGCGGAATCGGTCGCTCTTAATCCGGACAATCCGTTCCGAAGTTCGAAAGGAAGAGCAAGAGATCGGCTGCGTTGATGAGCAAATCGTAGTTCAAATCGGCCGGACAACTTGGGTCAGGAACACACAACTGCTGCTCCGCATCCCAAATAGTGAACGGGCCACAGAAGTCGTAACCATAAACACATGACCCGTCATCTTGAGAAGCCATTTCGTTGTAGTTCACAGCTGCCGCATCCATACATCCTTCGAAGATGCATGAACCATCATCAAAACTTGCGCTCGGATCGTAGTTAATGGCCGCCGCGTAGATACAACCGGCAGTTCCTTCACATCCAGAACATGCCACACAGCTAGAGAAACAATGCAACGGAATGCTTTCTTCCAATCCAGAAGTTGTAAACCAGCGTTGATATCCGTTGAAGCCATCAGGCACACCACAATCTAGCGGTACGGCCTCAGCCTGACTCCAATCTGTTCCGTTAACATACTTGTACTCGATGTAAGTACCCGCAGGGAAGGTCGTCGTGTAGGTATAAATCTCGTTCCCTTGATTAACCATGAGAATGGAAGTTGGATCCCAACCTTGCCAGTTACCTGCTAGGTGCAGTCCTTCTGGCAAGACACTCGTCTCACTCATATCAACTTGGAAGGTGACATTGTAGACACATGAACCGTCGTCTTCATTGGCGTTCTCATTGTAATTCGCCGCTCCAGGATCGATACATCCAGGGACAATGATCACCGCACAAGCCTCACACTCTCCGAAGCAAACAATATCAATCGACACATCAGACTCTGGAACTGTAAACCCTCGGTTGTCATTGACGGCACATTCAGCTGGAATCGACTCATCCGCACCCCAAGCATTTCCGTTGATGAATTTGTATTCAATCACGGCTGTAGGTACCATGGAAACAGTGTAGCTCCAAGTGCCGTCTCCGTTATCAACCATTGGGTCAGCATCTGGAACCCAGAACTGGAAGTTTCCAGCAAGGTGAACACCTTCTGGTGCTACGGTTTGTTGCGACATATCAACATTAAAAGTGACATTGACAGCGGGCAGAAGACAAGCATCACATGCTTCAAAGCAGTGCAATGGAATAGACTCTGAATTTGCTCCGGTTATCCAAGCGCGGTTGTAGCCACCGAAACCATCAGAAGCACCACAATCAGAAGGAACGACTTCCTCATTCCCCCAGGCATTGCCATTGATGTATTTGTATTCCAGTGTTTGACCGGCTCCAATTTCTATAGTTAGCTCCCATGTGCCATCTCCGTTGTCGGTCATTAAAGAAGCAGAAGGGTCCCACCCTTGGAAGTTCCCGGCGACGTGAACGCCTGCGCCATCCACAACCTGTTCAGACATATCGACTGACATCGTCAGGTTATATAAACAGGAACCATCGTCTCCGTCAGCTGCAGGATCGTAGTTATTGGCATTAGGGTCAGTACATCCCGGCGCAGCGAATAGCGGTGCATTGCCGTCGGTATCTGGAGTCGCTAGTGGCTGGTCTGTGTAGATGTGATATTCACCTGGTTGAAAGAAGAAAGCGGCGTTCAAGTCGTTCACTTCGAACGAGTTTCCGGTGAAGTAATCATACCATGTACCTCCATGAGGGAAACCTGGAACCATGCTGAATCCGAATACGTCGAAGTTCCCTACAACCACCGCATCCATGTTGTCATTGTAGAGGTGCATTCTCTTTCCACTCCCCCCTAGATCAGTGTTGAAGTTGTACGTAGAGAAGGTGTCATGATTCTTCTTGAGGTTATTCAATGCACGCACAACTTTGAATAATTCGAGTCGAGCCGGATCATCGAGGTAATTCCAGTAGGATGGTTTCTCCCCTGTTCGGCATGATGAATTCAAGGTACCATCACCACAGTCTTCAATGCTCACATCGTAGCCGTACTCACCCCATTGCCAAATCATCTTTGGCCCAGGCATGGTGAGCAAAAAGGTGAAGGCCATTTCCATTCGTTGAAGAGCGGTATTGAGGTCTTTCACATCGTAACCACCATTGGCGTTTCCATAGTTCAGGTTCTTGAACATGAGACGGTCATGGTCATGGCTCTCCATGTAGGTCACAAGATTAGGCCAGTTCCATCCACGGTTGGTCCAAGCTCCCCAATTGAGGTCTCCTCCATAGCCCATCACGGCTTCGCCAAAACTATCGTTCATGTCACCCCAGAACATGAAGCCGTTGTTGGCTAGTACGGTCTCTTCACTGTTATCTGCGAAGTGCTCAAGAATCACATACGTTCCAGGGTGTTCTCCCCAAATATGTGCACCATATTCATTCAGAATATCTACTCTTCCTTGATCGTAAGCGTTCCACGCGCCTACATCTTGTCCGGTGTTGTTTTGGGTTAATCCTTTTGAAAGATCAATTCGGTAGCCATCGACGTGGTATTCTTCGATCCAGTAGCTGAAGATTCGTTTCCACAGATCTTTCACTAGCGTGGAACTGTGATCGAAATCATAGCCAACATTGAATGGGTGGGTGGCGATGGTATTGTGCCAAGGATTTTCCGCCGTAGGCGCCCAAAAACCCTGACTATCATCATAGTACATGCGAACCAAACTACTCAAGCCAAAACTGTGGTTTGGAACGATATCCATGATCACTGCAATGCCTCGTTGGTGGCACTCGTCAATCACTCTCTTTAGCTGGGTTTCCGAACCGTAGTATTTGTCTGGTGCAAAGTAGGAGCCCGGGTTATATCCCCAGCTAAGGTTTCCGTCGAACTCTTGCACAGGCATTAATTCAACTGCTGTAATCCCCAAATTCTCTAGATAATCAAGACGATCCAATACGTCTTGGTAGTTCTGACCATCATCCCAATCGCGAATGAGCAACTCGTAGATCACCAAACGATCTTGCGGTGGTCTTTGGTAGCCCTGATCATTCCAAACGTACTCTTCCGGAGAAGTCTCAAATACACTCACTGGCCAATCTGTCTGACCCCAAGGGTATTCAATCATATCTGGGTAGGTAGCATCCGGAATGAAACCGTCATTCCATGGATCAAGAATCAACGTCGCATAGGGATCTGAAACCGCGAGTACATCATCAATAAGGTATTGATAGCGGTACTGAACCCCAGGTTGAAGTCCTGTCAATTCAATCCACCACTTCGTACCATCGTTGGATACATTCAAGAGGTAGTTATCGTCGACTTGCCAATTGGTCATATCACCAATTAAGTGCACCGTTGATTTGTTCGGAGCATGCAGCTGTAAGACAACGCGTGTAGGATCGAGGACATTAATTCCATCGATCACACCACCGGGTGAGTCTTGAATAACAGGAGTTTGGGCGCTTGTAGAAAGCACCAAGAGAAGCGAGATGATCAGTGTAAAGAGTCGCATGTTTTCGGTTGGGTTAGATCGGGGCATTTACGATCTACTTAAAGGTCAGCGAAATGCTGGCCTTTGAGCAGCCACAAAACCTACGTGTACAATTTACACTAAATATTCTTTTCTAGTCGATTACAGAAATGTGCTTTGTGGTCAATCCCTCAAGCACCATCAAATAAATTCCTGCTCGAAGTACAGACAGATCAATGCTCTGACCGCTGCTAACATTGCCTCTCCAGCATTCTCTTCCAAGCATATCAACCAGCACTAGAGCTTTTGGCGCAGAGCTATTGAACTCAATGTACACTTCGTTCTGAGCCGGGTTAGGATATATCTTCCAACTAAGTCCTCCAAGTTCTTTCACTGAATCAACAAACTCCACATCAATCTCTTCTTCATAGGTACAACCGTTCCCGTCAGTAACCCACACGGTGTACGTACCTCCAGCCAATCCTTCAAAGATTCCCGTGCTGTTGGTATTGGCTCCACCATCAATGCTGTAGAGGTAGGTTCCATCTCCCCCTTCGGCGCTAGCCTGAATACTACCATTCGTAGTACCATCGTCACCTGAAGAACTCAAGTCCAAATCCATCGGATCAGGTTCAGGCACATCAATCACTTCAGAAATCTCACAACCGTAATCATCCAAGAAATACACTTCTAGGTCTCCTGCTTCCAGTCCCAGGAATTCACCAAGTGATTGGTAATTCGTTCCATCGATGGAATAGGTCACCTCTCCTAGGATACTCGTTGCTGAGACAACAATGGCGGCATCGTCACTTCCAAAACAAGTCGAAGGAATGATCGTCTCGATCTCGATTTCCGGTGCATACACCTCTTGAGACTGCGTCAAGGAAGTCGAACATTGTCCGTTCGAAGCGGTGAGCGTAATTTCGTACACCCCCGTTTCTTCATAGTTGTGCGAAGGAAATTGCGATTCCGCGCTAGCGTCATCACCAAACTCCCATAACCACTCTGTATTATCATTAAACCCAGTGGTCTGGTTATCTGGGGAATAACTTGAAGACAAACACAACGGCTCATCAGGACCGAAGAAAGAAACCACCGGAGTTTCATTGACCATCACCGTTAAGTTGAGCGTCGATTGACACCCTTGATCGGTGTTCATCGTGAGCTCTACAGAAATCTCTCCTGCTTGACTAAACAGCTTGGTGACTGATTCTCCTTCGAGTGTTGTCTCGTCACTGAAATTCCATTCGTAGGTATCAATATTCCCTTCGGCGCTAGCCACATCAACGGCAAACTCACCTTCATCACCCACACAGAATTCAAGTTGTGGCGCATTGATCTCAGCAATCAGACATCGCTGGTCCACTCGGAAAAGCTCTAAATCTGCACCTTTCGCATAAGCTTGGAAATACAAGTGATCGCCAAACTCAATGTACTCGCGCGGGAAGCTACTTGAGTTCCCCTCATTGATATCATCGACCATGACTGTGCCTTCGGGAGTTCCGTCAGTCTTCCACAATTCGAATCCATGGATACCATCATTCGCTGTGAAGTAGACCTTATCAGCGGCAGTAAAGAAGTTGTGCGGCGACGCTGAACCGTATGGATTAATCTCGAGCAATAGCTGCGAGCCTTCGGCCGTACCGTCTGAAATGAACAATTCATAATCACCGATCTCAGTAGCCCCACCAAAGATGAGTTGGCCGTTGATTTCAGCAATGGTTGGTCTACCATCGAAAATATCGAATACACCGCTGGCTTCACCTTCAAGAATATCTGTGACCATGCTTGTGCCGATCGCCGTTCCATCAGTTCTCCAAATCTCTGTTCCATTTGCGCCGTTATTCGCTGTGAAGTACATCACCCCATCATAAGGCAGGAGGTTTAAGATGTTTGGACTATCAGAACCTGGAGCGATGCTTTGTACCAATCCGCTTCCTTCACTGGTTCCGTCAGAGAAGTAAAGCTCGCGACCTACTGAGGTATTGAACACCGTGTAGAGCACAAGATCTTGGTAGCCTTCGAGCAAGAACGCCCCCCAGTTGTTGCCGCTCAGGTTATGGTACTGAACGAATTCTGTTCCTTCGCTGGTACCGTCAGACTTGTACAATCCCCATTCTGAAGACGTACCATACTGCTCACCGAAGAACCATAGCTGGTCATTGGCGCTGAAGAATTTCTCTGGGGAGATGTCGTAAGTACCAAAGTCATAAACCTTGACTGTACCTTCTTCAGTGCCATCTGTTTTCCAGAGGTCATCACCTGAACCAAAATCATCGGTATCACGCGCAGAAAAGTAGGCTTCGCCATTGTGCACTTCAATGTTAGCGATGTTGTCGTTTCCTGACCACGCATCGAAAAGAGGAACTGCTGTTCCATTTGCATCGTCGAGCACCATCAAGCGTTTCTCGCCTTCAAAAGTAGAGTCAAAGATGAGTTTGTCGTTGACTGTTCTGATTCGGAAGAAGGTTCCTCCGCTTGGTCCTTCATTCACATCTTGGTACAAGAAAGTACCTTCAGGTGTGCCATCAGATCGCCAGAGTTCTTGGCCAAAATCGTTTCCTTCTGCATTAAAGAATAGGTATCCGTCGAAGATGGTCATCTCTCGAATTCTGCTCCAGTATTCTCCTCTCAGACTTGTCAAAGCGCTCGTATTCTCAGGCGTACCGTCAGTCACGTATAGTTGGAAGTTTTCACTTCCTTCCTTGGCCTTCCAGATGATATTCTCACCGAGTTGTTCTAAGAATGACACGTTCAAACTGCCTTCCTCCGGATTCACATTGATCAGCATTTCGGTGCCTTCCTCCGTTCCATCAGAAACCCATAACTCATATCCGAAATCATCAGCGGCACCGAAGTAGAGTTTGCCATCAATCTCCTTAAAGTTGAATGGGAAGCTCCCCTCATCACCTGGGTTCAGATCCCATTCGTTCAGCTCTAAGGTCTCTCCATCGACCACCCAGAGCTCATTTCCATTGTCAGGGCCTTCTGCTCTGAAATACAGGTCTCCATTGAAAACGTGAAGGTGATCCGCTTCATCGTCGTCGTTGTCAGGGTAGATATTGTAGACTACTTCCGTTCCTTCTGTTGTACCATCAGACTTCCATACTAGGTAGCCTTCGTCATCATCTTCTGCTACGAAGTACACTTCTCCGTTGAATGAAACGAGGTCAGATACGTTTGGCTGCCAAGCATCTATGAAGCTTAGCTGTGTGGTTCCTTCTGCTGTCCCATCCGTAACCCATAAGTTTCTTCCGTCTGTGGACTGGGCAGAGAAATAGAGCAATCCATCATGAATCAAGAACGAATTCGGTACGGCTGAAGACGACCCTGGATTGACGTTATCTACTTCGTTGGTTCCTTCTGTGGTTCCGTCAGTCTTCCACAGTTCATTTCCAATGTTTGAGTTCCAGCAAGTGAAATACACCTCATCATTGTACACGAAGTAGTTCGTTGGACCGGAACCGCTTGAACCTGACTCAATATCCTTGACCAAAACCGTTCCGTCAACCGTACCATCGGTTTTGTATAGCTCTTGGCCCGTGTTATTTGCCAACATGCTCAAGTACAAGGTTTCGTTATGAACGAAGCCATTGGCGAACCCTACGTTTTCATCTTCATCGAATGCCTTAAAGAATTGCGTACCCTCTGGTGTTCCATCGGTTGTCCAGATCGCACCATTCGGGTGTTCATCTGTTCGAGTGGTGAAATAGCCAAGGCCGTTCAATTCAAAGACTTTTGAAGCACCTCCATTTTCACCACCTAAAAAGAAATCACCGAGCAAGATAGTTCCTTGTGGTGTGCCATCTGTAAAGTATAATTCCTCCCCAGTCCCAGTGCCTTGTGCTCGGAAGAACACACCAAAAGAGGTGGCCGAAAAGTCCTCTGGATCAGACCATCCATTTCCGATGAGAATATCGAGAAGAATCTGTGTTCCCTCTTCTGTTCCATCGGTCACCCATGGCTCCCTTCCTCCGTCAGCGGACCAACCTGAATAGATATACAAGTCGTTCCACTTCACGCCCGGATCAGGATCATGCGAAGACGATGTGGCTGTGGTATTGATGTTCTTAACAAGCTCTACTTCCTGCGCTTGAGCGTAGAAAGAGACCAAGAGAGTACAGAGGATAGCTAAGCGTTTCATTCTCCCAAGTTACACCTGAAAAAGGAGTCTGCAATGACGCTTTTGTGCTAACCTTTTAATCCTCGTAAGGATCCATCAACCCCGCTGGTTGGTACTCTTGCTTTTTCCAGAATTGCCCCAAATTGACGCTGCCCTCATATTCTTGAGAATAAACCACGGTTGGTTTCGGGTCTTCATCATTGTACCACGCCGCGAATGACTTCGGGTAATAGGTGACAACGATACGCAATTTGGTTTTAAACTCGCCAGTAAAGACGGGTGCTGTGAACTCCCAGAAATGATCTTTCGGGAGCCATAAAGTGTGGTAGCTATTCCCGCACCAACTTGAAGGCAGGTATTCGATATCTGCCCATTGCCCTTTGTCATTGATGGCTTGAATTTTCATTTCCAGCCGACTGTCTTGGGCAGCGAAGGTTATGGTATCGTCTGAGCAGTTATAGAGATATACTTTCATTCCTTTTGACAAATCGTAGAAGCTGCATTCCTCCGTTTGATCTATCAATATACCCACTCCTGGTTCGGGTAGCTCAGACTCATCGATTTTGTGGAAATCATTCCCAGAGCCTCCCCATCCTCCAAGGCCGTCATATTTCATATCCCTTGGTGATGAGGCATAGAAATGCCCACGAAACAAATAGTCGATATTCAAAGGTTCGGTTACGTTCGGAGACTCTACCGAAGGAGGAATCGAAGGGTGTTGACCATGAACTGATAAGACTAAGAGTAGACAGGCACCAAAAATTGAGAGTGTACGCATGATGTGTAGTTTGGTGATACAATTACAACGCTGTACACTGGATGCGTATTACAAGTTCATTCCATAAAAAAAGGGAGCTCGAAAGCTCCCTTCTTTACATTTTCTCAACTGCGTTTAAGATGACCAGCATCCCTCTGCCGCAATCATTTGGATGCGGCATCCGGGTAGATTGAAATTTGAATTTCAATCGTGTCCCAGGTTTGCTCAGTTTCTTATCCAGTTCTGCCGGATTGAGGAGTGCCGATTCTCCTTCTGCTTCATCGAGCTTTATGAGAATCTCACATCCATCTGCAGCGTAGTCATCGATTACTGTGCCTGTTGCCCAGCCGTCAAGTGACTCTTCTGAAGACGGTGTACCTGCACCGGCCATTTCTTCTTGTTGTTTGCATGCTGTCATAGAGAGCATGGCAATGATCGTAAGGATAAAAAGTTTACGCATGGTGATCTAGTTGATCTGAACTTTCTTCACCTCTTGGTATTTGCCGTTTCCGAAACGTACCATGTACATTCCAGGAGCAAGTCCGTCTACATTCAAGCTACGCTGGAAACCTGCGTTCGCTGGCGTAAGCACATCATGAGAAACGATTGCTCCACGGATATCAAAGAGATCAAGTACAATCTCTTCGCTATTCGGAAGATTCGACGCCTTCACCTGTAGAGTAGAAGGATCGCTCAGGTAAACTTGAGTATCAATATCTGAACCAGAAAGGTCGTTGATGTCTGTACTTCCGTCTAGATCGAAAGAGAAGATACGTGTGCGACGGCTACCATTCTGAAGGTACTCACCAGTAAACCAGAAGCGGCTTCCGTAAACTGACATGTGCGCGTAATCACCGTAACGGTTACCTCCTGACTGGAATCCTGAACCATCGATAATTACTTGCTCTTCGTAAGTCATTTGACCGAGTGGGTCATCAGCCATACGCCCTGTAAAACGAAGTCCTGGGAATTCGTTTGGACCACTGATTGAGTAAGCCATACCGATGTTCCCTTGGTTATCCATAGCGATACTTGCCATGAAGCGGCTTTCATCATCGTCTGGAGCAAAAGTTCCTTCTTGGTATAGGTACCAGTTACCATCATCGTTGTCACGAAGCTCGTACCAACGAATACCCGCTTGTAGGCCACCGAGGTCAACAACGTGGCAAAGAACCATCGTGTTGTATCCAACCCAACGACGGTATTGTGCACGGTAGTAGAAGATCATCGCTACAGCATCCAAACGCTGGTTTGTGTTTGGCTGCTCGATATCGTTCCAAGGACCAGTGAATACACAATCGTAAGCTGACGTTTCAATTTCCGAAACTACCTGAATCGTAGAGTTGTTTGGGTTATCCCAATCGATGTCCATTTCGATTACCTTGATGTGGTCATCAGAAACACCGCTCCATGCGTCATCGGCAAGCGTGAACATGTAGTTTGGTGTTCCTAGTGGTGGTAGATCACCGTCTGCATCTGCAGGAAGTGGGCTACGGAAACCACCGTTTGGTACGTTCGGGAAGTTCATGTCGATCATCCCAGCTGAAGGGTCACCTGCCAACATCTTGTCACGTTCGAAAGCTACTGCGTTGTCTACAAAAGCGTTTGCTGTCATGTAGTAGGCATCAGACCAAACAGAGTATTTCGGGTAATCAGGGAATTGAGCCAAGTTGAACTCGTATCCGTAGAATTCTCCTTCTGGATCTGGAGTCTGTGAAATAGCGATTAGGATTCCGTTCGACTTGAACTGAGAGATGAACCAACGGTCAGCGAACTCATCGTACATCACGATTGGATCACCTAGGTTTTCTTCTCCTGGCCAAAGGTTGTTCAAGTTAAGAGACGACATCACCGGCGTTCCCTCAAGGTTGTATGCGCGGTATGACGTGTTTACTGCTTGAACGAAGTGGTTTGGACCTGCAGCACCTGTTGGATCTGGTGGGAAACCACCACCCATTCCAGGCTTGTTTACCCATGAAGTCGCTCCTGAACGTGTTCCGTATACCGTCTGACGAACTGGATCTCCATTTTGAGGAAGGGCATTTTCTTGATCGATTTCAGCTTCCCATGCTTTACGCTCTGGCGCTTTAATCGGAGCCGCGATAGGCTCGTTCTTGTGTTGTTCCGCTAGGTCTTTTAGCGCTGGGATCTCCCAGAACTTCACACATTGTGTGTAGCGTACTTCCTCTGCGATTGGCATGCTATCCTGAGCATTCGCGGTAGAAACGAATACACAAGCACACACTAGAAGGATCAACTTACTGCGTAGTTGTTTTGACATTGTTCTTACAGGTTTCTTAAAGATTCTATTTCGAGTTGGTGAATATACAAGTATCCTCACGCCTGCCCTATCGCGACTGGTGAAAAGGATTAAGAAACCTTTCTTGAAAATTGGACTTTCACTAAAGCTTTCCGAGCAGTTGCATTACACCTTCAGCTAAAACATCTGCTGCTGCAGGATGTTCCCGGAACCATAGCTCCGGCTCAATCAGCTCCAACTCTCCCAAGGCTAGCTCGCCTTGGTTGTCTTTGATCATGTCTACACGAGCGTACATCGGGGCGAGTTCACACGCCGCAACAGCAGCCTCTGCAAACGCAATCTCTTCGGCGCTAGCCTGATGATGATGCACACTACCCCCAAAATCATCTTGCACACGGAAATCACCTGCCTTGGCAATCTTTCGAATGGCGTGAGTGTATTGACCATTCATAACCATCAAACTAAGCTCACCTTCTTTCTCGATGTTGTATTGGAAAGGCTGAAGCATCATGTCTTCTTGCGCCAATAATTCACGATAGATCGTTTCGTGTTCAGCAATATTGGAGGCACTCAATTTATAAGTGTGCCGAGCCGCTCCAGAAATTGTTGGCTTTAACACCCATTGCTCTCCACCAACATTTGAACACCATTCATTCAAACTGCCGTAGCTACTGGCATTCTTTGACTGGCGGAAATCACTGGTCACAATACGCACACCAGCTTTCTCGAGATCAGCCATGTAGTGTTTATCAATGTTCCAAAGGATTTGCTCCTTGGCGTTAACGAAGGTCGTTTGCTCACCCGCCGAATCAATCCATTGCTTGAATTCCGGAAAACGGTGAAAGTAATCCCAAGTCGTTCTGAAAATGGCCACTTTGGTCTGCCCCCAATCCGTGGCAGGATCTGCCCAGTCTTTCTTTTGAACGCTGAGTCCTTTCCGCTCCAGTGCCTCCATTACCAATCGATCTTCTAACAAGACTTGATCGATATACCAGTCAGTTTTCTCAGGCTGCACATACTGCGCTTCGGTCAAAATGGTCACGTCTACCTTCATATCTCAAAGAACGAAAGCGTGCGTCAAACTTGCAATAGCGACGAATAACTAGATGAAAATTAACTGAAGACCATACGATGTTCATTCATAGCGTTTCACTTCCTACCTTTGTGGCCGTTTCAATTTCGAACAACCACGCATATGAAATACGACGTTATAGTATTAGGAAGCGGACCTGGCGGTTATGTTGCTGCCATTCGTGCTTCACAACTAGGTCACAAAGTAGCGATCATCGAACGTGAATCTCTTGGAGGAATCTGTTTGAACTGGGGATGTATCCCAACCAAAGCGTTACTGAAGAGTGCCCAAGTATTCGACTATATCAATCATGCAGCAGATTACGGTATCAAAGTAGCCGGACAAGAAGTTCAGTTTGGCGATATGGTGAAGCGTAGTCGCGGTGTAGCTGACGGCATGAGCAAAGGAATCCAGTTCTTGATGAAGAAGAATAAGATCGACGTGATCATGGGTACTGGAAAGCTCAAGGCTGGGAAGAAGATCGACGTAACTGACGATAAAGGAGCAGTAGCTGAATACAGTGCTGACCATATCATCATCGCTACAGGTGCACGTTCACGTGTTCTTCCAAATCTACCTCAAGACGGAAAGAAAATCATCGGTTACCGCGAAGCTATGACCATGGCGAAGCAGCCGAAATCAATGGTTGTTGTTGGTTCAGGTGCCATCGGAGTGGAGTTCGCGAACTTCTACAACACGATTGGAACTGAAGTGACCATCGTTGAATACATGCCAAACATTGTTCCTGTTGAAGATCAGGAAGTGAGCAAGCAGCTTGAGCGTTCGTTCAAGAAGCAAGGCATCACCATCAAGACCAATGCAGAAGTAACTTCAGTTGACACGAAGGGTAGCGGATGCAAGGTTACGGTGAAGACGAAGAAAGGAGAAGAAGTGATTGAAGCTGATGTTGTCTTGAGTGCGGTTGGTGTTGTTTCAAACATCGAGAATATCGGACTTGAAGATGTTGGTATCGCTACTGACAAAGGCAAAATCATGGTGAACGATTTCTACCAGACAAACATCCCTGGCTACTACGCTATTGGTGATTGTGTTCCTGGTCCGGCTTTGGCACACGTCGCTAGCGCGGAAGGAATTATCTGTGTAGAGAAAATCTCTGGAATGAACGTGGAAGGTCTTGATTACGAAAACATCCCAGGTTGTACTTACTGTGCTCCTGAGGTGGCTTCTGTAGGAATGACTGAGCAACAGGCGAAAGACAAGGGCATCGACATTAAAGTTGGTAAGTTCCCGTTCTCAGCATCAGGTAAAGCGAGCGCTGCCGGACATAAAGACGGTTTTGTAAAACTGATCTTTGATGCGAAATACGGAGAGCTCCTTGGTGGTCACATGATCGGAGCTGGTGTCACAGAGATGATTGCAGAAATCGTTGCCGTGCGCAAGCTTGAAACTACAGGTCATGAGTTGATCAAAACAGTTCACCCTCACCCAACAATGAGTGAAGCGGTAATGGAAGCAGCTGCTGCTGCTTATGACGAAGTGATCCACATCTAATTGATGTTGATATAAAATGAGAAAAGGAGGGCCTTTGCCCTCCTTTTTGTTGCCCGATAATCTCGATCAATTGCAGGTTCCTCCGAAGCCTGCCAACAATCCTAACAAGTCAGAGGCATTGATTACACCATCCCCTGTCACATCACCAGGGCAGGTATCGGAAGATTCAAAGATGCATGAGCCATCGTCTATCCTGGCCACAGGATCATAATTGATAGCGTCTGGGTAGATGCATCCCGGCTGAGGGAGTGTATCGAAATCATCGGCTACTAGCGGGTTTGTTATCGTGAAATAGAGCTCAGCTCCATCGTTTACATCGTCGTCGTCGGTATCAGGATCATTCGGATCAGATCCGATTTCATCTACCTCTTCTCCATCAGAAACCAGGTCGCCGTCAGAATCAGGGTTTTCCGGATCAGTACCGTACTCCTCTTCTTCTTCGTAATCAGTCAGACCGTCTCCATCGGTATCCACCTCACTAGGAGTTCCAGGTACGTCTACTGAGAGCGTATCTACACAGCCGATGGTGTCAGTAACGAGCACTTCGTACAAAGTCGGAGTGAGCCCTGAAACATCCTGAGTCGTGTCTCCATTTGACCATAGGTAAGTATACCCAGGAACACCACCTTCTACATCAATGTCGATGGCTCCGTTCAGTCCGTTCGTTGACTCGGTCACAGAGATCGTATCCACGACTAGCTCGTCTGGAGATCCAATGACTGTGGTTGTTTCGTACCAACATCCGTTGGCGTCCGTCACACCAGTGAAGTAGCTACCACGACATAGATTCGTCACGTTGTATGGCTCTCCATCAATGTGCGTACCTCCGTCGAAGCTGTAGAGGTATGGCGCTTTTCCTGCTACTCCGCTGATTTCAGCAGTTCCATCACAACTGTAGAAACAGCTTGCAGGTGTTGTGTTTTGGACGAGACCTAACACGCCATACCCTATGACTTGGACATCAATAGTATTCGTACAACCACTTTTGTCTTTGACTGTCACTTGATGAATCCCCGGCGATAGGTTTTGGAAAGTGTTGGCCGCACCAAACGCTCCTCCATTGATGGCGAAGGTATACGGTGCTCCGTTTGCTCCATTCGGAGTGACAGTGATTGTGCCATCGTTATCACCATTACATGTCTCTTCAGTACTTACACCCTGATTGTTCCATGGAAGGATGTTCTTCACCGTCACATTTACCGGATCACTCTCACATCCAAGGGTACACTTCACTCGTATCTGGTAATCACCCGGAGTTGCATCCGCCAGCGAGAGTGAGTTGCCACCCATCGGGAAATATGTCAAGCCGTTGTTGGTCGAGTACATGTAAGGCCCACCTTGTCCACCAGAGGCATTGATCGTGATTGATGGAATGTCTTCCGGACAGTCATTATTGGTTACTACAGCTGTAGCGATAACTGGAGGCATTCCGGTGATTACGAAGCTACCTTCGCGTGTACAACCGGCAGCATCCACAATGGAATATTCATATAGTCCTGCTACTAGGTTATTGAAATGATGAACGGTCTTCGCCCCTGCCATGGTAATGTTGTTTGGGAATTGCAGCGGGCCATCTAAAAAGAAGCCTTGCAATTGAATTGTCACCACGTATCCAGGCGTTCCAAATTCAACACCAATTTCTGCTGCCCCATCGGCATAACCGAAACAAGTTGATGGCTCGAGGTCTATGTACTCCTTCAGGCCTCGGTTCAGAATAACCACTTGAGTAGTCACCACACAACCTTGGGCATCTATGATCTTCAGTTCGTAGGTTCCGTCTTGAAGTCCGTTATAATTTCCGGCTCCAAGCGCTCCGTTGTGTCCAATGAATTGGCTGAACGATCCATTCGCTTCGCGTCGCAATTCAGATGTAAATGGAGCCACACCCCCGGAAATCACTGAGTTGATTTGGCCATTATTCCCGCAAGTAGTATTCACTCCCGTTGCGTTCACTTGCAAGTTCGTATTCCAGAAAGTACACTCTCCCGTAGAAAGATCACACCATCCAGTCATACATGGATCTTCATGCACACATTGCTTGTATTCGTAGAAGTAGTAGGCCTCTGCTGCGCATTCCCCAGAAAGGACAACACTCTCGGCATATCCTGTTTCGGTCGATTGAAAATCTGTCTCCACAGTTGAGTACAGATGTAAGAACTGACCATCAACAATGACGTACATCCCTACCAATTCATAACACGGATCTGGAGTTGGAGCTACCAACAGATCAAGCCAGATCGGCACGTAAGTACACTCTCCTGTTTCGTCATCACAATCATCGTAGGTACAAGGGTCACCATCATCACAACTTTTCGGAACGAAGATGTGCACTACTGTCCAGTCACACACATCACCTTCGTCATTTTCGGTCACGCCAAAGCTCACGACGTTACTGTCTTCAGGTCCTGGTTGGTAATCTAGACCTACGGTAGAGCTCCCTCCGATGAATACACCATTGGCTGAAACTTGCACGCCAAGGTACTCGAGGCATGCCCCTGGTACTGAAGGTGTTTCCAGGGCATCTTGCCAAACTGGAGTATGCTGACAAACGCCCTGCTCATTGCAGAAATCGATGGTACACGGATCTCCGTCATCACAGTTCTGCGCGAAAACATGGGTGACAATCCAGTCACAAGGGAATATCTCCTCGTTGACCCCAGACGTAATTACATTGATATCAGTTGGTTGAGCTTGGTAACCCGCAGGCACCGTTGAGAATTCTTGTTGGTAAATTCCATTCACTACTACCTCAACACCCACATATTCGTAGCACTCACCTGGAGATTCAGGCTGCACCAACTCGAAGGTGAAAATTGGTTCATGAACGCATTCCCCAGTCTCCGGATCACAATAATCGACCGTGCATGGATCCCCGTCTGAACAATTGATCGCGGTGAAAACGTAGTTCACCTCAATCACAACACCATCGGCATTAATCACTTGCGTAACCAACTGATAGTCGAAGCCTTCAGGAATAGTCGTTGTTGACACGTGCGGACAGTAAGTACCCGTCTCTGCGTGGTAAATGGCTACCCCGGCATAGTCATAACAAGGAAAAGGTGAGTCTTGCGGAGTCGCAAAAGCAAATCCCCAGTATTCTTGAATAAGCGTACATGGATCGTACTCTTCAGCTTCAACCCCGAGATTATCAATCAAAACCAACGGCACGTCACCCACCGGATCTTCAATCACAAAACCCCAAGGATTGAGCAAAAGATTCGGGTCTGGAACCACAATTTGAATCGGCCCATCAAATGGCGCATCCAGCGGAATGACATCCAATTCTTGTGGCTGCGGATTGAACGAAATAAACTTCAATACAGCCCCTTGATCAGCCCCTCCTGGAGAGTTCAAATCAAATTGAATCACAAAGGGTGCGTTTGGAAGATTGAACGGACTTGCTGTCACATCCAATGGCCCGTAAAGTGCTTCTGTAATTGCGAATTGTCCATTACCCTCATAAGCAAGAGCACAATCGGCACCATTCACTGCAACAGATTGGAAGTTGTTATTTCCAGCTGCACTGCCCGAATTATACATCGGCGGGTTTCCTTGGCAGTTATTATAATCGTCAATGATTTGACCATTTACACTAAGAATGAACAGGGTGCTTAGGATAGATAGTAAAACTCGCATGGTAATAGGTTTTTACGGTTCGGCAATTCAAACATCAGAACTATATCTCGCTCAAATTCAGACCAATGAGGATTCGGTCAAACCCAACTAGGATTTGGCTGACCTTCGTGCGTTGATGGAATTGAATTGGGTATTATCTTCGAAGAGACTTTATCCTATGTGCCGAATTCTTCTTGTACTTAGCCTTATGCTTTCTTTCGCTAGCGCGGAAGCTCAGTTCACCCGTTACAGCAAGGGAACTCGGAACAACATGACCCTGATTGGAGTGCCTTTAGCACTCAGTGGTCAGCTCACACAAGGCAGAGTGACCCCATTAACGATGGAGGAAATAGCGAAGCTCAGAGAACGAGAGTTCAATCGCTTCGATCGATGGTCAATCCACCCCATCAACTACAACGCTGATAAAATCTCAGACTTCTTTGTTCTAACGAGTTTGGCGCTGCCAGCTGCCGCCATCCCAGCCATGAATACTGACCAGGCTGTCAATGGAATGCACTTGTATCTACAAGCCGCCATGGCGAACTACTTTCTGATGACCTTCACTAAAGGACTAGCCCATCGTCCAAGACCTTATGTATTTGAAGGAAGCACCCCAAGTGACATTCTAACTGATCGAGAAGCAACCATTAGCTTCTACAGCGGACATACCAGCACTGCTTCCACGTTCTCATTTCTGGCCGCTTCATTGATTCAACAATACAGCGGTTCACGAACAATTAGAACCTTAGGCTGGGTAACAGCGATAGCTGTTCCAGCCGTGGTTGGTTATCTACGAATGCGTGCTGGGAAACACTGGTACACCGATGTACTGGTGGGCTATGCTTCTGGTGCGATGATTGGAATGGGTATCCCCCTACTTCATAGCAACGACCGAAAGTTGAGATAATTCAACTCTTTTTAGCCAAGGCCGCTTCTAGCGCTTTCAAACGAGACTCCATATCATACGAGTCCAATCCACTATGTAGGTGTCTACTAACATTTTTAGTAATGACAGATTCAACTCTCCATGCCTGCTTGATGAGTTTCTGATCTACGATGCGAACCACCTGGTTTTCCGCATATGAATTCAATCGCCACTCACGAATACGGTGTCGAAGCACGCGGAAACAACCGATATCCTTTTCCGTCTGTATAAGGAAGGCCGCACGCCCTTCGTGATTAAGAACATCGTCTAAGTCAATGGAAGAAGCGATGGCGATTTCACCCTGACCCAAGACACCAGGTGCATCATCTGCGCCGAACTCAAGAGCTATGTACGAACGTCCTTTTGATAGCGGAAGACAGAGCGCCGGTAGGGACCCGAGAAAACGCGGGACATCAGCAGATTTCAATAAATCTTCTCTCTCGCCGATCGAAATGAATGGGATTTGCAATAGATCTGTCACATCACGCGAAGGAAGCAGGTTATTGGCACCAAATTGCTGCAGATCATCGCGGAAAATATCGAAGCGATACAGGTCGTTTACCGTTAATTCCTTGGTCAATAGGTCATCAATGGAGATCCCGAAGTGATTCGCTATTTCCATGATGGCAGGAATCTTGGGTTCAGCCCTTCCCTCCTCGTACGCCCCGATAGAAGCTCGCTTCACGTTAATAATATTAGCAAACTGCTCTTGACTCAGTCCTTTTACCGATCTAATCTTCTTTATATTCCTACCAATGTGCGACATAAGCGTGCTAATTATTTTGTCATTGACAAGTTTTTTAGTACTTTAGTGGTGTAAATCTAATATTTTCATCACACATACTAACGGATGCTAAAATTAATTTACGAAATTTCAATCCAATAACTGTTGAACCAAAACACATTTACCTCAATGTCAGACCATTTCGACAAGATCAAAGAGTACATCTCGGAGTTAAACTATTCCATCGTTACGGAAGACCATGCCTCTGGAATATTCATGATCGAAAACGAGAACTACGGTGTGAAGAATGTAGTGCTGTGTGTAGCAGATCCTATTCTCATCATCGAGCAATTCTTGTTCGAACTTAATGACCCGAATGAGTACATCTTGAAAGATCTACTCATGAAGAACCGTGATATCGTACACGGAGCATTCTGTCTGGATAGCACAGGTGAGAAAGTAATCTTCAGAGACACCCTTCAAGTATCTACCCTAGACTTGAATGAACTTGAAAGCACTTTGAACTCGCTTGCCTTACTCCTCACAGAGTACTCTGACCAACTCATTGAATACGCAAAACATTAAAACCCGTACCCATGAATATTTTTCGTCGCCTATTTAAGATCGGAAAAGCGGAAGCCCACTCAGCGGTTGATAAGCTGGAGGATCCGATCAAAATGACAGAACAAGGGATCCGCGACCTGAAAGAAGACCTCGACAAAGCCGTTCAGGCCTTGGCCGAAGTAAAAGCGCTAGCTATTCGCGCTCGTAACGACGTTGAAAGCGAAACAGAAAAAGCGAAAGACTACGAGAACAAAGCCATGATGCTACTTCAACAAGCGCAGAAAGGTGAACTCGATCCTGCTGAAGCTGATCGCCTTGCGACTAACGCCTTGGTAAAGAAAGAAGAGTGCGTAGCTCAAGTAGCACGCGCAAAACAAGACCAAGAGAAGTTTGAGAATCACGCGAACACGATGGACTCAAACATCAAGCGCCTCAAGAGCCAGATCTCTCACTATGAGAACGAACTCAAAACGCTGAAAGCACGCGTGAAGGTCTCTTCAGCTACAAAGAACATTAACAAACAAATGGCCGATATCGATTCATCGAGCACAGTGTCAATGCTGGAGCGAATGAAAGAGAAGGTGGCTCAAGAAGAAGCCCTAGCTGAAAGCTATGGTGAACTCGCCAAAGAGTCACGCTCGATTGATGATGAAATCGACAAGGCTCTTGAAGGTGCGTCTGAAGCTCAAGCCTCTGAAGCACTGGAAGCACTTAAAAAGAAAATGGGACTCGAAGGCGGTGACACCGGTGAGTCTACTGAATCATAATTCAACCAATGCTCGAATTCTTTAACACGGTATTTAGTCCTGCGAACGTCATTTCATCTGGCCTCCTGATGCTGGTTGTGGTCTACTGGATCACAGTTATGCTCGGAGCCGTTGACCTAGACTTCCTTGACTTCGACATCGACATAGATGGAGACGTTGATATGGATGCCGATGTAGACCAAGGTGGTCTACTCTGGCTGAACCACATATTGACCTTCTTCAATCTGGGTAAGATCCCATTCATGGTGTGGCTAAGTTTCTTGTCACTTCCGTTATGGCTCTTGCATGTCAATGCCAACAACCTCCTCGGAATCGAGTCTTTTCTTTTTGGGTTGATCACCTTCCTCCCTGCACTGATTGTAGGATTGTTCATTGCCAAATTTGCCACTTGGCCCTTCGTTGGCCTCTTCAATAAGCTTGAAGAAGGAACCAAAGAAAAAGTCATCCTCGGTAAAGTAGGAACGGTGATTATTAACGCCACGCATGATTCCCGCGGTCAAGCGGAAGTTGAATCAGCTGGCAGCTATCTCATGCTCTACATCGTGACCAGAAAAGGTGTAGAGGTGAAGAAAGGTGACAAAGTGCTTTTCATCCAAGAGATCGAAGGCACCGACGATTACCTGATCGAACCCTATTTTGATTAACTAAACCTATTATTTGAACATGGAATTTTTCCAAAACTCCCTCTTCACAGGGTTGATAATTGGGGTATTTATAATTTTCGGTATAATATTCCTTGCCAGCCGTTTATATAAGAAGACAAAACAAGGACAGGCCCTTGTCCGCACAGGAATTGGTGGAATTAAGGTGTCATTTAACGGCCTCACTGTCATTCCGGTTTTCCAACGACTGGAAGTAATGGACATCTCTCTAAAGACCATTATGATTCACCGTCATGGAAACGAAGGATTGATCTGCCAGGACAACATGCGTGCAGACATCAAGGTGACTTTCTTCGTTCGTGTGAACGAAAAAATCGAAGACGTAAAGAAAGTAGCTCAGTCAGTGGGTTGTGTTCGCGCTTCGAGCAAAGAGGCCCTCGAACAACTTTTTGACGCCAAGTTCTCGGAAGCCCTGAAGACGGTCGGTAAGAAGTTCAACTTTGTGGATCTCTACAATCAACGTGATGAGTTCCGCAAAGAAATTGTTAACCTTATTGGAACTGACTTAAATGGGTACGTCCTAGATGACTGTGCGATTGACTACCTCGAGCAGACACCGCTTTCAGCTCTTGATGAGAACAACATTCTCGATTCAGAGGGTATCAAGAAGATTCGCGAGCTCACAGCGAACCAGAAGATCAAGGCGAACCACATTCTTCGCGACAAAGAGAAAACGATCAAGCAACAAGACGTTGAAGCGCGTGAGGCGATTCTAGAAATGGAACGTCAGCTCGCTGAAACAGAAGAACGCCAGAATCGTGAAGTACAATCGATCAAGGCCCGCGAAGGCGCAGAGATCTTGAAGGTTCAAGAAGAAGAGCGTTTGAAGGCTGAAAAGGCACGAATTCAAACCGAAGAAGAGCTACAAGTAGCAGAAGAAAACAAGCTACGCCAGATTGTAGTGGCAGCTAAGAATAAGGAACGTACTGACGCGGTTGAAACAGAACGCGTAGAGAAAGATCGTCTACTTGAAGTCAACGAACGTGAACGCGTAGTGACACTTGCACAGATTGATAAAGAGAAATCGATTGAAATTGAACGCAAGAACATTCAAGAAGTGATTCGTGAACGCGTGGCCATCCAGAAGAGTGTGGTCGACGAAGAAGAGCGTATCAAGGATACTCGTGCATTCGCTGAGGCTGATCGTATGAAGAAAGTAGCAGTGACCAAATCTGAAGAAGAGGCGGAAGCTGAACTAGTGAAGGCGATCAAGTCTGCGGAAGCACAGAAACAAGCGGCAGAACACAAAGCACGTCAATTACTCATCGAAGCGGAGGCTGAGCAAGCAAGTGCTGCGCAACGCGCTGAAGCCATCAAAACATTGGCTGAAGCAGATGCTGCGAAGCACGCAGCTCAAGGTATTGCCGAAGCTCAAGTTATGGAAGCCAAGGCTGACGCCCGCGAGAAGCAAGGTGAAGCTGAAGCATCTGTTCTAGAAGCACAAGCTCTCGCTGAAGCAAAAGGAATCGAAGCGAAATCAAATGCGCAGGCAGAAGCTGATCTGAAGATTGGTGAGGCCTCTGCAGAAGTAGACCGCAAACGCGGATTCGCAGAAGCTGAAGTGATTCAAAAGATCGCGGAAGCCGATAAAGAGAAAGGACTCGCAGAAGCACTGGTTGCTGGTGAGAAGTACACAGTCGACGCTCAAGGTATCGAGGCGAAAGCCGAAGCCATGAAGAAGCTCGATGGTGTCGGGAAAGAACACGAAGAGTTCAAGCTACGTCTCGAGAAAGACAAAGAAGTGGAATTGGCAAGCATCAATATCCAAGCAGAAATTGCCGAAGCGCAAGCTGAAGTATTGGGTACAGCCCTTGAAAATGCCAAGATTGATATCGTCGGTGGTGAAAACGTATTCTTCGATAAGATCGTTGGAGCTATCTCAAACGGGAAAGCCACAGACCGTTTGGTAGACAATTCGAATGTCTTGAGTGATGTACGGCGTCAACTGCTCGGTTCTGGAGATGAAGATGGCTTCATCGCCAACCTGAAAGAAATGGCTATTGCCGGAGGAATCTCTGCTGAAGGAATCCGCGACCTGAGTGTTGCTGCCTTGATTGCACAACTGATCATGCGCGAATCGGACCCAAATAAGCAGTCGCTCCTAGAAGCCCTTCTTGGAAGAGCCAATGACCTTGGTTTGGCAAACAAGTCGTTAGGAGACCTTTAATTTTGTCCCTACCTCTCAATGGCTGAAAACCAAGAACAAAAAGACATACAGCTCGAACAAGGCACCTATGAGATCCTGAGGAATCGACTCCTCGAACGAAGTGACTTCCTGAATCAACGGCTTGCGGCGCTCAATGAAGAACGCCGTAAGACCTTCGGGACCATCGCACGAGAGTTGATCACCACTGAACGGATTACCACAGCCAACAACTGTGTAGCCCGTGATTTGGCTCCCATCGGTACCGAACGATTCATCTTCGGGTACAACGTGCACATCGGATTGCGCGGCAGCATTTCATCGACCGATGTTTTCGCTTGCTTCGATTACGATCCGGCATCACATACCTTCAGTGAAAATACCTCAGGTGTACTCAGAGATGAACAGTTCGAAGCTGACTTTCAGAATCTCTATAAATACTATAGAGATGCGCGATTCTTGAAGTTCCTTGAGCTCGGCCCTTTCCTTTATGCCGCCTTTCAAATTGGAAAGAGTGTCGACGACATCAAGGTCTTCAAATGGCGCATCAATGGAGATCAACTGAAGTATGAGAATTCACGTAGCGAACATGAATTCGTCTTGCCTGAACAACATGCATTCCGCTGGGAACAGGCAACGCGTGACATGCATCGCAAAGGTGTTCACCCGCACATCAGCATCAACGACAAAGTATTCGTTGAAACGATCGGTGGAGACCTGACCATCAAAGTTGAAGACAACACAGACACTGGTAAAGGGATCTTCTCTGAACCAGTGACTGAGGTAGACCAAACGCTCGATGACGCTGAAGTATACTTCGCGCAAGTTGGGGTGGTGACAATCTTGAAGATTCGTCCTTACCGTGAAGAGCAGTTCCGCTACATCGTCTTCAATGAAAAAATACAAGAAGCCGTGCGCATCGACGCACTGGAAGATAGCTGTGTGCTGCTTCCAGAAGATCAAGGACTGATCTATGCGCGGGGCTACTACAACCAAACTGGGGAATACAAATCGTTCGACCATGGGCTGCAAAACATGGCCTTCGAACGTCGCATCGACGCGCCTAACGGTGAAGATTACCTCTACGTTTTCTACAACAAGATTACGGGTACATACATCTTGTTGTCGTACAACATCATTGAACAAACCGTTCAAACACCGATCATCTGCAATGGATTCTCATTGTTTGAGTCGGGAGAGAATGCTGTGTTCAAGACAGATGAAGAGGCAAAGAAACACCACGCCATCCAGTTGTGGTCTACCCCATTCCACTCTCCTAACGTGATTATCGAAAAGGAGAACCAACAAAACTACCTCTACAAAATCGGGAACAAGGAGGTCGTGAAGGCCATGGCAGAAGCTACGGAACTCATCAAGATCTCACGCAAGGAAGACTCTTACGCCAACTTGTACCTCGACATTGTAAAGCGATCTACAGACATCATTGACTCTTACCATTGGCTCGACAACAACGAGATTCCAGATCTCTTAGAGCCTCTCGGTAATATTCGAGATACGGCACAGCAAGCCATCGACGAATTCGAGAAGGTAATTCGCATACGCAAGGCCACTGCCGAACAAACGGAAGACACGCTATTCCGCGCTAGCGAAGTCATTAAACGCGCGAAATACGCCCGTGAAAATGAGATTCGCCCGTACATCGAATTGCTCAATGAATTACGATCGCTGAAAGGTGAAGTGATTACGCTCAAAGATCTCCGTTACGCTGACATCGAACGTATTGAAGGCAGCGAGAAAGAGATTCAAGAGGTGCAGCAGCAAGTTTCTGACACTACCGTGGAATTCTTGCTTCGTGATGACGCCCTGGAACCTTATGAAAAAGAGGTAACGCGTATTGAGAAAGCGTTAAACGCTGTAGAAAAAGTGGTCGAGATCAACGCCCTCGAAAAAGAGACGCGCGGATTCGCACACCAACTTGAGCTGTTGATCGATGTGGTATCGAATCTGAAGATTGAAGACGCCACCAAAACAGGGGCAATCCTGGAACAGATTACGGCGACTTACGCGAAATTCAACTCGCTGATTAGTGAGATAACGAAGAAGCGTAAGCAGTATCAACGAACGGAGGGCGAAGCAGTATTCAAGGCTCAGCTAATGCTGATTGAGCAGACGCTTTCAAGCTATGTTGAGCTCGCTGAAACGCCTGAAGCCTGCAATGACTACCTGAACAAACTGTTAATTCAGGTTGAAGAATTGGATGCGCGCTTCTCAGACTTTGAAGATTTCCGTGAGGAGATTGATGAGAAGCGAAACAACATTCAACAGGCATTTGAGTCACGCCGTTTGGTCTTACTGGAAGAGATCAATAAGAAGACTGCCGCACTGCAGCGATCTGGAAATCGCATTGTGAATAGCATTGTTTCACGCGTTGAGCAGATCGAAAACAACAGCGATATCCATGCATTTTATGCGGGGGATGTCATGGTAGAAAAGCTACGTCAAGTCATTGAGGATCTCATGGAATTGGGTGACTCGGTGAAGGCTGATGAGCTTCAAAGTAAGCTCAAGCGCACGAAGGAAGATGCACTGCGTCAGCTGCGTGACAAGAAAGAACTCTTTGCGAATGGAAGCGATGCCATCATGTTTGGAAAGCACGCGTTCAATGTGAACCGTCAGAACCTAGACTTGACATTGATTCCTCGTGAAGACACGCTTTACTACCACTTAACTGGAACAAACTTCTTCCACCCGGCTGGAGAGGAATTGCAACAGTATACTTCGCTCTTTGATCAAAGTTTGGTGAGTGAAAACTCAGACGTTTACCGAGCTGAATTCCTCGCTTATCAGCTGATCAATGAACTGCGCGAACGCAACGCAGTGCTGAGTGAATGGCTAGCTGTTCCTCAAGAAGAGCTAATGACGGTGATTCACGAAATGATGCGTCAACGTCCGGGAGAAGGATACATCAAAGGGGTCCATGATCACGACGCTTTGCGCATCACCCTGGCCATGATTGATCTTGACCACCGCGTCAAGAGCCTTCGTTTCACAGGCCTCGAACGCGTCCTAGGACAACTCGCTTGGCACTTTGCCTTTTCGAAAGAACTACGCGCTCGTTACACCCAAGAAGCGACCTCGTTCCGGAATGCTCGCAAGTTCTTCGCGAACCCGCCGATTGACCATCAAATCACCTCGGCAGCAACTGAAGCCATTGGTGAGTTCCTAGAAGGAACCATTGATTTAAGCCAGATTGAATCCGTTGATCACTCGCAGCTTGCTATGCGTATTGAACAGGCGCTTTGGTTCGCTAACGCGGAAAACACGGGGATGGAAGTGAGTAAAGAAGGAGCCTCCTTCGCTGAATCATTCCAGCAATACTTGAAAGGGAAGCGTAGTCTCGGTCAATTTGAAACCCTTATCCAGTCGTACAAGGAACGTCCGATTGACGGCTTTAATAAGACTTTTGACTGGCTCCTTGCCTTTGGAGAAGGGGAAGACACCCACTTGCTCTTTGAAGCCGCTTTCGTGGTCTTCGCCAAGTCAAGCTCACGGGAGATTTCCTGGGAGCAAAGCAAGGTTCCTACCCTTTCAGAGGGGGTTGAATTGAAAGGGAATCACCCTGTGACTTCTTCTTATGCATCAGGAATGAGCCTGGCCACCTTCGAGCAGAAGCTTCATCACTTCATGAGTGATCAAGTGCCGGCATTTAATGCGCTGCAGCAATTAAAACGCGAGAAGCTTGATGACGAACGCCATGCACTGAAGATTGATGAATTCAAGCCACGGGTGATGTCGTCGTTTGTCCGAAACAGACTAATTGACGAGAGCTACCTCCCACTGATTGGAGACAACCTCGCCAAGCAGATTGGAACCGCTGGAGACAACAAGCGAACAGACCTGATGGGACTCTTGCTTCTGATCTCCCCTCCGGGATATGGTAAGACGACCTTGATGGAGTACATCGCTTCCCAGCTTGGGTTGGTATTTGTGAAAATCAATGGTCCGTCCATTGGTCATCGAATCACATCGATTGATCCTGCAGAAGCGACCAATTCCGCTTCGCGTGACGAGTTGAACAAACTCAACCTCGCATTGGAAATGGGCGACAACGTCATGCTCTACCTAGATGATATTCAGCACTGCAACCCTGAGTTCCTCCAGAAATTCATTTCGCTTTGTGATGCACAGCGTAAGATTGAAGGGGTATTCAGAGGCCGTTCAAAGACCTACGACTTGAAAGGCCGTAAGGTGGCTGTGGTGATGGCTGGAAACCCTTACACCGAGAGCGGTGAGAAGTTTAAGATTCCAGACATGTTGGCGAACCGTGCTGACATCTACAACCTAGGTGATATCATCGGCTCTAACTCCAACGCTTTCAAAGACAGCTACATCGAAAACTCATTGACGAGTAATTCAATCATGAACCGTCTAGCGACGAAGAGCCTAGGAGATGTGCGCAAGATGATTCGCCTCGCGGAGAGTGGTGAAATGACCGATGAGTTTGAGGCTCAACATACACCAGAAGAAATCGAGGAATACGTAACCACCTTGAAAAAGATGTTCCGCATTCGCGATGTCGTGCTGAAGGTGAATATGGAATACATCTACTCTGCGAGTCAGGCAGATGAATTCCGCACCGAGCCTCCGTTTAAGATGCAAGGTTCGTATCGTAACATGAACCGAATGGTAGAGAAAGTGCTGCCTTTCATGAACGATGATGAACTGGAGAACGTAATCATGACGCACTATGAAAACGAATCTCAAACGCTGACGACAGGCACCGAATGGAACTTCCTAAAGTTCAAAAGCATGGCCTTCACGCTCACTGCGGAAGAAGAACAACGTCGTGCAGCGATCTTAGAAGTGTTCAACAGGAACCAACGATTGAAAGGAGCCGGCGGCAATCAACTCGTTCCAGTACTTGAACAATTGGAACACCTGATTTCTGGAATCAAAGGAATCGGCGACGCGATCCGCAACGGACAAGACTAATATAACAGGCAGATTTTGTGTATTTTAGATACATGAAATTTGCCTTTTCCTGTCTACTCGTACTGGCGAGCCTGTGCTCTATTGGGCAGACTTCCGACTTCATTTATATCGGTGATACAGAAACCAACAACCTTCGTCGCTGCGATTCAGATGGATCGAATATGGAGGTGCTCTTCGCCATCAATTCCATTCGCGAAGTAGACGTCGATCCAGCGAACGACAAAGTCTATTTTATTGATGCTGATATAGATAAGATTCAGATGTATGACATCATCACCGAGCAAATCTCAGACGTGTCTCCTTATGTGAATGGCGTCAACTCGATGTACATCGACCACAAAACTCAGGTCATCTATTTCACCTCTTCTGTTGAAGACAACCTCTATTCGGTGAATGCAGATGGAAGCAACTATCAGGTCTTAGAAGAACTTGACTTCAAGCCCACGAGCATCGAATATGACCCTTGTTCGGGTCGAGTTTTCTATACTGACTACGACGAAGGTAGAATCCTCAGTATGCTGCCTGATGGCTCAGACCACCAAGTTCATCTAGAAGGTCTTTCACAACCCAAGGAAATTGAAATTGACCATGTTCACCGAACGCTGTACTTCACACAAACCAACATGGGGTTTATCTTCGAATGTGACCTCAACACATGGGAGTACGATGAATACATCGCGCTTTCAGGAATCAGCTGGGCAAGCATGGAGATTGACGATGTGAATGACCTATTCTACTATCTAGAATATGATACCGATCAACTTTGGGTGATGGACATGGCCACTATGGAAAGCACTTTGCTCAGTGATGAATTTTCGGTTCCATCACACATCGGTATCGCCTCTTGTCAACCACAATGTGGAATGCGCGAAGCCTTCTATTGTGGTGAACTTCCTTACCAATTCAATGATCAAGAACTCACAGAAAGTGGCATCTACACTTTCTTACATCCTTTAGAAACGGGATGTGACTCCTTGGAAATCCTTGACCTGAATTACTCTACCCCTCTCGCTTCAGGATTACAGGCAGAATATTTCATCACCACGAACGATGACCTAACGCTCAGCGTTGATGTTACATGGACGAACGTTCTCTGGTCAACTGGTGAAGAAGGAATGTCTATTGAGCTTTCAGGAGAGGAACTAGGGGCAGGCACGCATTACTTCACCGTCTGGGGAGAATCGCTGGCTATGGGATGCCAAGTTGCAAGTGAATTCATTGTGATTGTAGACGAAGGCGTAAATGTTTTTGAAGTTGAAAACGAAGTGCATCTGAGTTTGTTCCCGAACCCGAACGTACCTGGAAACAGAATCAACATTCAATTATCACAAGAAATTGAGTACATCACATTGACCAACCTCACCGGTCAGTTCATTCTACGCTCGAATACCCAAAGCTTTTATCTCCCTGAAGACTTAGCCAAAGGTCTATACCTCGTGCATGTTTACGTTCAAGATGGAGAAGTGAACAGCTTGAAGCTGCTCATTCAATAAGATCTATTTCCCCGCTTTCTCCAAGTTACGCTCAATAGCATGTCCTGGGCGGCTCCACTTGATGCGTTTCTCTGGATTGTCGTTGTTGCGGTAAGCCTCATTGATTTCTGGTTGCTCTCCTTTTGAGTAGGGCTTCATTGGCTTAATACCGAGAAGATTGAACAGCTCCATATCCTTATTTACATCAGGATTAGGGGTTGTCAATAGCTTATCACCAGCGAAAATCGAACCTGCGCCCACAAGGAAACACAGCGCTTGACCTTCATCGCTCATTTCTGTACGTCCTGCTGAAAGACGAACCACAGAAGTTGGAAGTACAATACGCGTCACAGCAATCATGCGAACCATTTCCCAGATGCTCACCGTCTCTTGATCTTCAAGTGGAGTTCCTTCCACGGCTACAAGTGCATTGATCGGCACACTCTCTGGTGGTGTATCCATTGCGCTGTATGTGGCGAGCATTCCGCAACGGTCATCATCGCTTTCACCCATACCGATGATACCTCCAGAGCACACCGTCATCCCCGCTTTGCGAGCGTTATCGATGGTCTCCAAACGATCTTCGTATCCGCGAGTAGAGATGATCTCTTTGTAGTACTCTTCAGAGCTATCTAGGTTGTGATTGTATGCGTACAAGCCGGCATCTTTCAGACGCTTAGCTTGCTTCTCAGTCAACATCCCGAGCGTAGCACAGACTTCGAGTCCGGTTTCGTTCACCGTACGAACCATCTCCAATACGTGATCGAAATCAGCGTCGTCTTTCACGTTTCTCCAAGCTGCACCAAGGCACAGACGTGAAGAACCAGAAGACTTAGCACGCAGTGCTTGCGCTTTCACGTGATCCAAACCAAGCAGATCTTCGTTGTCTACTCCCGTGTGGTAACGTGCCGCTTGCGGACAGTAACCACAATCCTCAGGACATCCACCTGTTTTGATGGATAGCAGGGTTGAAACCTGTACCTCATCAATGGCGTGATGCTCACGATGAACAGTAGATGCTTTATGGATCAGCTCGATCAAGGGAAGATCGTAGAGCTCTTTGATCTCTTCACGAGACCATACGCGCGCTTCTTTCATAGACCGCGAATTTCTATCAAATGGGGTTAGTAAAAAAGAAAAAGTACCGCTAGGAATTAGCTCCCGTGCGTTACCTTCTCTGTTTCAGTCTGTTTCACTCCCAACACTTTACCAACAGCCGCAAGAGCGTGGTCAATGTCAGCCTTCTCAGTGAAGCGACTGAAGGAGAAGCGAATGCTCGCTCTTCCTGGTTCCATGGCATTGATTCCTTCCAACACGTGTGACCCTTTCGCCGCACCTGAAGAACAAGCACTTCCTCCAGAAGCAGCCACCCCTTCAAGATCAAGCAAGAAGAGCAACATACCTCCATTTGGGTTTGGTGGGAAGTTCACATTCAAGACGGTGTAGAGGCTATTCTCATTCACGCAATCGCCATTGAACTTGACATCTGGAATCATCTTTTGCAATGAGTCCTTCATGTACATCTTTAATCCCAACACGTGATTGCGGTGACCTTCTACGTCTTCGTAAGCCAACTCAAGCGCCTTGGCTAGACCTACAATACCATAGATATTCTCTGTTCCACCACGCAATGAACGCTCTTGTCCACCTCCGATGATCATAGAGTTGATCTTCAGATTCTTATTGACGTACAAGAAGCCTGTTCCCTTTGGTCCGTGGAACTTGTGAGCAGCGCACGTGATGAAATCAATATCGAGTGCTTGAAGATCGAATGGGATATGTCCCATGGTCTGCACGGTATCGCTATGGAACAGTGCTCCATTTGCACGACACAAATCACTCACTTGTTGTAACGGCAAGACATTCGCGATCTCATTGTTCGCGTGCATCAAGGTTACCAATGTTTTATCTGGTGTATCTAGCAACTCTGCGAGGTGTGCTAGATCAACATGACCGTTTTCAGTAAGGCGTACTAAGCTCAGACGAATCTTTCCTTCATCTGCTAAACGCTCTGCAGTTTTAATCACTGCACTGTGCTCGATGGCACTAGTAATGATGTGTGTGCACCCTAGATCAAAAATGGAAGCCTTCAGTGCGAGGTTATCCGCCTCGGTTCCGCCTGAAGTGAAACAGATCTCTGCCGGATTGCAATTAAGCATCTTCGAGATCTTACGACGCGACGTTTCAATCGCGGTCTTCACTTTTCGTCCGAAACTATGTGACGAAGAAGGGTTTCCGAAATGATTTTGAAGATAGGGGATCATTGCCTCTACCACCTGGGGATCGATCGGTGTTGTTGCCGCGTTATCCAGGTAGACGTTCTTCATTTCTTTCATCAGCCTGCTATTTCTTTCAGTTCTCCCATGAAGCGCTCAGCCAAGGCCGCAGCAGCTTCAGTTGTCGTGCTTTCAGAGTAGATACGAATGATCGGCTCTGTGTTCGACTTACGCAAATGTACCCACTCATTTTCGAAATCGATCTTGACACCATCGATGGTATTGATCTCTTCGTGCTGATATTTCTCAGCGATCGTGGCTAAGATGCCGTCAACATCCATCCCCTGTTCGAGTTGGATCTTGTTCTTAGACATAGCGTAGTTTGGATACGAGGCACGCATTTCAGCAGCGCTCATTCCACTTTTCGCCAGGTGCGTTAGGAACAACCCTATACCCACCAGCGCGTCGCGACCGTAGTGAGAAGCTGGGTAGATTACTCCCCCATTTCCTTCTCCACCGATCACGGCGTTGTTTGCTTTCATTTTATTGACAACGTTCACCTCTCCTACTGCAGCAGCTTCGTAGCTCCCACCGTTTTTGTTCGTGACGTCGCGAAGTGCTCTTGTTGAAGACAGGTTACTCACGGTATTCCCTGGAGTGTGCTTCAACACGTGATCAGCCACTGCCACCAAGGTGTACTCTTCACCAAACATGCTTCCATCTTCACAAACCATAGCGAGACGATCCACATCTGGGTCAACCACAATTCCTAGGTCAGCACCTTTCTCTTGAATCATTCCAGCAATCGCTGTTAAATGCTCAGGAAGCGGCTCAGGATTGTGCGGGAATTGACCGTTTGGTTCACAGTACAATTCATAAACCTCACTCACACCTAACGCTTTCAGCAAGGCAGGAACAAAGATTCCTCCTGATGAATTCACGCAATCACAAGCAATCTTAAAGTTGGCATTGCGGATGGCATCCACATCTACCAATTCAAGGTCTTTTACTGCCTGGATGTGCTTCTCAAGCCAAGTATCGTTCGTTTCGTAGTTCCCGAGATCATCGACTTCCGCGAAAGCGTAAGCATCATTATCAGCAATAGCAAGTACACGCGCACCATCATCACCAGAAATGAACTCTCCTTTTCCATTCAGAAGTTTGAGTGCATTCCATTGCTTTGGATTGTGGCTAGCTGTGAGGATAATACCTGCATCTGCTCCTTCAGCAGGAACAGCCAGTTCCACCGTTGGTGTAGTGCTCAATCCGAGATCAATCACATCAACTCCCATTCCTTGAAGGGTTCCAGAGACGAGATTACGAACCATCGGACCACTGATTCGCGCGTCACGGCCGATCACCATGCGCACCTTATCCTTGCCTGTGGTCTCTTTAATGAAAGTGGCAAAGGCAGCGGTGAACTTCACTACATCGAGCGGAGTTAGACCTGTACCCGGGGCACCTCCAATGGTTCCTCGTATTCCTGAAATTGATTTGATCAATGTCATAGTTGTCGATTTTCAATGCAAATGTATTGTTTCCGCAGGGCTGACAAGGCGAAACAGGTCAGGAGTTATTCACCGAAAATTCAGTAGATGCTTGTATTTCTTACTACCCGTTGGAAACGGAAGAATCGCTTGATTTTGTCAATATAGTTTAGGGAGCCAAGGCCTTTCAGATGTACTTTTACCACAAGACCACTACACATGAGAATTCTATCCTTTCTGTCACTCGTCATCTTTCTTGTTGCATGCACCCCTCAGCAAGATCAATCGAACACCACTGCTGATAAACTTTCAGAGAAGGCGCGTCCGAACGATCATGTGATGATGCAGCGAAGCTATCCTGACCTCACTCCTGACGTCAAGGCTATGCAACGTGTGGCTGAACGCGCTATCGCGGAATCGCATAGCAAATCCGTTGATCACCCATGGCAGGTGGAAGGTCCGACAAACATCGGCGGACGTATCAATACACTCGCTATTGACCCGAATGACGAATTGACCATGTACGCAGGTAGCTGTACTGGAGGAGTATTCAAAACCAGCAATGGCGGCGATTCATGGGATCCGATCGGAGACGATTTTCAGTTCCTACCTATTGGTCACATTGTCATCAACCCGAACAACTCTGATGATATCCTCGTGGGAACAGGTGACCCGCAGCTGAGTGGATTGCCACACATTGGAAACGGAGTCTACCGTTCATTCGATGGAGGTGATACTTGGACGAACATCGGACTAGAAGATATGGGAGTCATCTCCAAAGTGGGCTTCCACCCTGAAGACGATCAGACGCTCTTCGCCTGCGCGATGGGTGTGCCTTTCGCTCCAGGTCCAGACAGAGGTTTCTACCGCACGACAGATGGTGGAATGACGTGGACTCAACAGCTCTTCCTCGCGGAAAATGCCGGAATCACTGATTTCAAAATGAACCCTGAAAACCCAGATGTAATTTACGCTGCAGGTTGGAATCGTATCCGAAACAATCAAGAGTCGATTATCACCGGTGAACAAAGCCGTATCCACCGTTCAACCGATGGTGGTGATACGTGGGTTCAACTAGTGAACGGACTCCCAATGGGTGACCAATGCCGTATTGGATTAGAGATGTCTCAAAACGACCCAAATACTCTGTGGGCATTGGTTGTTGGTACTGATTACGGAGTACAAGGAATCTACAAAACCACGGATGGCGGAGACAGTTGGGTAAACCTCTACCAAGGCGGACTCGAAGGTGCACTTGGAGGATTCGGTTGGTACTTTGGTAAGATCCGTGTAAATCCATTTGACGAGAACGAGATCACCATTCTCGGTGTGGATATGTGGACGACCTACAACAACTGTCAAACATGGGAAATGTCAACTCCACCATGGTGGGAGTACGATGTGCATGCTGACAAGCACGACCTCATTTACCTCAACCCAGATACGATGTGGCTGGCAACTGACGGTGGGATTTACCGAACAGGCACACACTTCATTTTCTGGGACGATGCAGATGACATCCCGAATACGCAGTTCTACCGCATTGCTTTGAACCCTCATAACCCTGGTGTATACACGGGTGGGGCGCAAGACAATGGAACCACTTCAGGAAACCTCAGCACCATTGATGAATGGACACGTGATTACGGTGGCGATGGTTTCCAGACGATTTATGATCCGGTCATTGACGGCATCAAGTACATGGAAACTCAGAACGGAAATATCGTTGTGAGTGAGTTTGGCAACATCTTCGGACTGACCTTCGGACTTGACGAAGACGATCGTCGTAACTGGGACATGCCGTACATCATGAGTCACTTTGACAACGAACGACTGTACACAGGTACAGAGAAAGCGTATTGGATGAACGGCGCACCATATGATGTGTGGGAGCCAATCAGCCAAGACCTCACAGATGGGAACATCTTTGGCTCGAACTTCCACACGATTTCTACCATTGGTGAAGCACAGACGGATGAAAGTAGAATCATGGTTGGAACAAGTGACGCCAACGTATGGCTGGGAACAGCAGGTGGAAACAGTTTCGTTTGGCAGCCTGTAACCGGTGACCTTCCAGAGCGCTACGTGACGAATGTCAAGAGCAGTCCTGAAACAGAAGAACGCTGGTGGATCTCTCACAGCGGTTACAAAGACAACGATCAAACCGCTCACCTCCACCGCACAGATGACAATGGGGCGAACTGGATTGATGTAACAGGAGATTTACCTGAACAACCGGTGAATCACATCGAAGTATTGAACGACAGTATTCTCTTTATCGCGACTGATTACGGTGTATACCACACAGTGAATAGCGGAGACAACTGGGTACGAATTGGAAACAACATGCCGGCGATTCCGGTCTTTGACCTTGAGATTGATACGACAGCACATACGCTTGTCGCTGGAACATTTGCTCGCGGTATTTGGACCTTCCCTATCGACTCATTGTTCACGTGGCCTGAACCAGAGGTGGAAGATGATCCAATCAACATTGATGAAGAGTTACTAACACAACAATTCATCTATCCTAACCCTGCTTCTGACCAACTTCGCCTTGTTGGTTATGAAGGTTTCACATTTGAAGTATACGACCTTCGCGGTCAACTCGTTCTATCTAAAGGAAGGCTGACAAATAGCGCTCAACTCGACGTTAGTCAGCTGAAAAGCGGAAAATATGTCATAGTCTTCACCAAGGATCAAACGAAGATGACAGAAAGCTTCATCAAACGATGATGTGGCAAGAAGATTGTGAATAACCTATTTGGATGTCTGTACTGACGGGATACTCGGCGGGAATTGACATGTGAAAAAGAATCCGAGCCTTTTGGCCGGAAACGGTTTCTTAAAACATAGCTTTATAAGAAGCCTAAACAGGACGATCCAAAATATGAGCGAAGAATGGAATTATCAGGGCGAGGATGAGCGGAAGTTGCTCGTAGCACGCTACGAGAAAATGATCGCTGATGACGAGTCCTACTTTTTCGATATCGACCAGTTCGAATCGATTATAGAATACTATCTAGAGCGCAATCGCATTAAGCAGGCACAGCACGTCTTGAAATATGCGGCGCAGCTCTTCCCAGATAGTACCGTACTTCTCCTGCGCGAAGCTCAATTACTTGCGAGCACTGGCAAACTCAGCCGTGCCGTACCACGCCTCAAGAATTTGTTGCGTTTTGAGCCGAACAACGAAGAAGTGTTGATGACCCTGGCTTCGGTCTACTCGCAACTGCGCGAGCATCGTCAAGCCATTGAATACCTCCAAACAGCATTGAAGACAGCCGATAAAGAACTCAAAGATGAGATCTGGATCGAGCTTGCCTTGGAATACGAAAACCTAGAGCGTTGGGATAAAGCCATTGAGACCCTCACTGAGGCCATCGGTGCAAATCCTGAAAACGAAACCGCGCTTTATGAAATCGCCTACTGCTTCGATATGGCGAACAAAACCGAAGCAGGAATCGCGTACTTCAATAAATTCATCGATTACTTCCCTTACAGTTTCCCCGCTTGGTACAACCTTGGGAACATGCTGCAAAAGGAAGAAAAGCTCGAAGAATCTATCCACGCGTATGACTATTGCTTGGTCATTCAAGAAGACTTTACGCCTGGTATTCTGAACAAAGCAAATGCTCTTGTTAAGTTGGAGCGATACGAAGATGCTATCAAGGAATACAAACTCCTTGTTGGTCTCGAACCACTGCATGCGTCTTCACTCTGCTTCATCGGAGAGTGCTACGAGCGCCTCGAGCAATATGAAGAAGCCGAAAAGTACTACCGTCAATCTCTCGAAGTGGATGATGAGTTTGCAGATGCATGGGTAGGACTCGGTGTCATCATGGACCTTCAAGACATGTCGGATGCTGCATTGAAGTTTTTTGAGCGCGCACTTAAGATTGAACCCGACAATATTGATTTCCAATTACTCATTGGAGCTTCGATGCGCAAACTCGGTATGCACTCCGAGGCAGCCGCCATCTACGAGAACATCATTCGATTGGAATCAACCAATGTGGATGCATGGTTAGATCATTCAGATAACCGTTTCCGAATGGGCGACCATACTGGAGCACTGGAACTTATCCGTGAAGGTGTCACATTGATCCATGATTCAATCGAACTCGAGTACCGCGAAGTCGCATATTTGTATCGTCATGGTAAGAGAAAGGAAGCTTACGGACGTTTAGAAGAATTATTGACGAGGGATTTCGAAAATTCCCAATCTTTGCTGGAATATTTACCAGAGATAGAGAATGACCCAGTAGTGGTACAACTATTGGATCTATATAAGCCAGACTAAAAATGAACTACGACTTACCTTTTCTACCCGAGCGTCCAGCTAAGCCACGCCAGAAAGGTGTGAACATGATCATGGACAAAGGCCTCAGCATCAGAGAAGCTGAAGACCTCGTAAGCCGATCAGGACATTTGATTGACCTACTGAAACTTGGTTTCGGTACATCAATCGTTACCCCAGACCTCGAGCGCAAGATTGAATTCTACCGCAGCAACGATATCGATGTATACGTTGGTGGTACGCTATTCGAAGCGTTCTACATCCGCGGAATGCTGGATGAGTTTGTTGAATACGTAAAGCGTATTGGTGCAAACACTGTTGAGGTTTCTGATGGTAGCATGGTAATCCCGCACAAGCAAAAGTGCCAGGTGATCAACCAACTTTCAAAAGACTTTAAAGTACTTTCTGAAGTAGGATCTAAAGAAGAAGGCATCTTGATTTCACCTAAGAAGTGGATTCAAATGATGCGCGACGAATTGGACGCTGGTTCTTGGAAAGTGATCGCTGAAGCGCGAGAAAGCGGTACGGTAGGTATCTACCGTCCGAACGGAACAGCGCACACGATTCTTATCAATAAGATCCTTTCAAAGGTCGATGGTGATGACATCCTATGGGAAGCGCCGAAAAAAGCGCAACAAGTATGGTTCATCAAATACATGGGACCTAACGTAAACCTTGGAAACATCGCGCCTAGCGATGTAATTTCTCTGGAATGCTTACGTTTGGGGCTTCGAGGTGATACCTTCTTCGAATTCCTTCCAGCGGATGTCGCTGAAGGAAAGCGTCAGGAGAACCCGAAACCTGCAAAGAAAAAAGCGGCTCCGGCCAAAGAGAAAGAGACCAAGGAAGAATGAAAGAGATCAGCGTTTCCGAACTAAAAGCAATGCGTGACAAAAACGAAGATCACCAGTTGATCGACGTTCGCGAAATCCACGAAATTGAGATCTGTACCATCAACGGTACACACATCCCAATGGGTGAGATCATGGCACGCAATGAAGAGGTCCGAAAGGATATCCCTGTAGTCATCCATTGCCGCTCTGGACAGCGTTCTAGTGCCGTGGTGAATGCCTTGGAAGCGAACTTCGGATTTACCAATCTGCACAACCTAACAGGAGGAATTCTGGCTTGGGCCTCTCAGATCGACACAACGCTCGAACAATACTGATTTGAAAGCACGAAAAACGGCTGACTACCTCCTCCTTTCCCTTCGCGGATTGGCCATGGGGGCAGCTGATGTCGTACCTGGAGTTTCTGGTGGTACCATCGCCTTTATCTCTGGTATTTACGAAGAGCTGCTCGGTACCATTAGTGGGATCAAGCCTTCCCTTCTTAAAGTATTGCGCACAGAAGGCTTCAAAGCATTCTGGAAAGCCGGAAACTTTAGTTTCCTCCTAGCTATTGGCGTAGGAGTGATTACTGCGATTGCCAGTCTCGCTCACCTTATTTCTTGGCTTCTCGAAAATGAACCCATCAAGCTGTGGGCTTTCTTCTTCGGATTGGTCCTTGCCTCAGTCTTCTTCATTGGAAGACAAGTGAACGCGTGGAACGCTAAGTCAATCGTGTCTTTCATTGCCGGTGCAGCCATTGCTTGGTACATCACATCTCTGCCACCAATGGGACAGAGTGATTCCATGCTCTTCCTCTTCTTCAGTGGAATGATTGGGATCTGCGCCATGATACTTCCGGGAATCTCTGGAAGCTTTATCTTATTGATTCTTGGTTCTTACACTGCGGTGATTACGGCAGTCAAGGAATTTGACATCCCCAAAATGGGCGTTTTTGGAGCTGGATGTGTGGTTGGGATCCTCTCATTCTCACATTTGTTAAATTGGATGTACAAAAAGCATCATGATTTAACGGTCGCGCTCCTGACGGGCTTCCTGTTAGGTTCGCTTCAGAAACTATGGCCATGGCAGCAAAAAGCGGAGCTTCTTTACACCCACAGCGATGGAAAAGAAGATTGGCTAATGTCAAACGTCATGCCTGGCGCGTTTGAAGGAGAAGCTCAAATTGGAGCGGTAGCGGTGTGTTTCATCATCGGCTTCGCGATCATCTTTATTATGGAACGAATTGCGACAAAAAAATGAGGAAGTTTGGCTTGATAGGTTACCCATTAGGGCATTCGTGGTCTAAAGATTACTGGACAGAGTTCTTTCAAAAAGAACAACTGAAAGACCATGACTACCTCCATTTCGAATTGCCCACGATTGATTACCTCCCTGAAATTCTGCGTGAAAACAAAGACTTGGTAGGACTCAATGTGACCATTCCATATAAAGTATCTGTACTCGAGTACTGTGATATGCTATCGCCTGCGGCGGAAGCCATTGGAGCAGTAAACACTCTCTGGCGCACAGAAAAAGGTCTCATTGGATACAACACCGATGCCAGCGGTTTTCGAAAGAGCATTCGCCCCTTCCTCCAGCCTAAACACGAGCACGCCTTGGTGTTTGGAACAGGCGGTTCCGCGCTAGCGATTGCATACGTATTGAAAAACATTGGAATCAATGTACACTTCGTATCTCGCATGCCGTTAGGACAAGGAAAACTGGCCTATAAAGGCATCAATGAAGCGGTGATGAATTCATGCAAATTGATTGTGAATTGCACACCTCTGGGCATGGCTCCGAAATCTGAGCGATGTCCTGATATCCCATACCACCTCATCACTCCTGAGCACTTGGTGGTAGACTTAATCTACAATCCGGTCAAGACGCTCTTCCTTCAAAAAGCAGAGGAACAAGGAGCGACTATTCTGAATGGCAAAGACATGCTTCACTTTCAAGCCCAAAGCAGCTGGAATTGCTGGAATGGTGAGGAAGTATTCTGGAAGTAATTAGCGCTTCACCTTATTGAATAATCGAATGGATTGACGCTCTTGCGCGGCAAGGAATACATATCCCGACATCGGCAGGGCCATCAGTCCAACGCTGATAATCGAATACGTTCCTGACCCCACTTCGATACCTCGATAGATCAAGAAATATCCAAGCACCGCTGTCAATACTAAGGCTGTAATCAAAGTTACCAGTGTCCGAGTTGGACTCGTCACTGCCTTCATGTCATTGACATCTACCATTTCAGTGTGCTGGCAATTCTTGCATTGTTTTTCTTGTGTTCTTCCCTTCGCCATTTCCAGGTCTAAACGAGAAGTTTGAAACGAACGGAAGTAATTGTGTTCTCCACAGTTCGTACATCTGTAGCGTAGTCGTAGCATGACCTGAAAATCACGATTTTTCACGAAGCCTGCAAGGGTTGATGTATTTTAGCCTCAACCGAAACCATGGATATGAAGTTTTTCGCTGCATCTGTATTGACCTTTCTACTGTGCCTGAGTCTGAATTCTCTTCGAGCGCAGACCATTCAAATGCCTTTTGAAACCGAATGGGACTTTACTGATGCCGCAGATGAACATTGGCGTCAAGCTACTGTCCCAGGCTATGTTCATACCGACCTGCGTAATTACAACCTTATTCCTGAGCCCTATTATGCCGATAATGAAAATCGCGTGCAATGGGTCTCGAACAAATCATGGTGGTACCGAACCGTACCCTTCATCTTAAGCGATGACATTCTTGCCAAAGACCACGTTGAACTCACGTTTCGAGGCATCGACACCTTTGCAGAGATCTGGTACAACGGCGAGAAAATGCTCGACGTTAATAACGCTCACCGCTCTTGGACCATCGACTTAAAACAGGGATATGTAGACTACAACAACGTCATCGAGATTCGTTTTCGGTCTCCTCTGAAAGAAGGACAAGCGCTGATGGAAGCGCAGGATCATCCATTGCCAGGTGAAGCCATTCGCGCAGTGGCACGTAAGCCTCAATTCCACTACGGTTGGGACTGGGGTCCAAAGCTCACCTCTTCAGGGATCTCTGGAGCTATTGATCTACGCGCTTGGAGCGGAGTTACCCTAGACGACGTTACCTTCTCTACCCTTTCGGCAAACCGAGATAGTGCCGTGCTTGAAGTGAAGTGCTTTGTGCGATCTGATCATTCAGGCACCATAAACATCACAGGCAGCATGAGCGCGCTGGTGACCGCGGCCAATCCCTTCAAGTTCTCCGGGGATATTCAACCTGGAGAGAATGTCATTACTGAACAGATTGTAGTCAAACGTCCGCAGCTTTGGTGGACGGCCGATAAGGGTGATCAACCCATCTATGATGTCACGGTGAAGGTTACTGGTGAGGTGAACGGACAAGCGCTACGCGAATTCGTAAAAACGAAGTTAGGTATTCGCACCATTGAACTCGACACTTCTCCTTTGGAAAATGGAAGCAGGTTCCGATTCCTGTTGAACGGAGAACCGGTCTTCATGAAAGGGGCGAATTACATTCCTCAAGACCTCTTTGACACGCGTGTCTCTGAATACGATTACCGTGAATTGCTGATTGATGCGCAGGCCGCTAACATGAATATGCTGCGTGTTTGGGGCGGCGGGATCTACGAACGCGACCTCTTCTATGACCTCTGTGACTCGCTTGGAATCATGGTTTGGCAAGACTTCATGTTTGCTTGTGCGATGTATCCTGGTGACGAAGAATACGCTGAAAACGTGCGCATCGAAGCCCAGGAACAGGTACAACGCTTATCGAGTCACCCTTGCATCGCCTTGTGGTGTGGGAACAACGAAAATGCTGAAGGATGGGCTCGTTGGGGCTGGCAAGAAGGCCTTTCAAAAAAGGAGAAGAAACGCATTGAAGAAAGCTACGCTCGCATCTTCGATGACGTACTACCATCGGCGGTAAGTGCTACTACCAATGTTCCATACTGGGCTTCCTCCCCTATGCTCGGACGAGGTGATGACCGTCATCAATTCGAAGGCGATGCGCATTACTGGGGAGTATGGCATGATGCTGAACCCTTCGAAGTCTTCGAAGAAAAGGTTCCGCGCTTCATGAGTGAATTCGGGTTTCAGAGTTTCCCTGATGAGTTTACGTTGCGGACTGGGGTTCCAGAGAGTGAATGGGATACTACTTCCGTTGTGCTCAAAGTGCATGAAAAGCATCCGCGTGGATTTAAGTTGATTGATGAATACATGCTCCGTGAGTACAATCAAGCAGCAGATTTCCGTGAGTGGATTTACAAGAGTCAGTTGGTACAGCGTAACGGTATGATTAAAGGTATTCATGCGCATCGCGCTAACGCGGAATGTGGCGGGAGCCTCTATTGGCAATTGAACGATTGCTGGCCGGTAGCAAGCTGGAGCAGCATTGATTACCGCGGCCGTTGGAAGGCGCTCCATTACCACGCTGAACAAGCCTTCGCTCCACAGACCATGTGGTTAAACGAAGACGATAAAGGAATCTACCTCACCATCATTAACGATACACGAGACGCCTTTGCCGTTCCTGGAAGCGTGACTGTATTGAACGCATCGGGCGAGGCCATTCGTAAAAGCAGCATTGAGCAGTTCAAAGCGACTTCCGGAATTACGCGCGTTGATCTCAACACCCGTTCCGCCGACGGCGAGATTTATATGATTGAATGGAACGATGGCGGCCAAACTCGCAGAGACGTTTTCTTCCCGAACAGAATGAAGACCTACGATCTTCCAGAAACACGCATCATCACTGAAGTCACTTCACGTGATCAAATCGTTTGGGAAATCAAACTACGCAGCGAATCACTTGCAGTCGATGTCCAAATCAATATCATGGAGGAAGGAAAACTGAGTGACAACTACATCACGCTTCTCCCAGGAGAAACGAAGGTCATCACTTTCACCGCTGAACGCAGACTACGTCAAACTCCAACGGTCAATACTCAATACGTTCGTTAGAGTTTGACCGTCTCTTTCATTACGGTCTCACCCAACTCGTTCAAGATCATTTCAAAACTGATCTGACCACTTGATTTACGAGACGAAATGATGGCCTTATAGCGCACGCCACCTGGTAGATTGACACGCACTCTTCCAAGCTTGTCTGTCTTTTCGCTGGCGATGACACGATCTCCGTTTTCCAACATGAAATCTACCTGCGCACCTTTGAGGTTGTTCCCTTGGCTGTCTTGTACAGTCAAGATCATCGTCCCGTAATTGCTTGCAGAGTAGCCTTCGCTAATCAAACGGTATTTCGACACATCGATCTCGTAAATGTCACGCTCACCAAGTGCATCATCGTATTCAGCAGCAATGTACATGGTCTTGCTATCACGCGTCAAAGAGAAGGTACTCTCTTCGTTCACCGTGTTAATCGGAAATCCGAGGTTCACAGGAATCGACCATTGACCATTTACGAACTCAGTTCGGAAGATATCGTAGCTACCCATCGTCTGGTGACCGTTACTAGCGAAGTAAAGGGTCTTACCACTTGGGTGAATGAAGACAAATTTCTCGTCGAGCTCAGTGTTAATCACCTCACCCAAGTTTTTCGGCTTGCCCCATCCTTGACCGCTCTTTTTCGCTACATAGATGTCTCCTTGCCCTTGTCCTTCTGGACGTTCAGAAATGAAGTACAAGGTCTCGCCATCAGCAGTAATCGATACCGAACTCTCGAAGTAAGAGGTATTCACCGGACGGTCCATTTTCTCAGGAGCACGCCATGAGTCTTCGTGTTTGTCGTAACCCGAAACGAAGATATCTCCCGCACTGTTCTGATTGTTTCGGTATACGAACATGCTTGTTCCATCAGGAGAAATAGAAAGCACCGCATCGTAGGTTGGTGTATTCACTTCGCCGCTTACGCCTTCCGCGTCTATCCAAACGCCATCTTCTCCTTGCTTGGTGTAGTAAACGTCTTCGTAGAATTTGTAGTCACCTCCTTCATCGATTTCTCCACCTACGGCGTTAGAACGACGAGAAGTAAAGAAGAGCTTGTCTCCTTTCGCTGTTACGGAAGGGGCATATTCATCGAAACGCGAGTTGACTTCGGGTCCCATATTCTCAATGGACACCTGATGTGGTCTCGCCATGAGTTCTTTCGCGTATTTACATTGAGCGATAAAACGACGTGCCTCTTCCACATCAAACGTGTTCTTATTCCCATTCTCATCAAGGAACTTCTGGAAGCGATCAATTGCTAGGTCGAGCTCTGCCAAACGATGGTGAATTTTCCCGTAGAAGAAGTCAACATTATCGTTCACCTTTGGGTCAATCTCTACCGCTTTATCAAGGTACTTGATTGCGAGATCATAACGCTTCAATTCATAGTGACAGCGCGCTGTCCAGTATTGTGCTGAGCTGTTATCAGGCTCTGCTTGAAGGATTTCACGATAAATGGTCAACGCACCGCGCATGTTGCGCTCATTGAACTCGTGTTTTGCCGCTAGCATTTTAGCAGGCAGGGCACCTTTCTCGAAAAATCCGGTATCATTTGTATCAGCTTCAAGCACTTCATAAGCTTGTGCTTGGAACGAAACCATCGCCAATGCAAGGATGGGTAGGAGCAGCTTCAGATTCATTCAGTTTGTCTGTTTGTTCTTCAAATTTAGAAAAGTCTTTCTGCTATCGCAGGAACGCCTTTCTTCACTAACGTGGAAAGGCTTGAATAGTTATACATTCTTCACCTTTTGTGTATGCAAATGAAAGACCAAACTCAGGGCATTCATCGTACCTTTGTATTCAATGGAAAAGAAGCTTCCTCATACGGAACGACAGAGCCACTATGATCACCTCGAACAAATGTCGGTGAGTGAGTTGCTGACGTCAATCAATAAAGAAGACCGTTCGGTGCCCGAAACCGTTGCAGGTGTCATCCCGAAGATTTCCACATTGGTAGAAATCATTGGTGATAAGATGAAGCAAGGCGGTAGACTATTCTACCTCGGCGCAGGAACCAGCGGACGACTCGGCATCGTAGATGCGAGTGAATGTCCGCCAACCTTCGGAGTAGACCAAGGCAGAGTTGTTGGTTTGATTGCCGGTGGAGACAGTGCCATTCGAAAGGCCGTTGAGTTTGCGGAAGATGATCCGGAGGGAGGTTGGAACGATCTGTGCTCTCATAACGTAAATGAGAACGATGTGGTGATTGGAATTGCAGCCAGTGGACGCACTCCATATGTAATTGGGGCCCTGAAACGTTGCCGAGAGAACAACATTGTCACAGGTTGTATTACATGCAACGAAGGAAGTGAATTAGCAGCCGTAGCTGATCACCCTATTGAAGCGGTAACTGGACCTGAGTTTGTCACCGGAAGCACACGCATGAAAGCAGGAACAGCGCAAAAGCTGATCCTCAATATGATTTCCACAGCAGTCATGATCCAGCTCGGACATGTCAAGGGAAATCGCATGGTAGACATGCAATTGGCAAACAATAAACTGTTAGACCGAGGCACACGTATGATCGTAGAAGCCTTGGGCGTTCCCGCCGATACGGCGAGAAAATTATTAGAAGAAACAGGCAGTGTGCGCGCTGCTATTGAAAAAGGCAAAGAGTAAGGTGCATAACATCGAACCATATTACAATTGGCGGAACCTCTACATTTCAAGCGAGGATCCTAGCTCTCCATTTTTTCAGAAGGAGTACAGCGAATTGTATTATTCAGACAAAATCTACGACCATTACATCCACCCGCAGTGGGATAGTTTTGGTTCGCAGACCTTGTTCCTGAAGGTCATCTTTGCAGAATACAGCGAGGGTTATGCGATCATTGAAATGATCGGGGAATGGAATGATTGTCTGTACAACGACATCATGTTGCTAAAGCGTAATCTGATTGAAGGCATGATGGACTCAGGTATTTCGAAGTTCATTATCCTCGGAGAAAACGTCTTGAATTTTCACCCCTCAGATGACTTGTACTACGAAGAGTGGTTCGAAGAAGTAGAAGATCAAGAAGGTTGGATCGCCTTGCTGAATTTCCGTGATCACGTCTTAGAAGATTTCCAAGAAGCCAACGTTGATTCGTACTTCGTTCTCGGTGGAAAACTGAATGAGCTCAAATGGCGCACGCAAATGCCAATGCAGTTATTCAGCCAAGTGAATGATCAAGTAATGAAGCGCTTAGGGCCTGTGCTCTAATAGATTTCTCGAAGTCGACGCACCACTTCAGCGTCAGTCTCGAAAGTCATATCCTCCGGTGTTAAGGTATTGATCGCTTGCCATCGGAAGCTCTCCTCACGCTCTTCATGACGTTGCCAATCATACTTTTTTCGCGCTAGGCGGAACGAGACTTCGTCTCTTAACTTGGCGAAGTAATAGACGCTAATGATTTGATCAGTTGGGCGAAATCGACTGGCAATAAAGAAGTCGGTCGTGTAGAAATGCTCGAGAACTTCGATCTCCTGCCCTAGCTCCTCTAGAGCTTCACGCTGGGCTGCTTCTATCAGTCCTTCGCCGTATTCAAGTCCACCACCGGGAAACTTCGTAGAATCCTTTCCTCCTAGAATTTCATCAGAGAGTAAGATTTGACCCTCCTCCACAATCAAAAAGTAAACACGGACATTAAATCGATCGATCTTCATTTTCTTCCTCGTAGCATGTGTCTTTTTCCTGGAGGTCCTTCGATACGCTCCATGTCATACCCAGCGCTAGCCAAGTCTCTACGTACTTGTCCTTTCGCGCAGTAGGACACGAATATGCCACCTTCATTTGTCGCTTCACACAATTGCTGAAACAAAGACAAACGCCACATTTCAGGCTGCGCTCTCGGACCAAAGGCATCATAGTAAACGACATCAGCCACCCCATGTTCAAGTCTGGCGTCTTCGAGCTTCACTTCCCGCTTTGTGACAGAAAATTGCTCATCGATAGCAACCTCCTCTTCCCAAGAAGCTTCATGAAGTTTTTGAAAGAAGACCGCTTCCTCATCACCCTCAGCATAGCCCAAAGGAGCCACCTCATCAAAGGTGACTGGAAATGCTTCCAATCCGATATAGTGAATCTTGGCCCCGGCTTTCTTCGCTGCTTTCCACGAAAGAATGGCGTTTAACCCTGTTCCGAAACCGACTTCTAAAATGGTAAGCTCCTTTTTTTCTGCTAACGCAGGAACCAATCCCATTTGAATGAAGACATGTTCGGATTCTTGCCGTGCTCCATGTCGAGAATGGTAGGTTTCTTCCAGCTCTTCCACTTCCAATGTCTGGGAGCCGTCACCGGTTGTGATGATCTTTCGTTTCACCGCGCGAAGATAGGGAAACGGGGGACGGTAGACGGTAGACGGTGGACGGTGGACGGTGGACTGTGGACCGGAGAGAATTATAAATAATGAATTTGAATAGTGAATGGTGAATTGAAGGGGCGACCCAACAGTTCATTTTTCAGTATTCATTACTTATTAGTCATTATTCGAAGGGGTTATTGGTTATTGGTTATTGGTTTTTAGAAACTCGTGCCTCAGATTATTCACCCCTAAAATCAGGCGCATAAATGCGCCGCTAAGGGACCAGAGGGCTGTCTTAAAGTCCTTTAGCGGTGCATTTATGCACCTTTTTTTTTTGCGGACCGTGGGCCGGAGAGATTAATAATTAATGAATCGTGATTTGTGAATTTTGAATTGACCCAGTTACTGGTTTTTGGTTTTTGGAAACTCGTGCCTCAGATTATTCACCCCTAAATCAGGCGCATAAATGCGCCGCTAAGGGACCATAGGGCTGCCTTAAAGTCCTTTAGCGGTGCACCTGTCCCGTTCTTCGGGATTTATGCACCTTTTTTCGTGGACGGTGAACGGTTGACGGTTGACGGTTGACGGAACTAACGCCTAAAGCCCAACGCCTAACGCCTATCAACCCGAATAATCGGTCGAAACCCAACATCCGTTTGTGGTCCGTCATTCGGCATGGTGCTTTCACAGCGGACATCATATCCGGTAGATTTCCATCCGCCGCCGCAGGCGATGCCTTTTTCGGCGACCATTTCGGCGACGTTTCCGTTCATGTTGTACAGACCGAAATCATTCTTTGTAAATGAACTCACAGGAGCCGTGAGTTGATAAGCAGAAATGAAGCACTCTTGGTTCTTCTTTCCAATTTCTCCAAGCGTCGCACCCGGATGACCGAGCATTGGGCCAGGAACACTGGTCAACACCTCGTACTCTCCTGTTTCAGAATTGTAATGGATGTTTCCTGCGCCCAAGTATCTGAAGTTGGCCAAAAAACATCCCTTCGCATTGCGAAGGTATGGTCCACCCCATGCGTAGGTAGCGAATTCATGTCCGCCTTTGGCAGCGGCTACCCATTCGTCTCTTGTTGGCAGGGTCACGGTATATTTAACTTGTCCATCTGCAAAAGCATTCAACGAATCTTGAAGCCATGCACAGTAAAGCTCTGCCCCTTCATGTGAGACATTCACCACAGGATAATCATTGTATGCCGGGTGATTGAAGTAATACTCAACAAAGGGCTCGTTATACCCCATCGGCGTGCGCCATTGAAGTGAATCAACTTGAGCTAAGGCTAGCTTTTCAGTTTCACCAGCTCGCTTTAAATCAGTCAAAAACTCACGGTACATGAAGTTGCTCACCTCCGTAGTAGCGCAATAAAAACCTTCCACCATGACCGTCCGGTTATGGGTACAGGTATCACAATCCATGACCATCGTATATGCCATCCCAGGGACGGCCGCAAAGTGATCATCAAAGTGTTTCGGGAAGCCAGGATTCTTCTTGAGGTCCAAGGTCATCCAACTCGATAGCAAAAGAATGGCAGGTAGCGCCAAGGCAACAGCGCGATACTTCAGTTTCATTTTCCAGGATTTTACGGTTTCGAAGATAAGGATACACGGGGGGGGCGAAAAGTTACAAGGCGGATCACGGTGGACGGTGGACGGTGGACGGTGGACGGTGGACGGTGGACGGTGGACGGAAAGAATAATAATTAGTGATTAATGAATACTGAATTGTGAACTGAGCTCACTCTAAGCACCATTCATTATTAGTTGCTCTTAGTCGAGTCAATCATCCCTGAACACAGGCGCAAGATTGCGCCAATTAATGCCGGGGACGGTGGACGGAAAGAATAATAATTAGTGATTAATGAATAGTGAATAATAGGAAGGGCTTCTTCCTAATTCATCATTTAGGTTTCATTGAATGTTCTTGTCCTTATTGGCAATAATCGAATCCGCTCCAGGTAGGGCAATCCTTCTAAGACCCTGGATATTTACCCTTAAAACCAGGCGCATAAATGCGCCGCTAAGGGACCAAAGTACTACCATAAAGTCCTTTAGCGGTGCACCTGTCCCGTCCTTCGGGATTCATGCACCAATTAATGCCGGTGACAGGGGATGGTGGACGGTGGACGGAATGAATAAAAATTAGTGATTAATGAATACTGAATAATAAAATGGGCTTCTTCTTGATTCATAATTCATGGGTGAACTCAATTCTGAATTCATTACTTACGATTCATTAATCACTATTCACCCCCGTCTACCGTCCACCGTCCACCGTCTACTGTCTACTGTCTACTTTCAGCCAAACACCCCCGTTCCGAACAACGCAAAATCATACTTCACCGGGTCTTCCGCGTCTAACGAGCGTAATACCTCCATAAGTTCTTCCACGGCTTTCCAGTCGTTCTGTTTGCGGGTGAGTAAGCTGAGTTCTCTGGCGACGTTTCCCGTGTGGACGTCTAGTGGGACGTATAACTGGGATGGGGAAATTTGATTCCAAATGCCGAGGTCAACTCCCTTTTCTTTGGAGCGGACCATCCAGCGGAGGTACATGTTGATGCGTTTGGCACTTGAGCCGCGTGTGGGGTCGGCTACGTGTTTAGTGGTTCTACCGGGGTGCTCGATGGAGAAGAATACCTTTTTGAATTCCGCGATAGCGAGACCCATCTGACCCTTGGAAGCAATGGCATTAGCAAAAACAGTTTCCAAGCCTCCGTGATGGCGGTAGATGTTTCGGAGCGAAGCGACAAAGAAGAGCAGATCAGTATCATTAAAGGTGCGATGGACGAAGCCTTGAAGGCGCTTCATGTCTTGATCTTCGGCGTTCAAAATGAAGTCGTGGGGAGCTTGATCCATGCGCTCTACGATGCTGTGTGCGTTGTTGATGATGGTCTTGCGTTGCCCCCAAGCGATGGTAGCAGCGAGGAAGCCGCTAATCTCTTGGTCTTCCTTTTTTGTGAAGGACTGCGGAATCTGAATCGGATCGGAATCGATGAACTCTGGTGATTCGTACTTCAGCCATTGTGCATCGAGCCAATCTCCGAGCTCTTCACGTTTCGTTGGAAAACTTGTTGTTAAAAGACGTTTCACTTCTAATTTGGTCGCTTGCAGGAAGCAAAAATGCGCTAACTTTGACGTTTAATGAAATTCGCACATCCGGAAATACTCTGGGCACTCATCGCACTGGCCGTTCCAGTGATCGTCCACCTCTTCAATTTTCGGAGATTCAAACGTGTTGAATTCTCTAACGTCGCATTCCTTAAAGAAGTTCAGCAAGAGACCAAGTCGCGTTCACGACTCAAACACCTCTTGATTCTTACTTCGCGTTTGTTGGCGATCCTCTTCCTTGTCTTTGCTTTTGCCCAACCCTTCATCCCCCTCGATGAAACAAGAACGGGAGCGACCACACGAAACGTTTCGATCTACATTGACAACAGTTTCAGTATGGATGCCTTGAGCGGTGAAGGAAGACTGCTTGATCTCGCCAAGGCGAAAGCAGGTGAAGTCATCAGTGCTTATCAGGCTACCGATCGATTCCAAATCATCACTAATGATCTGGAAGGTCGACATCAACGATTCCACAGCCAAGAAGACGTGTTAGACATGCTCGATGAAATCACGGTTTCATCTGCAGTACGACCGTTGGGAGAAGTCATTCAACGTCAACAAGACCTGATCATGACCTCTGGTGCTGAAGACACCTATGGCGGGAATATCTTCGTCTTCTCTGATCTTCAAGAGTCAACACACCGCTTCGATGGCTTTGTTCCAGACAGTGCCATCAACGTGCGTTTCGTTCCAGAATTTGCCACGAGATCAGCCAATGTTTGGATTGATTCTATCTGGTTTGATACTCCAGTGCGTAGCTTGAACGAACCAGAAAAGCTGAACCTGCGCATCATGAACGATGCCGCTGAAGGACTAGATAATGTCCCGATGAAATTGGAAATCAATGGACAGCAAAAAGCCATTGGTAGCTTCAACGTACTACCCGGAACATTCACTGATACTTGTCTTTACTTCACATCGACTACCCCTGGGGTGAAGCACTGCAGACTTTCGATTCAAGATCACCCGATTAGCTACGACGACGATTGGCACTTTGGCTTCACCATCGCAGCCAAAGTAAAAGTGCTAGTGATCAAAGAGGCCAACGGTGGAGGTGAGTTCCGCAGCATCTTTGGGAATGACCCGTTCTACGATCTTGAAGTGAGTGACCTGGGGAATGTCAACTACGGACGTATCCCTCTCTTCGATTTGGTGATCTTGGATGAGCCGAGTTCGATTGCTTCCGGGCTGACCCAAGAATTAGCGAGCTTCATCAATGATGGCGGAACCGTACTCTTCTTCCCGAAATCAAATGGTGAGAAGAATTCTTACAATGAACTGTTGCTCGCAGGTGGGGCGCCATCGATTAAGAGCCGCACTTCTATTCGATCAAAGGTTTCTGACATCAACCTATCACACCCTATTTACGCTGGGGTATTTGATCGCATTCCAGAAAACATTGACCTGCCACAAGTCACGAGTTACCTCGCCTTTAGCAGAGGTTCTCGTTCGGGTGAGCAACAACTCTTGACCCTCCAGAATGGTGACCCTTTCTTCTTCCGCGCTAGCGAAGGTGAAGGACAACTATTCGTTTCAGCAGTAGGCCTAAGTCAAGAAGAAAGCAACTTCTCGAAGCACGCCATTTTTGTACCAACCATCTTGAGGGTAGCGGAATTCGCTCGACCAAGTGGAGACATGGATCAGACCATTGGTGCAGACGCCGTTCTTACCTTAAGAAAGCTTCCGGTGACCGGTGACGCCTCGTTTAAGCTTCAGCGTGTGGGGAGCGAAGAAGGCTACATTCCAAGACACCGCTCTGTTCGTGGAGGGGTTGAGATCTTCCTAGGAGATCAGCAGGGAAGCGCAGGAAATTATGAACTCTTACTCGCAGACTCTGTCGTAAAAGCGATTGGTCTGAACTACTCACGCGATGAGTCTTCTTTGAGTGCCTACACCAAGGCCAATTGGGAGAACGAACTGGCGCTCGCTGGTTGGAATAAGAGTTCTGTTATTGAATCGTCTATTGATACGGTAAGCAACGCAGTGGAGCAACTTGATGAAGGCAAGGTCTTGTGGGACCTCTTCATTATGTTAGCCATTGCCATGCTAGTTATTGAATTGCTGCTCATTAAATTTTGGAAATCTTGATGCGTTGGTTGATCAAATCGGCTACAATCGTTGACCCGAATTCGCCCCTACACGGGAAGAAAAGAGACATCCTTATTGAGAATGGAAAGATCTCCGATATCAAATCGAAGATCAGTGATAAGAAAGCCAAGGAGATCAGTTTCCCGAACCTTCATGTTTCACCAGGCTGGGTTGATACCCGTGCACACTTTGCCGATCCAGGTGAAGAGTACAAAGAAGGTCTGCAAAACGGACTTGACGCCGCAGCGGCTGGTGGATTCACCCACGTGGTATCCATGCCGGACACCACTCCGGTGGTTGATTCAAAAGGACAACTAGAATACCTCCTTCGTCGTTCAGATGGCCATGCTACGCGACTTTGTCCGGCAGGAGCCCTCTCGCAAGGTTCCAAAGGAAAGCAGCTCGCTGAGCTCTATGATATGCACTGCTCAGGTGCGGTGATGTTCACTGACGGACATTCAACCAAGCGCACGGAGCTAATGCGTCGAGCGCTTGAGTACACCAAAACATTCGGTGGTGTTGTAGCCAGTCTTCCGTACGATGAAGACCTCTCAGAGAAAGGCAACATGCACGAAGGTGTGACCAGCACCATGAATGGATTGAAAGCCATTCCAACCATGGCGGAGACCATCCGCATCATGCGTGATATCGAACTCCTCCGCTACACTGGCGGAAGACTTCACTTCATGCTTGTTTCTTCAGCAGAAGGAGTCAACTTGATCAAACGCGCAAAGAAAGAAGGACTCGAAGTAACCTGCGGTGTATCTGTACATCACCTCATGCACACGGATGAAGACCTTGCAGACTTCAATTCAAACCTGAAGGTGAGTCCACCATTCCGTTCAAAGACAGATCGAAGCGCCTTGCTAAAGGCAGTGAACGACGGCACTGTGGATGTCATCTGTTCAGATCACCGTCCAGAAGATGTGGAGCACAAGAAATTGGAGTTCCCTCAAGCGAACTTTGGAATCGGTGCGATTGAAGATAGCTTCTCAGTAGCGATGACTGCTGGAGTATCTCCAGAACAATTCGTGGAGCGCACAGCACATGCTGGCCGCAAGCTGATCGGACTAGAAGCTGCCGCCATCCAAAAAGACGCGGAAGCAGACTTGACCTTGTTTGACCCGAGCTTGAAGCACGAGGTAAACAAAGACCATATCAGTCTAGCCTACAACAATCCTTATGTAGGTCAGGAATTGACAGGAAAAGTATTTGGAGTGATCCGCGGTGAAGCGGCAGCCATTCGTTGATTAGGCCTGACCCTGAGGTCCTCCGAAGTTCATCGGCATCATCTGCTCTGGTCCCTTCGACTCAGCAATTGGTCCGTGCTGTGATTCGTACTTGCGTACGTTTTCAGCCAACGCTTTCATCAAACGCTTCGCGTGCTGCGGAGTGATGATCACACGAGACTTCACTTGTGCCTTCGGAACACCTGGCATCACGCGTACAAAGTCTACCACAAATTCTGATGGCGAGTGCGTGATCACGGCTAGGTTAGAGTAGATTCCCTGCGATACTTCTTCTGATAGCTCAATGTTGAGCTTGTTCTTCTTCGGTTGTTCCATATCACAAACTTACAACCCCCAATTTCAAATGCAATGCAATGATGGTTAAATCAGAAGATTCCCTTCAAATCATCGAGGTGATGCAATTCATGGTGGATATCCACTTTCACCTCTTCTTTCTCTGGATTGTAGTAGATCCCTTTCCACCCCACATTCATGGCTCCGAGGACATCCGCCTCCAAATGGTCACCAATCATGGCGATGGGCTCCGTGTTCAATCCCGTTAACTCCTTGGCCTTATGAAAGGCAATCGGATCAGGCTTCTTCACCCCGATTTGATCTGAGGTAATCACCTCATCGAAGTATGGCTTCAATCCACTTTTATCCATCTTGATGTGCTGTACCTCTTCGAATCCGTTGGTCAGAATATGCAAGATGTAATCTTTCGACTTCAGGTATTCCACGGCCTCAATCGCCCCCGGCATCAAGTGGGTGTTGTGCGGAGAGATGCGAATGTACTCCTCCCCCAACTCAGCAGATTGTTCTTTGGTAATTCCTTGTTGCTCGAAAGCCCTGAAGAAACGGTTGTAACGTAAGTCGTGCTTAGTCATCTTGCCTACACGATACAAGGCCCATGAGCGCTCGTTCTCCGCTTCATAGATATCAATGAAGGTCGCTAATGATTCAATCCCCATTTCCTTGATTTTGTACTGCTCATACAACTGTTCAAGGGCTTGGCGAGAATTCGCTTCAAAGTCCCAAAGCGTATGATCTAAATCGAAGAAAATGTGTCGAATTTCCATTAGAACAAGAGTTTAAATAGGGTGGCCAAACCACAGAATATGAAGGCCCAACAAGTGAACCCTAGGCATAACTTCAATCGAAGCATTGGTTCATTTCGATAGTACTTCACCGCCAGCAAGGTAGAAATCGGAACCGAGATAAAGGCGGAGAGTGCAATCAATCCAAAGAGTCCATACTTCGCCTTGATCGCGACAATTCTTCTTCGTGAAACCGTCACTACCTTGGCTTCTTTGCGTCTTCCACGCTCACTCAGGTAAGCGAAGAGTCGATCTCCAAAGAACGCGACGAGGTAAACACCCATGGCTGCTCCAGAACTAGCAATCAAAAACGTTTCTAGGAAGCCTTTCCCGGCACCCAGAATCATGAGCCAAGGAAGGAAAAGGAACTTGACAATGGCTAACGCCCACCACCCAAGTAATTCCAGTATAAACTCCATTACATGTTTTTGCGTCCGTAGGCGAGATCACCCGCGTCACCAAGTCCAGGTACGATGTACGACTGAGCGGTCAATTCGCTATCCACAGCTCCAGCCCAAATGGTAATATTCTCAGGCAATTGACTTTTGATGTGCGCGATTCCTTGATTGCTCGCTATCGCGGAAGCGATATGGATATGCTTCGGAGTACCCTTCGCCTTCAAGGCTTGGTAAACACACTCCACAGAAGATCCTGTCGCAATCATCGGATCACACAAGATCACCGTACGATCATTAATCGAAGGCGAAGAAACATACTCCACCTCAATCTCAAAATCTCCTCCCTTATGTGAACGACGGTAAGCTGAAATGAATCCGTTGTCCGCCGCGTCGAAGTAATTCAAAAACCCCTGATGAAACGGCAACCCCGCACGCAGAATCGTAACCAACACCGGCTGCTCGCTAATCACGTGCATATCAGCCTCTCCCAAGGGAGTGATAATCTCCTTCTCCTCTACCGGAAAGGTCTTGCTAATCTCATAGGCCATCACTTCCGCAATGCGCTCCAAATTTCTACGAAATCGCATGCGATCTTTCTGAGTCTCCTGAGATCGAATCTCAGCGATAAAGGTGTTGAAGACTGAGTTTGTCTTACCGAGTTCACGAACCATGTAGCAAAGTTAGGCAAACGGGGTGGATCAGACGAGAGTCGAGGGTCGAGAGATAAAACGTGGACTGTGGACCGTGGACCGTGGACCGTGGACAGAATGAATAATGATTAATAAATAATGAATACTGAATTGTAAACTGAGCTCCTCAATTCACCATTCATTATTCTTTGCTCCTGTTTGAGTCAATTATCTCTAATTACAGGCGCAAGATTGCGGAAGACGGTGGACGGTGGACGGGAGGAATAATGATTAATAAATAATGAATACTGAATTGTAAACTGGGCTCGGCCTATTCACGATTCATTACTCTTTGCTCTTTGTCGAGTCAATCATCCCTAAATACAGGCGCAAGATTGCGCCGCTAAAGGACCCAAAGTAGGACAAATTGGTCCTTTAGCGGTGCACCTGTCCCGTTCTTCGGGATTTATGCACCAATTATCGCCGGGGACGGTGGACGGAATGAATAATGATTAATAAATAATGACTACTGAATAATAAACTGGGCTGCTCAATTCACAATTCATCATTCTTTACTCCTGTTTGAGTCAATTATCCCTAATTACAGGCGCAAGATTGCGCCGCTAAAGGACTGAGGGTAGGACAATATTGGTCCTTTAGCGGTGCACCTGTCCCGTTCTTCGGGATTCATGCACCTTTCAATGCCGGGGACGGTAGATGGTAGACGGAATAAACGCTGAATTACAAAATTAGCCCCCCCCAATTCATAATTCATTAATAACTAATCATTATTTATTATTCTTTACTCCTATATGAGTCAATCATCTCTAAACACAGGCGCAAGATTGCGCCGCTAAAGGACTGAGGGTCGGACAATATTGGTCCTTTAGCGGTGCACCTGTCCCGTTCTTCGGGATTCATGCACCTTTCAATGCCGGGGACGGTAGACGGTAGACGGTAGACGGTAGACGGAATAAACGCTGAATTACAAAATGAGACTACCCCCAATTCATAATTCATTAATAACTAATCATTATTTATTATTCATCACTCCTATATGAGTCAATCATCCCTAAATACAGGCGCAAGATTGCGCCGCTAAAGGACTGAGGGTCGGACAATATTGGTCCTTTAGCGGTGCACCTGTCCCGTTCTTCGGGATTCATGCACCTTTCAATGCCGGGGACGGTAGACGGTAGACGGAATAAACGCTGAACTACAAAATGAGACCACCCCAAATTCATAATTCATTATTTATTAATCATTATTTATTATTCAAAAGGACTGTGCCCCCGCCGCTACAGCAGTCTCATAAACACCCTTCCATCCTTCCCAACCCCACTTCTCACTCAAAGACTCATTGTGCCATAGGATGCGGAATTGTCCGCTGACGGCTTTGACTTTTTGGGCGAGGGTTGTGATGACCTTTGACGCATCTTCTGGGGTGCGTTCTTGGTACATGTTGAGGGTGGCATCCATGACGGCGAATGGATGGAGTTCAAGGGCAGTGATCGATTCGTGTTCTAGATCGTAGAATGGGAAGCTTCGGCTGGTGGAGGCGCGGAAGCCTGGGAGTGAAGCGTAGCCCATGGTGTGGTCTTCCTTGATGCGGTTGGAGAGCAGACGTCGGTAGGTCTCCGGGAACTTGAGCATGAGGAAGTGTTGACGCGAATGTTCAATGTCGCGACGTGAGATGGTGGCGAGTCTTCCGAGTTCTGTTTCGAAACGGTGGGTTTCGCGGTTACTCTGGTAGCCCGGATGAATTCCGATGGTGTAGTAATCTCCCAATCGACGTACCAATTGTTGGAGGTGACGACTCTTGTAAGAGACGCCTTTATCGTTCAAACCGTAATCGGCTAAGAGGAAGAAGTAGATCACATCCACCTTGTACTTCTGGTGAATCGCGTGGAGTTCATCATAGGTATCGAATGGGTCATGCTTTCGAAGGAAAATCGTGTTGAAACGGTCTTTTAGGTTCTGACTGTCTGTAGCTACTACATCCTTCGCGAAGCCTCCGAGGGTGCGCATCAAACCTTTGTAGCGGTAGGCGTAGGCAGAGTCGACGTCAATCGTGGTGGTGAATGAATACGGCGCCAGTTTCAATGACGACTGAAAGCCTGTATTCAGGATGTCTTTCAACTTCAACACCCATTCATCGATCAACGGACGATCGAGGAATCCGTTCTTATGAGCAAAGCTTTCTTCTGCTTGGAATCTTCCGTGTTGATCCCCCTTGTATGGGAGGTACTCTTCGTAGCGTGAGGCCAGGAAGAACACCGCGCTGAATACATCAAAAGGAATCTCTCCTTGCGTTGGGAATAACGCGGGGAGGTCATCCCATGTGGTCATTTCGGGTTCGAATTCAGAAATGCCGCGTTGGTTGATGAATCCGCTTGGAGTGATTTGAAAACCAGCAACTGACGGGTCTTTGGAGTAATTAATCACGACTCCTTCGTGCGAACGCACAGCCGAAACCTCATCGTGAATTTCATAATCCACGTGAAATCCGCGAGTGAAGATTAACTCGCAGGCAAAGACTAATCGCGGCGTAATTTGCTGCGAATAGATCTTCACTACTTCAGACTGTCGAGGATCGTTTGGCATATAAATTCAGAAGCCTTTCCATCACCAAAGTACGGAGGAAAATCATTCAATTCAGTTTCCAGTGCTGCACGGAATGCTTGACGCATCGCTTCACCAGTCTCAAACGACAGACGCGCTGAACCATGGGCAATCAATTCTACCCATTCCGTTTCTGTACGAATCACCACACTCGGCTTCTGGAAGAAGTAAGCCTCCTTCTGCACCCCACCAGAATCAGTGACGATCAATCGGGAATGCTTCTCCAAGAAAGTCATCTCTAGGAAAGATACAGGCTCAATCAATTCCACCTTCGGGTGATCAGCAAATGCCTGGAACTGCTCCGGACGTTTCGCTTGAAGGATATTCTTTGTCCGCGGGTGCAACGGAAGAACCAACTTCATCTGGGTATCATCACATAACCAACGCAAGTCATCGAAGATGGCAAGCAGTCGGTCAGTATCATCCGTATTGTACGGACGGTGAATCGTAGCAAGGATGAAGGCTTCATCTTTCAATGAATGCCATTTGGCATCTACCTTTTCATCAGCCAATTCACCGAAGAAACGTGAGTTATCATACATCACATCTCCACAGTGGAATACGCCTGGATTATCTGCGTGGTATGGAGCCGGGTTATCCGTCTTGAATCCTTCGTTCAAGAGGTTGTCTACTCCAGTGGTGGTCGGACTAAACAGCAAGCTTGATGCGTGATCACAGGTAATACGGTTCACCTCTTCCGGCATCGCCTTATTAAAAGAACGAAGTCCTGCCTCTACGTGGATTACAGGAATGTGCAGCTTCACTGCCGCAATCGCTCCAGCCAAGGTAGAGTTGGTATCACCGTAGACGAGTAGTCCGTCATAATTACCATTCAGGAGCACCTCCTCAATTCCTTCCAGCATCTTCGCTGTCTGGGCTCCATGGCTCCCACTGCCTACATTCAGGTTGAAATCTGGTTGAGGAATCTGCAATTCATCGAAGAATACCGCCGACATTTTCTCATCGTAATGTTGTCCGGTATGCAGAATATCTTCCTTCAATTGATCAGGAAAAGCAGTGCGAATAGCACGAGAGATCGCCGCAGACTTAATGATCTGTGGACGAGCTCCAATGATGGTGAGGATTCTCTTCATTCTCTAGATTATACCCTCATCGGCGAAGCTGAAAAAGCCTGCTTCCGTCACAATGAGGTGATCAAGCACCGGCAAATCTAAGAAATCACCTGCGTTGCGAAGCTTTTTCGTAATGTCTCGATCTGCTTGGCTCGGTTGAAGATTTCCAGAAGGGTGATTATGCACCAAAATCATAGCGGAAGCCTGATTCAACAAGGCATGATGAAAGATCATTTTAGGGTCGGCCACGGTCCCGGCCAAGCCCCCTTTCGATATCATCACTTTCGACATCACCCGGTTCGCTCGATTCAGCAATAACACCCAGAATTCCTCATGCATGAGGTCCATCAGAATCGGTCGGAACAACTGATAGACATCATGCGAAGACCGAACGGTTTGAATCTTCTTGGCCTCTTGCCCCTCTTCTCGTCTCCTTCCTAATTCCAAGGCAGAGGCTATGGTGATGGCCTTTGCATCGCCAACACCTTTGATCTTCGTTAAATAGGTTGGGGGTAATTTCGCTAACGCGGAAAGGTCATTTCCCGCTTCAGCCAGAATAATCTTAGCAAGTTCCAAAGCACTCTGCTTACTAGAGCCACTTCCCAGAAGGATGGCCAACAATTCAGCATGGGTTAATTGAGAAGCCCCTCGAGCCAACAACTTCTCTCTCGGACGATCACCTTCATTCCACTCCGGAATCGAAAGGTGCTTCATTTCAGTATATGCCATCTCTTGTCTAAATATTCCGCGATCCGCAACCCGCGTTCCGCATTCCTAATCACCGCGTTCCGCAACCCGCGATCCGCATTCCTAATCACCGCGATCCGCATTCCGCGATCCGCGTAAGAGAGCATAAAAAAAGCCCCGCTACTGGAGCGAGGCTAAAATATCTTGAGCTCGGATATTATCCAAGTTTGTTGGCGAATACTGCCGCACCTGATTTAAGGTTGGCCGCCTTATTTTTATGGATGATGTTACGCTTAGCCAAACCGTCAATCATTGCAGTGATTTTTGGAAGGCGTTCTGCTGCTTCTTTCTTGTCTTCTAGTAGACGGAAAGCACGGATCGCGTTACGCGTCGTTTTGTGGTAGTAACGATTGCGAAGACGCTTTGATTCGTTCGAACGGATACGCTTAAGCGCTGATTTATGATTTGCCATATCTTTTCGTTTTCCTAAAAATAGGGGTGCAAATATAGAAACTTTTCTAGTAACCAAGCACCTTAAAGCGCAAAATTACATGAACTTTTTTGTGAATTCACCGTACAGGGTAGAGATAAACTGGACAAACAGCGTTTGCTTTGCAAGCCAACCACCTAAAAATACTCGCCCTAACGTTCATTTTGGCATGCTGTCAAAATGTGCCTTTGCGTGCCTCCACTGCAGATAGTCTATTGACCTTGCTGGAGACATGCGAAGTAGATTCTACATGCCTCCGTCTGAAGCTCGAGGTGTGTGACGAGTATCTATTCTCTGAACCAGCCCTCGCAGAAGAGTATGCCACAGAGGCCATGAGCCAGGCAAAGTTGTTGCACGACACCCTCGCCTTGGCGCGTTCCCACAACTATAAAGGTATCCTTGCGACCATTCAGGCACATTACCTCACAGGTATTGAGCAGTTCCAATCGGCGCTAGCCTATTTCGAACAAATAGATGACGTCGAAGGAATGACCAAGCTCTTGAACAACATCGGAGTCATTTATAGTATGATGGAAGACTACGAAGCTTCCATCAAACACTACAGTGATTGTTTAGAGATCAATATTGAGGTGGGCGACCATGAAGGCGCTGCCTTTAACCTGTACAACATTGCCGGTGATTACCTGGCGCTCGAGAAGTACGATCTATCCAAGCAGTACATCGATAGCTTGATTCAATACCAAGATATCAATGGTGAGCATATTTCTGCTGAACCACTCCTCGGTGAATTCTTTTTGGCTCGGGGTGATCTCGCTAGCGCGGAAATGTACCTACTGAATGCGCAAAAGTCGCATCGAAGAGAAAACGAAGAACACCAATTGACTTCCGGTTGGCTATCCTTAGCACACTTATATAAGGAGAAAGAGCGCTATGATCTTGCCTTGGTCTATCTAGACTCAGCCGAGACCATGAGCAACTCAAACAACTTGAATGAGGAATTGGTAGCCACGCACCAACAACGTGCCGAGGTATACAATGCCATTGGTTCTTTTAAGAAGGCCTTTGACGCGCAGAACATCTACATCGCCTTACAAGACAGCTTGGAGGAGATCAATAAGTTCAACCGAATTTCAGAATTGAACGCCCGTTTCGAATCCGATAAGCGAGAGAAAGAAATCGCCGAAGCTGAGGCGATGATTATTCAGTCGAACGCACAGAAATCAGCCCAGAAGCGCATCTTCTTGGTGATTACAGCCTTCATTGCACTGATTTTAGGTTTGGTGTCTTACGCGCTGATCCGGAATAAGAAGATCAACCGCGTGTTGAATTCGAAGAACCTCGAGATCGAAGAACAGCGTTCAAAGATCATCAGCAGTATCACCTACGCGCAGAAGATCCAAAACGCCATGCTCCTCCCTGAAGAGGAGTTTCAGAAGTTCTTGCCGGATGCCTTCATTTACTTCCGACCGAAAGACATCGTCAGTGGAGATTTCTACTGGTTCGATGAATTCGATGGAAAGCTCATGATCGCCACCATCGACTGCACCGGACACGGAGTTCCAGGAGCATTCATGTCGTTGATCGCCAACAGTAAGCTGAACAAGGTGGTCCACGAAATGGGCATTCGCAACCCAGGAGATATCCTGAACAAGGTCCATGAAGAGATTCTAAAAAGCCTCAACCAACACAGCCACAACGGAAATACCCAAGACGGTATGGACATGAGCTTGTGTATCATCGATCAAAAGAATCGCGAGATCGCGTACGCCGGTGCGCGTACCCCTATCCTATTGATCAAAGACGGCGAAGTCTCTGAGGTCAAGCCAGACGGTTTGTCAATTGGAGGAAGCTTCTTCCGCGATAAGCTCATTGGTACTAAAGGCTTCAACACTCAAGTCATCAACTACGAGGAGGGCACCTACCTCTACATGTTCACCGACGGCTACATCGATCAATTCGGTGGCGAAGCCAACAAAAAGCTGAACAAGTCTCGTTTCCATCAACTCATTTCGAGCCTCAGCCTCAACGGCCTCAACAAAGCCAAAGAGCAACTCGACATCCGCCTATCTGAATGGCGCGGGAGCAATGAACAGATTGATGATATTTTGATTATTGGGACCAAACTATCCTAACAAGGCGTATGGCCTAAGGCCTAGGGCTTAAGTAAGTCTAGTTTTTGGTTGTTAGTAATTAGTTCTTGTTACTGGTCTTTGGTTGTTAGTACTTAGTAATTGGTTCTTGGATCTTAGTTGTTAGTACGATCCGTCATAACAACCCAAAAACCAGGTACCAAAAACCAAGTACCAAAGACCAAAAACCAAAGACCAAGTACCAAAAACTAAGCACCAAATACCCCATTCCACGTTCCACGAACCACGAACCACGAACCACGCACCACGCACCACGCACCACGAACTACCCCAAAACAAACACGAAGTTCCCAATCACCAAAACCTGCACAATAAAGAACAGGATCCCATATTTCCCTTTATTCCTTATCCCGAGGATCATCGCCGCAATGGCGAAGAGTGGGAAGATGAGTCCGCTGAATTGGCGGAGGGAGTAGGTTTCGGAGTTGTTTGTATCGTTGAGGCTGTAGGTATTTACTTCTTGAAACAGTACGGAGAGTTCGTACTGTATTTCTTCTCCTTTCTTGGCTTTTCGGGCGAACTCGTCGGAAACGCTGAAATCAATTTCTTGGGTGTAGAGGCGGTAGGAGTTGTGAGATTCACCGGAGGCACTGGAGTGATTTTGTACTTCTGTTTTTATGCGCTCAATGGTGGCGCTGTGTTTTTGCCCTGGGAGGAGGTAGTCTACCAAGATCACGAGAGAGATTACGATGAAGAGGATGTAAATCCACGAAGGTTGATTTACCTGCTTTGTCATGGGATAAAAGTCGTCAAATTCTGTGCTTGTGGCAAGCCACGAAATATCCCATCTTCGTGGAGACACTACGAACTGACTGAACGATGAAACACGCATTTAATCTTGCCTTATCATTAGATTCCTTTGAGTTAAATCATTGAATAATTCCTAGGCTCAACAAAACGAAGAGAGGAAGAATAAGAGGAAGAAGGAGAATTAGAACGAGAGTCTGAGGGAGAATTATATTATGATGTGAATGTTTAACTTACATACTTAAACCTAGAGCCGTTGAGCCTAACTTTCATGATGATGCGTACACTTATTTCTTTGTTGACAGCAACACTACTGTTTGCAACCGGCACTGCTCTCGCAAACAACGTTCAGGTTACGAACGTTGAAATTGTGAGCCAAGACGCCGCCCTCGACCAATACGTAATTGAGTTTGACCTATTCTGGGAAAATAGCTGGCGTGTGAGTGATGGTCCACAAAACTGGGATGCCACTTGGGTCTTTTTGAAATTTACGCGCCATAACCAACATGACTGGCATCATGGGGAGTGGTATCGAGCATCAGACGATGCTGCCGCCGACGGACATGTTTTCCCGGCCATTGCTCGAGTTCAGATTCCTGAAGACAGAAAAGGAGCTTTTATTCATCGTGCTCAAGATGGTATCGGAAACTTTGTACTGGAGGGTGTGCAAATGATCTGGGACTATTCAGGTGAAGACCTTCAAGACGACGCGGTTCTTGACATCAGTGTGCACGCCATCGAAATGGTCTACATTCCCGAAGGGCCTTTCTACCTTGGAGATAACGGTTCCTACCCGAACTCATTTCAAGTTGCAGGTTTTAATGGACAGCCTTTTTACGTGGATTCGGAAGATGAAGCCATCACACTGGGCGGTTCCAATTCAAGCAACTTGGGAAACGGTGTATTGGTTGGCGATGATCCCGCAACAATCATTGACAATTTTGACGAGCTGAATACGGCAAACCTTCCTGCTGATTGGCCAATGGGCTATCATGCCATGTACGTTATGAAGTACGAGGTCACAAAGGCGATGTACAGCGAGTTCTTTTTCACCTTGACCCTCGAGCAAAATGACGAGATGTTTCCGGACAATTGTCAAGTAGACAATGGAGGGTCATATTATCTCGAATTTGAGGATCCATACAAACCGATTGCATGTCTTACCTGGGCACAAATTGCTGCCTATCTCGATTGGTCTGGACTTCGTCCGCTCAGTGAAACCGAATATGAAAAAGCCTGCAGGGGGCCACTAGATCCCGTCCCAAATGAATACGCCTGGGGCACCAACGGATGGTATGGAGCATTCCACAACGCCAATGATCTGATCAGAGAAAATGAAGGAGAAGCCAACGAAATTATCATTGATGGCGTTGCTGAAGATGCTCCAAACGCTGCTTATGTCTCTGTATACGGAAATACTGACCACCATGTCAGAGTAGGAATCTTCGCTGCTTCAGTTCAAAACCCAACGCGCTTAAACACTGGAGCTACATACTATGGATTAATGGAAATGACTGGTAATGCGGAAGAAGCGGTCATTAGCCTTTCACGATCTGACACAAGAGATTTTAGCGGTCTGCATGGTGACGGTGAAGTAGCGGGTTCGGGAAATGCTTCCATTAGTGTGTTACAAGACTGGGCATTTGTTAACGCCGTTGGTGTTATGCGCAAAGGACAGTTTGATACGAGCACAGTGAGCCGCAGATTCTACATGGCTGAAATTGGAACAACAATGGGATTCCGAGCTTGTAGAACTGCTCCTTGATGCGTTGTCTCTTCACCATATTACTCAGTTTGATTTTCGGAATCTCAGGCCTTACCCAAGAGACCTCTGGGATGTTTCAGGGTGGAATGGATGATGGTTACGCAGTCGATAGATATTCCTCTAATGAGCTGGAAGAAAGCTTCATGATTTTCGATGGAGGAAACGATGATGGGTACTCCGTAGCTAGTTACTCCTCCAATGCAACACAAGAAAGCTCCATGATTTTCAGTGGGGGGAACGATGATGGTCACTCTGTAGCCCGGCACTCTTCGAATGCGACACAAGAAAGTGCGATGATTTTCAATGGAGGAACCGATGATGGATACCAGGTTTCAAGGCTAGCCGTCAATGGTTTCACCGGTATTTTCGCTGGTGGAATGGATGATGGCTACGATAAGGGTCGAACGCATGCGAACCTCGTCGAACCTTCGGGTATGTTTGCCGGCGGAACAGACGATGGCTATGATCAAATGATCATCTACGGAGTCGGTGATATTTCCTTTTGCCTCGGAGATTTTGATATGGACGGAGCCATCGCCATCAGTGATTTATTGCTATTCCTGGCTGATTACACCTGTACCAACGAATGTCATACCGACTTAGATGGTGACGGAATGGTTGGAACAAGTGACTTACTCATCTTCCTCTCTTTGATCGGAACCTCTTGCAGCGGAATCTAGAGAGGAAGAATGAGAATGAGAATTAGAATGAGAGTGAGAGAGTGATTGTGAAATCAGATTCGCAAAACATCATTGTGAACACAGACTCTTTCAATGCAATTGTGAACACAGCATCCCCAAATGCAATTGTGAAATCAAAGTCGCAAAACACCATTGTGAACACAGAATCCCCAAATGCCATTGTGAACATGAATTCTGAAAATCAAAAGTGAACAAGCCCAAACCAACCTCTCATTCTATTTCTCATTCTAATTCTCACTTTAAATTCCCCTCTCATTCTCCCTCTCATTCTAATTCTTCCTCTCCCGTTCACCACTCAGTCTATATATAGGGCAAATTAACCCCTGAAGAAACCCACCGTCTTGCCACTCCCCATTCATCGAGCCCCAGCCTTCCCTCGTCTAAGATCTGGTGAACAATTTCTAGAGCTGGAATGACTGGGGTATCTTGTAGTCACGAACTACTGAAAGGCAGCGTTCCAGGAAGCTAAAACGAGAACCCATGACAACAACGACATTCCTGACATTCGTAGGTGACCAATGCGGCAAGGCCGAAGAAGCCATTCAGTTCTATGTGTCCATCTTCCCCAACTCGGAAGTTAAGAGCATCACCAAGTATGCCGAAGGCAAACCCGGCGGAACACCCGAACTCATCAAACACGGCGTCTTCTCCCTCAACGGCACCGAGTACATGGTTTCTGAAAGCAGCTATAACCATGCTTGGTCCTTCTCCCCTGCCGTTTCATTATTCGTCAGTGACAATTCAGAAACCTTAATCCAATCCCTCTTCGAAAAAATAGAATCCCACGGCGGACAAGTCATGGTCCCACTAGACGACTACAAAGGCGAAGGCGACTACGGCTTCGGCAAAAAGTTCGGATGGGTTCAAGATAAGTATGGAGTTTCTTGGCAGTTTTTGGTGACGGAGTAGTCTATGCAGATTTCACAAGGCTCAAAATGTGATTGTGAACAGAGAGTTGCCAAATACAATTGTGAACAGAGCATTTCGAAATGCAATTGTGAACGCAGGGTTGCGAAATGCAATTGTGAACAAGGACTAGGCTAATTTGATTGTGAACCAAAGATTCACTTAGACGTTTGTATTTTACAGGTAAACATCAAACTTTCTACTTCAAACTTCCTATTACTGATATCATCCTTTAGAGGGATGACTTATGCCTTTTTGACTAGTATTTTTGGGCGAATATTATTCTCCAGTGGTTCGGAAACAACAGATCAGCCATAACATTACTAATTGTAAGGCTATCGTTCCTCATATTGGACTTTATGTCGATATCAGCTGGATTAACACCATTATCAAGATAAATCTTACCGGGCTTTATATATAGGCCGGTGGCAAATGTCCTACACAACGTTTAGAGCGATTTTCAAATTGTACCTTACTCATGAACTTGAAACACACTTACAAAGACCTTCTTGCCTCTACCGCAGTATTCGCGGAAATGGCGAATGAACAGGTTGATCTGAAGAAAATTTTAACCGAATTCGTTCTTGCCACCTATTCCCTAGAAAAGTGTTTTGCTCAATCTACAGTGGAAGTTACCCAGTCGCTCAAGAAACATTTCGAATTTGAAATTCCTGTCGCAGTTGTTCGTACTATCCTCAAGAAATTAAAGAAGAGTGAGACTTTGTCACAGGAGGAAGGAAAGTATGTTATTACTAGTGAAGAAAGAAGTAAGTGGATTGACTTTAGTACAAAAGTTGACACCAAAGAAGCCCAACAAAAGGCGATTTCTGATCAATTGATAGGCTTTATTGAACTAAAAAAGGGACCAATAAGTAGTGAAGAGAAGGCGGCTGTTCTTGACTGTTTTTCTAGTTACCTCTTTGACGAATCCTTCGAAGACAACTACTCAGATTTGGTAAGTCTTTTCATTATAAAGAACTCAAAAAACAAAGAGTTTGCTGCGGAGTTAAACCTAATACGAGAAGGTATTACTATACTCAAAGGGATAAAATACAACCCTGAAATCAATGAAATCAAGCCTTGGCGAAAACCTCTTACGATTCATCTTGACACAGAGCATCTTTTTAATGTATGTGGTCTCAACGGTCTTGTTTTTCAAAAGCACATGACTGATCTTCTTGATATAGTTAAGCAAATTAATACTGATCGTCAAAAGAAGAATGAAGGAAAAGCTATCATTTTCAAATATTTAGAAAGCACCGAGACTGAAATCAAAAACTTTTTCTTTGCCGCCAGAAAAATTGCTGCAGGAGAATCCAGTAGGGGACATAGCTCTGTAGCAATGGACGCTATTCTCAAGGGTGCAACTCAAGCTTCGGACATAATACGAAAGGAGGCGGAGTTTTTTAGAAAACTTGTGGGTCTTGGAATAATAAAACAGGCTCCAATAGAACTGTATGTTGATCATAGCTTCAATATTGAAGACCAGAGAATCTTCTACAAATATGAAAACGAAGCTGAAGAAGAAGAAATATCTTCAATCCTACAATCCTTTACTGCAATCAATATCTTAAGAAAGGGTAATAATCGTGCGTCATTTGAAGATATCGGACATATCATCATGACCGGTAGGCGAATCAAATTACAGATAAGTGGTGATCTCGACACAAAAGTTCGAGACGGAGATTTTTCTTTCGCAACGCACATATATTACGTTACGCAGAGGTTATGGTTTCGATTGAATAGAGGGCTCGGATTTCGCGGGGCACTTCCCACCTCTTTGGACGTGATTGCAAAGGCCCAAGTCCTTCTGTCAAATCACTTGAATTCATCAGTTAGAGACCGTTTTCTCAAAATAGAGAAAGATGTTGAATCCGGGCAAAGAAGCCTTGAATCCGTTCAAGCTTATTACGTAAACCTACGCTCCAATGTAGTCAAACCAGAGGACCTTGCTCCGGAGAATGTTGAGGACCGAGTAAAGTTCCTTTTTGAAGAATCCGATATTGAACAATTTGAGGATGAACAAGCCATTTTAAGAAAGAAAGCTGAGGCATTCGATCAGATACAAAAAGATAAACATGCTTCAGAAGAAAAGAAAAAGAAAGCGGAGAGATTAAACAAAATTCAACGCTGTCAAGAACTAGAAAGATTGGGTTACAGAAATGGCGGAATTTTCAAGAAGCTATTCTTCGTTGTAATCACTATAGCCGTTCTAGCACTTACTTGTCTAGTTTTTTCTTTAATAGAAAAGTCCGACACTCCAATGACAATTGGTTCAGTAATTCTTGGTCTAATCAGTGTGTTCGCAATAGTTAAGTGGAAGGTTGTGATATTATGGCTTGAGAAAAAAGCATTACGAAAATTCCTCGACTACCGTACCAAGCACAAAATAAGTGATGAGGAAATGCAGTAGTGTAACCACATTCATCAAATGTCAAACCGCATGAAAATGTAGTTTAGCCAAACCGATAGCAACAATCGAAAATAACAGCAAAATCCACAATCATATTAACCCGCCATGGTCGAGTTGAAATCTTCAAGAAGAATATAAATTCGGATTTATCGACAACTAAGAATCGTAGATGAAAACAGAAGCTCCATCATGGCAAATGAAAACACAATGTCCATGTTGTGGACAAGGCTCACCGATCTATGTAAGTTGCCAGAAGTGCGGCTTTTTGACGGTACACTGTCACGAAATGGGCGAAACTTTCAAGGACCCACGAGATCTGGACAAAGAGTTCATTGAAACCTGTCCGACATGTAAGACGGAATCCAAGAATTTCCTGCCAGCTTCATCAGATGAAATCATTGACGCGGGATTTACCAAAGCCGATTATGAATAGCGAAAACTTAAAGAAAGGCACCTAATAAAGTGCAGTGATCACGAAGTAAATTGCACTATTTAAACGAATGCATTGGACTATTGACTGAAGTACGAAATGAATCTTTCTGAAAGGGCATCAAAATATCTTAAATCCCTAAACAAAGACTTAAAAAGGTCTTCCAATGAGGACCAGACTAAAGCCTATCTGGAACGACAGAACATCAGATCTTATGATGGTTTCTTGAGATTTCAAATACTCTATTCCGGATATGAGTTGACCATTAAAGATAATCCAGGACATTCATTTTTAGCTTCGCTATTCACGCAGGAGCAAATAAGAAAAAATGAAATCTTAGAAATCGAAAAAGCTGGAGATCGATATATAGAGGTTTGTGGTGACCACAAGAGCGCCCAGTTTACCTTTTTCATTACTGATAAAGGAGAGATCTGCACTTTGGACGATAATGATTTACCTAACATCCTCTACAGCTCATTCGACAAAATGCTGGAAGAATATGCCTTGAGAAATGAGATTCACAACTGGGATTCTAATCCTTACTATTTCGAGGTTAAAAACTTAGAGCATTTGACAACCGTAATGAATAATACATTTCAAGTGATACGAGAGTGTTCTGACCAATATGTAACCTGGTGGAGAAATGAGAACTTGATTGCTGTTAAAGGAGTTTGGCTCGATAGACCTGAACCATATTTCCATGTTTATGGAAAGGAAAGAAATCAATGTGACGATCTCATTGAGAGGTTAACAACTAAGGGTATATTAAAGTAACACTGAATAAGAATAAAAAGAATGACACCACAATTCCCCATCATATCAGTCTACAACGACGGCATTGAAATTTTCGAAGACGAATCGCATTTGGCTTCTGCCACGGTTTTAGCAGTATTGAAGGGAGAGAAAGATTCCAAAGCGTATGACGGAAATGGTAAAAAGTGGAATTACAAATTGGTCTCCTCCAAGGTTAAAGATAACTTCCTAACCCGAGTTCTAGCGAACACCGTTTACAACCCGATCGTCAAGGTTCATCCTAAATGGAGTAAATCTTCTGACTTCGACATCCATGAGCTAAAGACCATAGTCCAACATTGTATAGACAATGACGATGACGTATTAACTCAATTTGTCGACGCAAAAACACTCAAGCAACACATAGCCAACTCGCCTGCTTTTGAAGATGTGTACAACGTTCTAAAGAAGTATTCGTTCGAAGTTGACGAAGATGAGCTGTTTGGGAACAAGGAATAAATACTGTCGCGAACAAAACCCATCTTAGCAATGAAGAGGTTCGGATTAAGTAAAAAACGAGAATACTCAGAAAAGGAAATTCTAGAACAACTTGACAAATGTGCACAAGAGTTTATGTTTCCGATGTTGGACAACGGCCACGTGTATCCAATTCATTCTAAATTAAACGCCTACCGTGACGAAAAAAGGTGGGCTTTGATTATTGAGGTTATCGGATTCAGCTATCGAGGAGGTGGACACGATGGAATCTCGAATTGCCTCCACATTTATGGCAACTGTATCAATATGATGCCTGGGATCGACAATTCGAGCTTTTTATACTTAACAGACGATAGTGCTGAATACTTGACGTTCGATGAAGAGTATTCGGAATTCCTAAATCCGAAGGCAAAAACCATGCTCTTACGAGGAAAAGAACTGAGCATCAATCATAACAGAGAGTTTTATTCTAATAAAGGAATTGATCTAGTCGAAGAAAATAGAATTTTCGTGTGGGAATTCATGAGAGGATTGGTGCCTGAATGGAACAATGAACTAGAGGCTACGGAACAAGAATTAAACGCTAAAATCCCAGTGGATTTACCCAAAATTCTGGAGCTAACTGAATGGTTTCATCCGGATTGTGCTGGGATGGAGCTACCGAGTCAAAATGAAACTTTCGTACAAATAGCAAGAGTACTAGAAACAGGGAAAACGGAATTCTATAGACCTACCAAAAAGCCTAACAATCATTGGAGTAACTGGCCAAATGGCGGAAATTTGTAGATAGGAATACTCTCCGATATACGAAACTTTTTCGCAACGCCAGGGACATGAACACCCTGTGAATGAATACTATCCTCTTTAAACTAAAACTCATCGGCTTATATTCCATTCTCCCATTTATTCATAGTCGCCCCACCACATATGAATGAATCATTCTACATAGAAAGAACATGTTCCACTTGCGGAAACAACGAACGTATTAGCGTATCGAAAAAGGAAGCCGCTTTTGAACTAGTGAACATTAATGATCTCCTCGGACCAAACTGCCCCAATTGCTCAAGCACTTCTTTTTCATTCGGTTGTAGGTCGCTCGATTTGGATTTTGAATTGCTCAAAGAATGGGCACTTGATCTTGAGTTGCATGTAAGCCCTCAAGACGAAGAAATAATCTTAGCCGAAGAGAAATACGTAGAGAGTATTCTATCAATCCTTGACGGATTCACAATTCCAGATCAAAAGAGAAACATCCTCATAGGAGCTCTTTGTGTGATAATCTATGACAACACCGTAGAGGACAATCATCAGAAAGACAGAAACCTTAAGCAACGCATCATTAGAGAGTTGAATAGTCGAATTGAAATTCTAAAACTAGCGGACGATTCAATAATGGACTACATAAAGGAAGTTGTTCATCCTCAGTTAGAATTGAACCGTACCGAAGAGCTCAAATCATACGAAGCGTCGATTAAGAGAGAACATCGTTTTGGCTGGACTCCAAAATTCCAAGACGTATTCCAGACCGATTTAAATAAAACTGTATTCGTACCTATTGTCATTCAAACCTTTGAAAGGTTGGGATGGGATTTGGTCTATCAGGACGAAAATTCGGCGGAAGCTAAACGAAAAGGAGAATTCAATCGGGGGACAGAAAAAATTACAGTGTCCTACGACCAAGGGAATGTCGAAGTCATAAGTATTTCACTTGGAAGTGAACTGTGGGACGCTGGGAGAAACTCAAAGCGAGTCAGGCTATTTGAACACGCTTTTCGACAGTTAGAAGATGAGTATGATGCCGAAGCCTTAGCTGAATTAGAAAAAGAAGTTGAACGAACGAATAACTGGGATGACTACGTAATCCCAGAGAGTCTGCCACTTCCGAAAAAACAGAAAACTCCGAAACTGTGGATTCCAGTTACTGGTGGATTGATCTCAGCAATCTTACTCGGATTTATCCTTGCTCTACTCACCACAAAGGTGATGTATGTATTTGTACTTTATGAAGTGGGGATCGCAATTGCCTTTGGGTTAGTCCTCAAATTTCTGATTAGGTCGAGTAACTACACGTATTTCAATCATCTGAAATATACCCTTATGGGAATGACTGGGCTCGCCTTTTTCTCAAGCCAATACTTTCAGTATCAAATATTCTTAAACGAAATAGGAGAGGATTCATTCGGGTTTCTCGCATTTATGAATTTAAGGCTTCAAATGGGCCTAACGCTAGAGTCCCTGAATACCGGGTGGATAGGGCTTGTACTGAGCTGGATTTTCCAACTCGGATTCACATATTTAGTTGGAATATTTCGTTTGGCTTCAATCTTGATTTCGTATCAATTAGAAAGAGTTCCACCCGAGGTCTTGGATTTTGCACTCTTTCATTTTACCAAAGAAAAAACTGAAGATCAGGTGCGTTCTGAATTATCCAGAATGGGATGGACAGAAGCACAAGATCAGAATGAAGTCTTCGAAGCAATAGGTGCTCTAAATGGTGCAATTGAACATGGCAGAATGTAATATTCAAAAACCATTTAGCCATTTAGCCCAAAAAAGAAAAAGCCTTAGGCCTTAGGCCATAAGCCATACGCCCGATCAGGATGCAAACTTAAACTCAAAAGGCAAATCAACCAGCCCCGAAAACTCCTCCCCCTTCTCCACCATCAACTCATCTTCTTCTTCGCTGATCCAAACTACCTGCACTTTGTCTTTCATACGCTCGAGCGTTGAAAGCAATTCAAGGAGGTATCGACCGCTAGATGAATTGAAGTATTCAAGGAAGAACTCAATCGTGAGCGGAGCGTTGCCGTTTAGCTTGAGCTCATTGGCCCACCCGATGACGGGTTCATAGAATGACCACGCATTTTCAGGCAAAGAACGCCCCTGGATGACCAGCTTATTGGCTAGGTCATCATACTTGACTTGAGGAGTATCTTGTGTTGCTTCGAAATGCATGAGTATCAGTGTCAAAAGTAGCTAAACAAGGGCGCTAAATGAAAAAAATGTTTCTTCATTATTGTGCGCGTCAAAGCGGTATGAGATTCGTCCACGACATGCTTTGGCCACTTGAAGGAGGCCTAGTCCTGTGCTCTGTTTATCCTTCAGATAAATGCTCTCTTTGAACTTCTGTTTATGAAGTTCTTTCAAGCCTTCTTCATCGCGACGCATCATCTCGCTTAGGCTAGCTTCTAATGTATTGACGTTCGAACTAGGCATGACGTTGCCTGTTTCGATGTATAAATTTCGTTCTGTTTGTCCGATCACGATCACTCCTTCCCGCACTCCATTCACTACCGGAGCATGGTGAGAGATATTCTGAAGCATCTCGATAAGTATATGACCAACCTTCTTGGCTTCCTGACTTCCAATCCCCTGCTCGATGTTGATCTCGACAATATTCAGCAGCGGTAGAATCGCTCCTTGAGAGAAGTCTCCCTTGTAGCACATCAAGATGCCCTTATCGGTCATCATCGACTTAAATTCACGCGAAGTCTGCATGAAATCCAACTCTTCTGAATCGTCTGTCTTTTTGAAATTCACCTGGTTATTGAACAAGGTGTTGCCCTGGGCATCCTTGTCAAAGTCGAAACGCAATGGTTGACCTGACTTACGCGCCAGTTCAATCAATCCTAGTCCGGCCCCGCCGCGTTCACTGATCTCGTTGTCTTGAAGTTGTTTCAAGTACAACTCCTTCAGTTCCTTTTTGTCTAAGGAATTGACGAGCTCTACCGCTTCAGCCAACTTGTTTTTGTCGTCTGGGTTGACCTTGTTTATGGAATTGATGTAGAATGATTTCGGGAATGCACGGAAGCTGAACATCGCTTCATGGTCGATGTCTTTCTTCTCGATCGAATCGCCGTGCTTCAGAATGTTTTGGAAACACTCGACTAGGAGGAAAGACACCTTTCGATTCACTTTCGAAAGCTCTGCCTCCCCTTCAAGGGTATTCTCGCTAATTCCAATGATCCCTTCGGTCAGGTGCTCCCTAAACGGTCCGCGGTAGGCGAACATCATTCGTGCGTCTTGGTTAGCCTGAAAGAGAGACCACGCAGAAAAGCGCTCCATATGTGTGGAGTTTTCACTCAGCATGGTACATAGTTATCCCTTCTGATCCATTAAGATCAGATAATCAGTCTCTCCTTGTTACGCGAATTAAGGTCCGTGAGTTACAGATTTTATAGCGCAAGTTCTTCCTGCATGACAATGGCGTGAACTTCCTTCACGACATCACGCATCCAAGACGTGCTGATATATGGGAATACGCGTTCTCGAAGCTTAATCTTTGTCGCTGTTTCACGAAGCTGAAGGAGCACCTTCTCGTGATCGTTGTCGACTGTAAACTTGATTTTGAGTGTGGTATCAGCTTGCTCGCTGATTTCGATACCTTCAGTAAGTAGCTCTGATTCGATGGCTTCGATAAGGTTGTTGCTAGTGATGTTTAGTCCTTCATTGAGAACTTTGATTCGAATAGTATGCATAGGTGGCTAAATTTCAAATGAGCATTCTATCCCAACAAATCTTCGGCACAGTTCCTTCAAGTTAGGATGAAACTGCTGTAAATCAAAAGAATAGTTTTCCACACTAGTGCAAACGGATCTGCAATCCAGCCACGAATCCGTAGCTATTCAGGCGCTCTTCATAGATGTCGCTTTGAAGGGTTGGTGTCACCCCAAATCGCGTACTGAAGCCTGTATACACCCCTAGCCTTTCAGATAGACTATAGGCAATATGTACATCCGATCGGATGGATATCGAAAGGGTTTGAGCCGCCGCTGAACGATCAACAAATCGTCCGTCACTCAATACCACCCCATCAACGGTAGTTTGAAGCATAAACGAAGGACCAACACGCACGCCCAACTCCCAGCGCTTCCATTGGAAACGTTTTCCTACCATCAGCGGAATCTCCACAACAGAACGTTGCTGCTTGAACTTGCGTTCTTCGCCGCGCTCTATTTCGGTCACCAATACGCTGTCTTCAATGAAAGTAAAGGCGGTATCAGCGATCTCGATATAGGTCGTGTCTACAATCCACTCTTCCTGGTTTTCATTGAAGGTGGAATCAATCTGTTCGATGATTTCAATAGTAATCGAGTCAACGATCTGTTCCTCGAAATACTCAAAGTACTCTAGGGTATCACCCCCTTGAACAGTGGTCAATTCATTTTCAAAACGATGGATCTGGAATCCTGAGCTAAAGTCCCACCCTTTCATAAGGTAACTGATACCCAAACCGAAAGTAGTAGCACGCTCATCTGTTAACGAGGCCGTCGAAGTATTCTCAGACTGAATCTGCTTCTTCCCAAACGGACTAGCCAATCCAATATGCGGACGAAGCTCAATGATGTTCGGACGATAATTCGGTAAGTCGCGTTGATTGCCATGGAACTTGCGTGTGTACTCCGGATTCAACACAAACCACCGCGTCTCCGGCAAGAACATTGAAGGACGAGGAACCTCATCATACGCCGGATCATGGAATGGATTAAATGGTGTTTCTCCACCCAACGCATCATTGCCGTCGCTATCATCGTTTCCGTCTTGACCTAAACTCGATCCATCAGCGCCAACATCGGCACCACTACTATCGTCGGTAGGATCAGTAGCACCAAGTCCACCACTACCAGCCTCACCAGAAGCCCCCGGCCTCAACTCCGGCCCACCCCCTCGGGTAATCTCTGCTCCAGACTTACCACCCAAAGCGTCAGTCCCATCAGCCATGTCACCAGTCGGTCCACTAACCATTTCGCCAGAAGGCCCACTAGCGGAGTCAACACCTTTAGCCATTTCGCCATTTAGCCCTTTCGCCCTTTCAGCCATTTCGCCATTTAGCCCATTACCCGGATCAACACCTTTAGCCCTTTCGCCATTTAGCCCTTTCGCCCTTTCAGCCATTTCGCCATTCAGCCCATTAGCCGTGTCAACACCTTTAGCCATTTCGCCATTTCGCCCTTCAGCCCTATCAATCGAAGATTGAGAGTTATAAATACTCGCCATCCTATTCTCCGCAAACCCAAGATGTTCGCCATTATTCGTTGACGCGTGCGTAAAATGGACAGGCATATCAATGGTTTGTCCTTCAGTGCTTGCTAGACGTTGATGCGCAATTCCCACCGAAGTCAGTAGCAACAGCACGAGCGGCACAGCGAAGAACCACCAGCGGCCTCTTCCCTTTCGGGCATCAAGCATCTGCTCCATCTGGCTCCAGTGGGCCTGATTGAAGCTAGCCTGTTGGCCCGCCAACTGTTCTCTGAACAGCTCGTCTATGTTGTTCTTTTCCTTCACAGCAAAAAACTCTTTAATGAGCCCATGGCTTTGATCACCATTGACTTCAGGTCTTTTCTCGCCATGGATAAATGGTAGCGTGAATTGTCTTCACTGATCTCCAGTTTATCGGCGATTTCTTTGTGGGAGTAGCCTTCGACGGCATACAGGTTAAAAACAGCTCTTCTTGTATCTCCGAGTTGATGTAGAATGCCTTCCAGGTCTTCAGCATTCAATTTCTGCTCGGCTTCGTTGACATGATGATCGTCAAGCATGTACGATTCTTCTTGCCAGTCTGTAGTGCGCGTTTGCTCTTTGATTCGCTTTTGAGATCGAAGCTCATCGATGCATGAGTTGATGACCACACGTTTGGCCCAGAACTCGAATCGGTCAGCATCATTTTCTTTGAGGAATCGTTTCAATGAATCAAGGATCTTCATAAACCCTTTGTTCAACGCCGCAGCGCGCTCATCGTCATTGGAGAAGTATCGACAGGTCACAGGAAAGAGGTAGGCGTGGGCATCCTTGTACAGAAGGAATTGTGCCCTTCGGTCGCCTTTTGCCGCTTTCCTGAGAACCGTTTTGTCGATCATATATCATTCGGGGAATGTTCACCCCGCTATTGTTTCACTATTCTTCTGGTCAACTCTTGTTCCTTGCCCCAAACCTTCACCAGGTAAATTCCCTGTGGTAGATCTGCAACTTCCAATGTCAACTGAGTTCGTGAATTTAGCATCTCATTTCTCACGACCCTTCCGTCGATTGAGAACACTGCCACTTGCTCCATGCGATCATCACCGCTTAGTTGAACATTGAGGATCTGTTGAACCGGGTTTGGATACAATGACATCTCCAAGGTACTTTCTTGCTCTACATTGAGCGGAAGGCCATCAACTACAATAAGTTGAACTGGTCCGCCAAGCGAATCACAACCTTGCATGATCAGCGTGTCACAATGCCAGCTAGAGCATGATTGGTCGTTGGTAAAGACTTCCAGGCAAATACCGTAGTATCCTGGTGATTCGTACTCGTGCGATGGGAATTGATCAGTTGAGGTGGTTCCATCTCCGAAACTCCAGACGTAATTGATGTTATCTCCTGAGCTTAAGTTGTGTATGTACACAAGCTCACATCCTAGAGAATCGTTGTAACTGATTTCAAAGTTCGCATTGCAATCGTTGAAGGTGCTGTCTCCGTTATCATAGACGCAAGAACCATCATCAATCGTTGCCTGAGGGTTGTAATTCAGTGCCAATGGATCAGTACATCCATAGATAAACTGGTCTGTGCTATCGCCGTTATCGTAGATACAAGAACCATCGTCAATCGTTGCTTGAGGGTTGTAATTCAAGGCCAACGGATCAGTACATCCATACACAAACCAGTCTGTGCTGTCGCCATTATCATACACACATGACCCATCGTCAATCGTCGCCAGTGGATTGTAGTTCAAGGCCAATGGATCTGTACAACCGTACACAAACCAATCGGTACTATCGCCGTTGTCATAGACACAAGACCCATCATCGATCGTTGCCCACGGATTGTAGTTCAAGGCCTGTGGATCCGTACAACCATAAATGAATTCGTCTGTACTATCACCATTGTCGTACTGACAAGACCCATCATCAATCGTAGCCTGTGGGTTGTAGTTCAAGGCCAATGGATCCGTACAACCATAGATAAAGAAGTCTGTGCTGTCTCCATTATCGTACAAGCAAGATCCATCATCGATGGTAGCTTGTGGGTTGAAATTAAGGGCGAGTGAGTCAGTGCAACCGTAAATAAAGAAGTCTGTGCTATCGCCGTTGTCGTAGATGCAGCTCCCGTCATTCACGTTTGCTAGCGGATTATAATTCAGTGCGAGTGGGTCAGTACAGCCATATATGAACTGCCCCGTGCTATCAACCTGTGCCTGCGCTCCAATCATCAGGAGTAGGAAGGTCATCAGTGGTAAAATTCTTTTCATCTCTATCGGATTAGTGTTCTAATTGTAAGCGCTTCATAAATAGAGACGTACCTCATTTCGCTCGTGTGAGTCACTTCTTCATTTTTTTTGGGATGTATACTTGAAACACTTGTGAACTCTTCGCGATGAATGGCTGTTTATTCTGCTACATCTTTGTACCACAAGCAATTTATATGAAGCAGTTTTTGGTTATAGCATTATTCATTTTACCTCTGGCTATGTGCAGTTCTTCGCCTACGGCGGAAGCAATGGCACCCGCAAAAGAGCCTAAGGATCTTAGTAACTATAGCGTAGCCTACTTCGCCAGCGGATGTTTCTGGTGTGTGGAAGCTATCTATGAATCTGTTCGTGGTGTGGAAGAAGCCATCTCTGGCTACTCAGGAGGAACAGAAAAGAATCCGACCTACCGTCAAGTAGGTGGAGGCAGCACTAGCCATGCAGAGGCCGTGGCCGTTTATTACGACCCAGAAGTGGTTGACTTTAGAACCTTGGTCAAGGTGTTCTACGGTTCACAAGACCCAACAACGGTGAATGGTCAGCATCCTGATTATGGTCCGCAGTATCGTTCGATAATTTTTTACGCTAACGCGGAAGAGCGAACGATTGCAGAGGAAGAAAAAGCCGCACTCGAAGCAAGCGGACTATACAGCGAGCCAATTGCGACGGAAATCACAGCGTTTACCAAGTTCTGGGAAGCAGAAGATTATCATCAGGATTATGAAAAACTGAATCCTGGAAATCCATACGTACAGAAGGTATCTATACCGCGTTTAAAGCGCTTCCAACAGAAGTTCCCCGAACTTCTGAAAGAAGACCATTAAGCCTGAAGCTAGCCGGTTCGGAAACGAACCGGCTTTTTTTTTCGTGTAAGGGGCAACCCTACAGAAGGTTCGCCGTCTATCCTACACCAAAACCAAAACTAACTATTCTATTGCCCCTTTATTGGGGATTAAGAATTAAGAGCAATGCGTTTACAGAAGTTCCATATCGACAATATGATCAGCTCCGAGGAGACCCTCCGTGGAGTTGTGCTATTTGCGTTGAGCAATGGTAGGATGGATGATCGATAAACAGCTGTAAACTTATCGCATTCGATCCCGGCCATTGTGCCGGGATTTTTTTTTTGCCCGAATTCAATCAATACCTAACCCAAAACCTTTCAATGATGGCAACAGAAAACCTCATCATCGAACGGTACTTGTTGCTCGTCGACCAACACTTCGCCGAGCAAGAGTACTATGAAGGACGAAAATTGCTAGAAGAAGCACTTTTTGTTGACCCTACCCATGGTACTGTACACAGCTACCTGGGTTGGTACTACTACGCACAGATGAACGACTTCGTCCGTGCGGATACACACTACGCGATCTCTATGAAAGCAGAGAACGTCTTCCCAGGAACCTATAGCAACTATGCTACGGTACTGATGAAGCTTCGAAGATTTCAAGATGTCATTGCGCTTTGTACCCAAGGTCTAGAAGCTCCCGGTGTAGCCGATGCTTACATGTGGATCGAAATCGCCCATGCACGAGAAATGCTTGGGGAATACAAAGCCGCAAAAGTGGCCTGTGAAGAAGGATTGAAAGTGGCAATGGACGAATTCGTCAAAGTCCAACTGACATCCGCACAAACTCGGATCAAAGAAAAATTGAAAAGAGCAGCGCCGTGGTATGCGCTTACCTTATAATAAAAAGGGCGACCTGTTTGGGTCGCCCTTTTCTATGAAGCTTGTTTCTCAACTCGATATAACCAATAGCGTGATAGGAACATCAATACCATTCCCATAACGGCGCCCATATGCTCACCATCTGAAATGGCCAAATGTGCCACCATCGCCAATAACAAATTAAAGAAGAACCCTGCATAGGCCCATTCACGGGCAATACGCGACCAGTTGGTCCAAATCGTTACTAACCCAACAATTTTAGCGATGGCCAGAGGAATGACCAGATACGTAGGAAAACCTAAGGCAACCCAGAATCCTTTTATCAACTCTGTTTGGGCGAAATAATTAACCACACCAATCATCATGAAGATGGTGAACAGCGCCGTTATGATTCGATATATGAGTAAATCTCTTTTCATGGAATCGTCCTGTATTTTCGAGCAAAGTAGGACAAAAGTACCGCAACAGAAGTCACGAGATAGTCACAGTCTCCGATTTTAACGGATGCGTACCGTACTTACATTTCCTTCAGCGCTGCGAACGCGGATAAGCGCCACGCCAGATAAATCCTCCATGCTGATACGCGTATGTTGTGGTGCTTGAATTCGCTCCCAAAGCAATCTTCCCTGAAGGTCGTAAGCATAGAGGTCAGCGGTCTCGAAGAGTCCGAAAACAGCACCATCCCAAAAAGCCATCATCCGCTCTGCAGATGCTTCCACCACTGATGTAAACTCTCCGTTGCATTGCGCCTCAAAGAACTCCCACATCACTTCGGTTGATTGCACATCTTGACTTCCCCAAGATCCAAACCAATCATGCCCTCCATTATTCACCCGGTAATGATGGAATTCCTGTCCTCCAGGTGATTGGTGATAACGCAGGAAGTCTACAGAAGTAAAATCAAAGATCTCTTGATTGGGCAATTGAATTTCATCCAAGTCAGTAGTTCCCATCATACCGGTCCACAGATCAACAATTTCAGGTACCCCGGCACTTCCCCAATTCGGATCATCCACACCTCCGTCGTAGCTCACCACCAAATCTGACGTTCCATGCAAGTGAATCACAGGAACCACCGTTGACAGATCGCAATTCTGAAAATCATAAGCGCTCATGGCACCAGTCACTGAACCAATCGCCCTGAATGTTTCCGGTGCTTCACAAGCCAAGCTATAGCTCATGTACCCACCATTAGACATTCCACAGGCATAGGTACAATCTGTACTCAGGTTATATGTTTCCTGGAGGTATTCCGCGAGAGCGACTAAGAAGCCTATATCATCCACCTCACTGATCCCTAAGTTCGCATTCCAATGTGACTGAAAGAAGGAATCTTGTGTGCCTTGAGGATAACAAACCACTACCCCATCTTCCTCCGAGATGTTTGACCACCCCGAGTAGTTTCTAATCACAAAGGCGCTACTTGTGTAACCGTGCATCACAAATACCAGCGGTGCACCAGGCTCGAGATTGTCCGGAACATCCAGATAGTAGAATCGCTCTACTCCGCCGTATTCAAAGGTTTCTTGAGAAGCAAGGTCAGTGCTGAAACTGATGAGAACAGCTAGGAGGAAAGAACAGAGAATACTCTTCATGAGGAACAGGTCAAGGTTTGGAGTAGAAAGTACATATTCTGAAGAAGAATGGATGGGAATATGCCCAAATCCTACCTTACCACTACCCTTTCACGATAAACGCCTTCCGCTGAATCCAGCTCAATGACATACATGCCCTCAGCAAAAGACGACACATCAAACGAGCCGATCATCTGAATTGGCTGATCTATCAAGACTTTCCCTTTGAGATCATAACACTTCATTCTGGCGTTGCCTTGATTCCACAAACTAAGATCAACGGTGATTACATGGGAAGCAGGATTCGGGTAAACGGAAACCTCGTTCATGCTGAGGTTCGTTTCGTCAACAGAAACTTCAGAACAAAAGGCCATGTCTCCAATCGCGAGAATCATCTCATCGCCCATAAATTTCCCGACGTTCAAAAAGGTTCGGGCGTTATTGTGGAAATGAAAACCGGCGTCGTCCGGAGACTCAGAGGCTGCAATATAGAGGGGCTTCGTATCTACAAAACCTACCGTACCACCATAGGTCTCATCATCACATCCCACCGCTTCCTGTGCCACAGCAATAATATCTTGAATGTCTTGAGTCCAACCCCAGTGGTCTTCGTACCCGCCCTGACCTGAACTCGCGATTACAAAGGGTAGTTCAGGATTTCCAAGGTCATTACGAACATCATTCACCAAGTGATGGAGATTGCTTTCATATTCATTCAGGAAATCGTCCGAACCGGCATCATTCCATCCTTGGAACCATCCAAAACCAGTGATTTCAAATTGATCTGTTCCGATATCAGGAAATAAGGCCTGCATGTTCTCTGTCACATACGCCACGCGATCAATCATTTCATTGTAATAAAAGCCGGTATTTCCACCTGCTGAAGGTGGTCGAAAGTCTTCGGCAAGGCTGAGTCCACCCCACGCTGTTTTGATAATCAACACCGGGTCATCATAGAACTGATCCATCTGGACAGCAAACATCAACTCTGGTCCGATTAAGTCTGGATAAGCTCCTTGCCCGATAGTCACGTGATCTTGAATGATCGTACCATCCCCATTCTCAAAATAGAGATGCGTTCCTTCAAACACGCTCCAATCCCCATCCGTTTGAAGCATAGACCAATAGCCCTCTTCATCGTTTTCAATCACATCCAAGAGTGTATTCGGTGCCGGATAATCATCTTCAGCACCCACCATAGAAGCCACCACATCATCTGAAGGACTAATCAGCTCCCACGAAATTTCATCGCCATATCCACCCGCTGAATTCACCACGATATCACAAGCCACTCCATTCTGAAGGCTCACAATCGCCGTACCTTCCGATCCATTCTCAAGTGTCTCCGTAGCTACCACGTTCCCGTCTTGAACGAAGTCGTAGGTCCAACCATTCCAGCCATCACCAAAGCCATCCAACATCTCAAAGGTGAAATCGCAATACTCCGTCTCTTCATCCAGACAGTCTGGAACGAAAGAGGCAATCACCACCCCCACAGCACCATTCGATCCTTCATAGATCTTCCCATGCCCTTGCATGTTCGATTGACCAGCCAAAACAAACACACGAACGATTTCCGAACCCGAATCTTCTAGCTCGTTATTGACCGTGGAATGATGTTGACCAAACAACAATGACGTGAGGAGAACCCCGAGGAATGTGAGTAGTGATTTCATGTGGAGTGGTTTAGATGGAGAAAATACGAAAAAGTGGACTGTGGACGGTAGACGGCAAACGGTAGACCGTGGACTGTGGACCGTGGACTGAACTTTTGCAGCGCTGTGCGCTGCTCATTTCTTTTCCCCTTGTACTGGTAGGCATTGCCTCGCAGGCAATCCGGTGGACAACCAACAAAATTCCGCATTCCGCAACCCGCGATCCGCGATCCGCGATCCACATTCCAAAAAAAAAGCAGAACCGAAGTTCTGCTTTTCAATGTTAGTAGCCCGTAGGGGATTTCCCGATGCGCCTCCGGCTTTCGGGATAAACTTCTCATCCCCGTCAAATTGTTGTGAAAACAAAAAAGCAGAACCTAGATTCTGCTTTTTGTCGTTTGTAGCCCGTAGGGGATTCGAACCCCTGCTACCAGGATGAAAACCTGGCGTCCTAACCCCTAGACGAACGGGCCATTCATTTTTGGGAGTGCAAATATATGTAAGGCAAACTTTATCGCCAAACGTTTCTTCTAAAATTAATCGCTGATTTCGTTCTCGTGAGAGAATTTGAAACCGAGACGTTTTCCGGTGGCGATCTTCAAATTGTTGCTCATGCTCATGATCTCTCCTACCGTCACTTCTTGAACTGCTTGATATGGAGGAGCATATAGATCGAAACCGAGGGTGTAGATGATCGCTGACTGTACAAAGCTCTTCAACTTCTCGCGAGAAATCTTTGAGTTGATGAAGTCGTTAAACAGATATCCCATCTGACGTTTTCCTTGCACCATGAAGTGATCTTCACGGTTAACGAACAAACGAGCAATCATGTATCCGCGGTCATGAACACGTTGGTACTTGAAGCTGTCTGCCAGGAAGTTGTAGACGTTGATGACCCCTACGTATCCATTCAGCTCATCATTTTGGAGATATGAACTTTGCCAAACGCTGTGCGAACGGTCGAATTGGAAAACATTGGTGTGCATGTAGAATACAAGAACATCTCCTGCAATCTTCACTTCCGCCTCGAAGCCTCCTTTGTCTTTATAGTAAAACTCTACGCGGTCATCTGTATCACCGAATGACTCCGTGATTTCTTCTACTACTTCTTTCAATAGGTCTTTGATGATCTCAAATGAAGCATGCGTACGTTCGTACACATCCTGCTTCACTACCGCACGTTCGCGGATCAAATTGATCATCAACTCATTCGCATCGCTCATATTAATATGCTTTAGCGAACAGAACGCGGCGCTTCGATGGGTTGCCAGTGTAAACACACTTCCCTTCCTCTTCTACTGAATCGTAAGGGATGCAACGGATCGTCGCCTTCGTTTCGTTCTTAATTTTGTCTTCTGTTTCAGCTGTACCGTCCCAGTGTGCTTCAATGAAGCCGCCTTTGTTTTCAAGTACATCTTTGAAGGTATCCCAATCGTCAACCTTCGTGGTGTGGTCTGCGCGGTAAGCACGTGCCTTGTTCACCAAGTTATCCTGAATCTCATCCATCAACGCCGCTACGTGTGCTGCAGCTTTGTCGAGTGGCACCAATTCTTTTTCACCTGTATCACGACGAGCAATTTCCACTGTTCCATTTTCCATGTCGCGTGGACCCATCGCAATACGTACTGGCACTCCTTTCAATTCGTACTCAGCGAATTTCCATCCTGAGCGTTTTGAATCGTCGTCATCCAACTTCACCGTCAAACCAGCCTTACGAAGGTCTGCACAAATCGCTTCTCCTTTCTCACGAATTTGTGCCAATTGCTCCTCTCCCTTATAAATAGGAACAAACACCGCGTGAATTGGAGCCAACTTTGGAGGTAGTACCAATCCCTTATCGTCACTGTGGGTCATGATCAAAGCTCCCATCAGGCGTGTTGAAACACCCCATGAAGTAGCCCAAACGTAATCCATCTTCCCTTCCTTCGGCTGGAACTTAACATCGAAAGCCTTCGCAAAGTTCTGTCCTAAGAAGTGTGATGTTCCCGCTTGAAGTGCCTTACCGTCTTGCATCAAAGCCTCGATACAGTGAGTGTCTTCTGCTCCAGCGAAGCGTTCCGACTCTGTCTTCACTCCTTTCACTACTGGCATGGCCATCCAATTTTCCGCAAAGTCAGCGTACACACGAAGCATCTGCTCCGTTTCTGCAATCGCCTCTTCTTTTGTGGCGTGCGCCGTATGGCCTTCTTGCCATAGGAACTCCGCCGTACGGAGGAATAGACGCGTACGCATCTCCCAACGCACCACATTCGCCCACTGGTTTACCAAGATCGGTAGGTCACGGTAACTCTGAATCCAATTCTTATAAGTATTCCAGATAATGGTTTCGGAGGTTGGACGAACAATCAATTCTTCTTCCAGACGTGCGTCTGGATCAACTACAACACCCTTTCCATTCGGGTCATTCATCAGACGGTAGTGCGTAACAACAGCACATTCCTTGGCAAAACCTTCCACGTGAGCAGCTTCCTTACTCATGTATGATTTTGGGATAAACAAGGGGAAGTAAGCGTTCTGGTGTCCTGTCTCTTTGAACATGCCATCCAATACATCGCGCATCTTTTCCCAGATCGCGAATCCATATGGTTTGATTACCATACACCCCTTCACATCAGAGTGCTGTGCAAGGTCTGCTTGTACAACCAATTCGTTGTACCATTTTGAATAATCATCTGAACGTGCCGTCAGCTTTGCCATTCTGGTATAATCTTTGCAGTTAATGAAGTGTGCAAAGTAACAAAATTATTACCTTGAGTCTGGTGTCAAAGCGGCTCCAATTCAGGTGGTTTAACGTAGTACAGGTATCATGAAACAGTTCATTCTCTTCTTCAGCGCTGCCTTCCTCCTCACGCTCATGTCGTGTGGCCCGCAGCGATATACGTCAGCTCCAGTTTATGAAGACGACGACATCTACTTTAACCCCGGCGATGTTTACATCTCAGAGCGTGAAGCTGATGAGTACAGTGATTATGTCAATGAAGACGCTAGCGCGGAATCGGACACATCCACTGATGACCACTACGAAGAAGACTACTACGATCCGAACCGTGCCGCTGAAAATGCGCAGAACGTAACGATCAACAACTACTACGGCAATCAGTGGGGAGCAAACAATTGGCGTCCTCGATGGAACCGCTTTAATCGTCCTGGTTTAACGATCGGCTTTGCAACAGGTTGGAATACCCCAGGATATTGGAGCTTGAACTACAACTACCCATTTGCCAACAATTACTACTACGGCTACAGCGCTTTCGGCTGGTCTCCTTGGGGACCAGGATACGACCCATTCTACGATCCTTTCGCATGGAATAACCCTTGGGCGAATCCATGGAACACCGGATGGAATGGCGGCTGGAACAACGTCTGTTACGGCTGGGGTGGCGTACCGTGGTACTACAACCCAAATAGTTTCTACAACCCTTACTTTGGTTACGGTGGAGCTGGTAACCCATGGTGGGCTGGAGATACTTGGGCAAACAATACTTCGTACACCTACGGTCCGAACAACAATTTCTGGACAACCACTACCAATGGAAGCAACTACGGCGATGGAACCTTCTACGAGTCTCCATACCGCAGAACAACACCTCAGGTAGCTGTAGAAGATCGTCCTATGAATACCAATCGTCCTGGTGATACCACACGCCCAGATGCGGCACGCGAAGACAATACGTCTACCCGACCGTCACGTCCGGCGAGCGAGTCACGCGACGATTACTACAACCCAACTCGTCCTGATCGCGATTCACAGCGAACAGAGCGTACCAACAATTGGAACAACAACTCGAATTCAAATTCGACTCGCGATACACAGCCTACGTACCGTCCGAACACGAACAACTCACGCAACAATAGCGGGACACGTCCGAGTTCGAACAGTCGAAACAACTCGAGTACGCGAAGCAATTCTAGTCGCAGCAATTCTAACCGAAGCAGCGGTTCAAGCCGCAGCACGAATTCAAGAAGTAGCTCTGGAAGTAAATCGAAGAGCTCTTCATCACGCGGAGGACGTTCACCGAGGTAAGAAAGTATATGGGTAAATTGAAGTTGATCATATGGGTAGCATGTAGCTTCCTCGGGCTGAGTGCGCTTGCACAAAACGAAGAAGATGCGCTGCGCTACTCATTGGTAGAGCCACTCGGAACTGCGCGATTCACGGGAATGGGCGGAGCCTTCGGAGCGGTAGGAGGAGATTTCTCTTCACTATCGTGGAACCCGGCGGGTGTAGCAGTATATCGCAGAAACGACCTGAACATGTCGTTAAGCGTGAGTTCAATGACTACAGATGCGAACTACGAAAACACCTTGGTCAGCCAGACACAAAATGCATTCCACCTCCCTCAAATTGGGGTAGTTGGAGCATATCAGAAAGACGATGCTGACTGGCGCTTCTTCAACTTCGCCATTGGATATCAGAAACTGCGCAACTTCAATCAATCGTTCACGGTCAGAGGAGATGTACAAGACAACTCGCTACTCGATGTCTTCCGTGCGCAAGCCGAAGGCACTGATTTCAACTTGTTAGCAGACGCCTTCCCTTTCACCGCTGACCTTGCATGGAATACCTTCTTGCTCGACACCTTGAACTCCGCGAATCCGAGTAGCTACGTGACGGCGATTCCTTACGGACAAGCCACACAACAAATGCGCATGGAGACCAGCGGTCACATGGGTGAAACGGTATTGAGCTTTGGAGGGAACTTCCAAGACAAGTTCTACTTCGGAGCTACACTTGGTTTCCCGGTTGTTCGATACAACCGCGAGGTGACGTATACAGAGTCGAATCTCGATGAAGACGTTGACCTCGCTAGCTTCACTTACACAGATGAGCTAGTGACAAACGGCAACGGGATCAACATCAAACTCGGAACCATCTACCGCGCTACAAAGTGGCTGAGACTTGGAGCTGCGTGGCATAGCCCAACAGCATTGAGCTTTAGTGATGTCTGGGACTCAGAAATGAGCTCATTCTTTAAAGATGGAGATCAGTTCACTGCCAACGCACAAGGTGGGTTTGATTACAACCTACGTACGCCAGGCAGATACATCGGTAGCGCCGCCTTCCTACTCGGACGATACGGGATCATCAGTGCAGACTACCACTACATTGATTACTCGAATGCCAAACTACGTGCATCGAACCTGATACCAGATCCTTATGATTTCAACTCGGAGAACGCGACCATCAACTCGCTTTACCGAGGTACGCATAACGTACGCATCGGTGCAGAATGGCGCGTGACTCGTCCTTTCAGACTACGTGCTGGTTATGCCATGAGCCAACATCCTTACGCAGATGTCTCTGAGAGCTATTACACGAACACCACGACCATTTCAGGCGGACTTGAGTGGCGAACGGAATCGTGGTACATCTCTGGGGCTTACCAACAGCGAACGAATACAGATGAGCTGTACTTGTATGATCCTGCGTTGGTAGATGTGACAACGATCGACCAGTCGAAAGGCGAGTTCTTGGTAACGATCGGAATCAGATATTAGGACAAGAAAAAAGCAGCACCTTTCGGTACTGCTCTCTCACATTCTGGCTAACGCGAAAATTACTTCGCGATCTTTTTCATTTCTTTCGCAACAAGCTTATCCATCTTCTCACGCTCTTCTTCAGCTAGCTCCATATCAACGAGGATACGTCCGCTGTGCTCATCTACGATGATCTTCTTGCGGGCAGCAACGTCAATCTGCTTCTGTGGTGGAATTTTGATGAATGAACCTGCAGATGCTTCACGCTCGATTGGCACAACAGCCAAACCGTTCTTTGAAGCTCCACGGATACGATCGTAAGCTGTTACCAAACGCTCTTCGATTTTCTTCTTCATCGCGTCAGACTTCTGAACGAGGATTTCCTCTTCCATTTTTGTCTCTGCAATGATCTCGTCAAGCTCTGATTTCTTTGCTTCCAAGTCACCTTCGCGACCTTCGAGCTTCTCCTTCGCACCATCGATCACTTCTTGCTTATGCACTTTCTGTGCATTGTGCTCCTTGATCTTCTTCTCACAAAGCTGGATCTCCAATCCTTGGAATTCGATCTCCTTGCTCAGCGAATCGTACTCACGGTTGTTACGTACGTTGTTCTGCTGCTCTTCGTATTTCTTGATCAGGTCTTTCGACTCTGCAATTTTGTTTCGGCGATCAGAGATCTGCTGATCGATGTCATCGATCTCCTCTTGTACTTTGGCCACGCGAGTTCTCAATCCTTCAATCTCGTCTTCGAGATCCTGAACTTCCAATGGAAGCTCACCTCGGATGATTCTGATCTTATCGATCTTTGAGTCGATCACCTGCAGTGCATATAGTGAACGAAGCTTGTCTTCAGCGGTGGTTACCTTTTTGGCCATACCTTAATAATAGTTTACCGGATTCGTGTTGATGTCGCACAAATGAACGGCAAAGGTAGGAAAATTCTCCTTGAGAACCTTCTGAATCAATTCACTTGTCCGATGCTCTGATTCCCAGTGCCCAATGTCAGCCAAAACAAGCTGATCTTCCGCATCAAAAAACTGATGATACTTGATGTCAGAAGTGATGTATACATCTGCCTGTTTCCCTTTCGCTGCGCCGAGTAGAAAGAAGCCAGACCCTCCACATAAGGCGATACGCTGCACTTTGTCTTTAAGCACTTTGGTATGCTTGATCACAGAAATATTCAAGGCCTTCTTCGCATGATCAAAGAAGTCTTTGATATCCATAGGAGCTTCGAGCTCACCAATCATTCCAGAACCGATGTAGGGATGCTCGTTTTTCAACTGGTACCGATCGTAGGCCACCTCTTCATAGGGATGACTCATCACCATGGCAGTTAATACCGAGCGCATCTTCCACTGTTCCACAATCACTTCAATCTTCACTTCGTCTTCCACATGGCGCTTGCCTTGCTCACCAACGAAGGCATTGGTCCCCTCTCCGCCTCTGAAAGTTCCTTGACCTGGTGTGTTGAAGCTACATTCGTCGTAGTTCCCAATTTCACCAGCGCCAGCCTCAAAGAGTGCATTGCGCACCGAATCAGCGTGACTCTGTGGAGTAAATACCACAAGCTTCTCAAGCAAGTCTTTCTTTGGAGACAGTATTTGAGGGTCTTTGATTCCGAGCAATTCGCAGAAGTAAGCGTTCACTCCTGAATTTACACTATCGAGATTCGTGTGAATCGCATAGATCGCAACATCGTGCTTGATGGCTTTCATCACCGTGCGCTGCACATAGCCCTTTCCATTGAATCGTTTGATTCCTCCAAATACAATCGGGTGGTGAGCAATGACCAGATTACATCCTCTATCAATCGCCTCATCGATCACAGATTCAATGCAATCCAGTGTCACAAGCGCTCCAGTGACTTCCATGGAATGGTCACCAACGATCAACCCTGAATTGTCATAGCTTTCTTGTAGCGAAGGCGGTGCCCATTGCTCTAATACACGAAGTAATTCTCCAAGCTTCATTTTCGTTGTACTTTGGCGCTAAAGTTACACATGAAGAAACTCCGGCGACTGCTTTTTCCATTTTCCTTCATCTATGCCCTGGTGATTTACCTACGGAATAAGCTCTTCGATGCCGGAATTCTGACCAGTGCGGCGGGTTCACTTCCCACGCTAGTGGTGGGAAACGTACATGTAGGCGGAACAGGAAAAACACCACACACGCGCTTCTTCCTCAGTCAATTAAGCGACCTCAACCCCGCGGTACTCAGCAGAGGTTACGGAAGAAGCTCCAAAGGCTTCATCGAAGTCGATCTATCCATGCCCGTCGAAAAAACGGGAGATGAAATTCGCCTCTACAAGCGGAGTCATCCAAGAGCGAAAGCTGTGGTTTGTGAAGATCGTTTGACGGGGGTACAGCGAATTAAAGAATCAGGACACGAAGGAATTGTCATTCTGGATGACGCCATGCAACACCGCAAGCTGATGCCGGATGCCCTTGTGGCGCTGGTGAGAGCAGACAGCTTGCACGAGTTAGACTTGTACCTGCCTGCTGGCGATTTACGTGATGGAAAATACCGACTGAAAAAAGCGGATGCCGTCATCATTACCGGATGGAACCCCGCGATGGATGATGTGGTGAAGGAATCTGAGCTCCGCGCATTATTGAGACTCGATGCCAGCACCCCGCTATTCAAATCACAAATCGCCTACGGAACGCTTTCTCCTTTGCAACAGGATTCGGTACAACAGCGTGATGATATCAAACGTATCATCCTGGTTACAGGAATTGCGCATCCTGCGGGGTTGCATACACAGATTTCTAAAGAGCACACGATTGTTGAACACTTCCACTATCGTGATCATGCTTCTTTTGATGCGAGTGATCTAGAATCTTGGCGAACTGCACTCGCCAATCATAATGCTGACGCCATTATTACCACCGAGAAAGACCTCGTACGAATGGAAGGCTTGAGCAATGTGGAGACCTTGCCGATTTGGTACCAACCTATGACCGTAGAGATTGAGGGTGCCGAAACGTTAACGACTCTTCTGCGAAAAAAGCTAAATAGACCCTGAGTTTGACTAAAGAATGCAAAGTCAAAAGAAACTCGTTTTACCTAATGCATGATTTTCAGGATATTTGTCATCTAAGTTCGAATCCATGACTAAGAAACTTCTATATATCATTGGCGCATCTGCGCTCTTCGCGGCGTGTAGTGCCGGACCACAAACAGGAATCTCTGGGAACATCAAAGGCGCTGCCGGCGAGATGATCTACCTCGAGCGTTTTGTGAATAACCGAGCAGTAGCTACTGACTCCGCTTTGATTGCCGAAGACGGAAGTTTTTCGATCGTTCCTCAACAAGGAATGGATCTCAACTTCTACCAATTGAAAATCGATGATGAACGTCGATTGGTGTTCTTGTCAGATTCAACAGAGGCTCTTCACGTCACTGCTGATAGCGAAGACATTCGCACTACACTTCAGTTCAGTGGATCGCGCCACAGCCAATTGCTCGACGAATTCCAAGATGCAATTCGTCCGTTAGAAATGCAGTTGATTGACTTGCGCAAGATCAGTCAAGACGCAGGCAAGAGCCAAGAAGAACGCAGTCAAGCATTCCAACAGCAAGTAGACCTTCAAAATGAGAAGCGTTCCATTGCCTTGAAGTTCATTGAAGACAATAGTACTTCACCTGCTTCACTCGCTGCATTGAATGAACTCAACCTCAAGCAAGACCTTGATAAGTACAAGAAAGTAGCCGACGACTTGAAAACAAGCTTCGGACACTCGTACTACTACAAGATGGTGACCTCTCAGATTGACAACGCTGGTAAGCAACAAGCTGCAGGTGGTCAACAGCAGGCGCCAAAGAATAGCAAATACACAACCGGAATGGATGCCCCAGACATTGCGATGTCTGATCCTGATGGAAACGTAATGAAGCTGAGCGACCTTCGTGGAAAGGTGGTCATGATTGACTTCTGGGCTTCATGGTGTGGACCTTGTCGTCGTGAGAACCCGAACGTGGTCAAAGCTTACGAAAAGTACAACCCGAAAGGATTCGAAATTTTCAGTGTATCACTTGATAAAGATGTTGAACGCTGGAAGGCGGCCATCGCACAAGACGGACTCCTATGGCCTAATCACGTAAGTGATCTTCAAGGATGGAAAAATGCAGCTTCACAAGCCTACGGCGTGAGCAGTATTCCTCATACTATTCTAGTGGGACGTGATGGGAAGATTGTAGCTACTCACCTTCGTGGTGCGCAACTAGAAGCGAAGTTGGCTGAGCTATTTGAAAGCTGATTCTCCCCCATTGAATCCAACAATTTCTGACACCCTCTTACCAGAAGGCAAAAAGATTTATTTCGCCTCTGACTTTCATTTAGGCATTCCCAATGAAGAGGAAAGCCTGAAGCGAGAGAAGCGCATTGTGCAGTGGCTTACTGACATTGCACCAACGGCGCATGAAATCTTTCTTGTTGGAGACATCTTTGACTTTTGGTTTGAATACAAACACGCCATCCCTCGAGGATATACACGCCTCCTCGGTAAAATTGCCGAGCTCACAGATAGCGGCATCCCAGTGCATGTCTTCACTGGAAACCATGACATGTGGATGTTTGACTACCTCCCGAAAGAACTTGGGGTGACCATATTCCGTGACCCCATTTCTCGCTCATGGAATGGGAAACGATTCTACATTGGCCATGGAGATGGCCTAGGCCCAGGTGATCACGGTTATAAATTCATCAAGAAAGTATTCCGCAACAAGCTTTGTCAATGGTTGTTCGCCCGACTTCATCCGAACTTCGGCATTGCGATGGCCAATTTCTGGTCGCGTTCTAGCCGCAAGGCAGGAGAAGAAAAAGACAAAGTCTTCCTTGGTGATGAAAACGAATGGTTGGTCATCTATTCCAACGAAATCTTGGAAACAGAAGATTACGACCACTTTGTTTTTGGCCACCGGCACTTACCACTTGAAATCAAGCTCAATAAAGGGGCGAAATACACCAATCTAGGCGATTGGATAAGTCATTACACCTACGGTGAATTTGACGGGCAGGAAATGCGTCTCCTTAAGCTTTAGCCAATAGCCTGATCATATCCACCATCCGGTGGCTGTATCCCATTTCATTATCGTACCATCCAACGATCTTCACCATGTTGCCAATGACGGAAGTCAAGAGTCCATCCATGATGCACGAATGGCTATTGCCGATAATGTCACTAGACACGATCGGATCTTCGGTATACTGGAACACTCCGGGGTAACGGTCTTTCGCTGCTTTCTCGAATTGAGCATTCAACTTGGCAACAGGGATCGGGTTCTTTACGATACACGTAATATCCGTTAACGACCCATCAGGTACAGGCACGCGAATCCCACATCCTCCCATCACATCTGATAGTCCAGGGAAAATGCGCGTTAAGGCTTTCGCAGCTCCTGTAGTTGTCGGAACAATTGATTCTGCGGCTGCTCGTCCTCTGCGCAGATCTCGGTGAGGTCGATCCTGGATATGTTGATCACCAGTGTAAGAGTGCACTGTCGTGATGTAACACGATTCAATATCGCACAGCTCATTCAGAAGCTGGATCATGGGTGCAGCGCTATTGGTTGTACAGCTCGCATTAGACACCACACGTTCCGATCCATCCAACGAGTCTTCATTTACTCCGAGGACGATGGTCTTAACACTATCATCTTCTGGCGGCGCTGAGATCACTACCTGCTTTGCTCCGGCATCTAAATGCACTTGAGACTTCGTTGCGCTTTTGAACATCCCGGTACATTCCAAGACGATATCAACGTCTAACGCTCCCCATGGAAGGTCAGCGGGATTGGCTTTGGAAAAAAGTAAGGGAGACTGATTGCCGAAATGGAGTCTTCCTTCAGAAAGCGAAACTTCTCCGGGAAATACGCGGTGTACGGTATCGTACTTGAACAAGTGAGCGAGAGACTCCGCGTCGTACTTATCATTGATCGCTACCAACTCGATGTCTTCGGCGTTAGCCAGAACACGAGAAGTAATCCGACCAATACGGCCATATCCATTGATGGCCACCTTGATCTTCTTCATGATGCAAAGATGAGGAAAGAAAAAAGCCGACCCTCACGGATCGGCTCTTTCTTATTCTATTCGGATAATTTTATTTCATCACAACGAAGTGAGCCGTTTCAAGGCTACCGTTCGCTTCTACTCCAACAATGTAGTTACCATTTGATAGGTCAGCTGCATCGATTTGTAGAATGTGGTTTCCTGCGGCAAGGTTTCCTACGTTCTCTTGAAGAACAAGTTGACCTGTGCTGCTGAATACTGTCATGCGAACGTCGCTAGAAGTTGCAAGTTCAAGGCTGATCTGAGCAACGTCTGCCGTTACTGGGTTCGGGAATACAAGTAGACCGGCTACTGTTTCTTCGAAATCATCTCCAGGCTCGTCAACAGAAACAAATGTGTATGCGTCAGACTTGAAGATACCACGACCGTGCGTACCTGCGTAAATCATACCGCTGTTCGTTGGGTAAGTGAAACGAGATGAAGAACGCCACTGCTGCTTCACGTCGAATACTGGACAAGCAAAAGCTTCTTGGCTTAGTCCCATTCCTTCGTTTGAAGGAACCCAAGTGTCACCACCGTCGTTAGTCACCCACATACCGAACTCAGTACCAACAACAATCGTCTGTCCTGTTTCGTCAGTTACGTCGATGATCGCATCGTAACATGGCATTCCAGCAAGGTCACCTGAAACCCAGATATTCGAGAACGTTGGGTTTTCTGACATTGCGTTGAATGACTCACGTACTTTCTGAGAACCACCGTATCCACCGATAGTGATGACAACGTGATCAGGATTATTTGGATCAATCGCTACACCAGTAACTGCGTTACCAGTTGAGAAGATTTCGTCGAACTGAAGTACATCAGCGTATCCATCTCCATCCGGTACACCGTCGTCATCAAAGTCTCCAGTTGCCAATCCAGTTGAGTTATTCAATGTATCAATCGCAGACTCGTCTGTCCACATCTGATCCAGACCAGAGATACGCCATAGTTTTCCATCCCAACCACTTACTAGCATGACATCACCAGCTTCTGGGTGGTCACCTACTACGTACTCGATCGCTTTTGCACCACCACCGTTTGGAGCATCTCCAAGACGGAACCAGTTAGGAGTTACGTTGAAGTTCAATCCTTGACGTGTCATCCAGATACCTTCGCTTCCGCGGAATCCGATCGTCAACATCGATGAATATTCATCTTTTACGATGATCTGCTCGCGAACATTGTAAAGTGTATCTGACTCGTAGAAGTACTCCGTCTCACAGAAGATGTCGATATCAAATACCGGCTCCATTGTGTACGTAGTATCGAAGTCTACAGTAATACAGATGGTAGAGTCAAGTGGCTCAAAGTAGAAACAAGAGTCAACAGGGATGATCTCATCGATGACTTCTTCCTCTCCAATCTGAGTGAAAGTAGTATCACAAGTAACAATCTCTTCTGTCAAATCTTGTGGATCTAGCCAGAAGTATCCGTGTGCGTCTTCCGTCAATTCTTCAGTTGTAGTCACCGCTGGACGAATCAACTCTTCCCAGTAACGAAGCTCTAGTCCTTCTGGCATGGTCCACTCAAAGTTGATGTCCATGTTGTTCGTCTGTAGGATGAACGTCGAATCAGAGATTGTTTCTTCGTATGGGTTGATGAGGATGATTCCTTCTTGGCTCAATTCATCTTCTGTTTCCTCGTAAAGGCGGATACACGTGTAGAACTGCCCTAAGTCACCGTTATCATCAATCAAGTCAATGATTTCATCGTCGTAGATATCACCGATACCACCGTCTGCAGTTACACGGTAAAGAACACCGTTCTGAGAAGTAGTGAAAGCAACTTGCTGCTGTGCATCAGTTACCTGTGGAATCGCACAATCGAATCCGTCACCACCAGTTACGTCAATGGCAGAAAGGTCACTCAATAGAGATCCATCTTCAGGGATGAAGTGTGAACCGTTATCCTGAGTACCACCAATCACACCGTTTCCTGGAGGGTAAGCGATACCGTAGTATTGTGTTACGTTGAATCCGCGGTTAGCCTCGATGTACGTGTCTCCGTTATCGAAAGACTTGTAAAGACCACCGTCGGTCAATGTCCACATCACTCCTGCTGGAGAGTATACTACTTCGTGAACGTCAGCGTGAACGTCGATGTCAATTCCTGGAGCATCGAATGAGAATGCTGCAAGCTCTGGAGTGTAGTCAGGACCAGCACGCCAGATCTCGATACCACCTACGTAAGCCAATTCCGGCTCAAGTGGTGAAGCACCAAGTGCTAGATCGTAGATACCTTGGTTACGTGGAAGTGGGGTAGACTCGTCAATTCCACCAGGCCAAATCTCATCCCAAGTCAACCCGTTGTCTTCTGAGTGGTAAAGACCACCGAAGAAACCAGCTGAAGTAGCGTACACTGCATAAGCGTGCTCTGGGTTCTGAGGTACTACATAAACACGTGCACGACCGATACCACTTTGTGGAAGTTCGCCGTCACCGTTTCCAAATTCTTCTTCGAATTCTGTGAATGAGCTGTTTGTAGAACGGTATACACGTCCTGCACCAGCAACTACAAGCATGTAGCTACCATCGTCAGCGATGTGGATATCCTGTACCGCGTTTCCTGGAAGACCGTCAGCTACACCCATGAACAACTCACCGTTGTCGATGTAACCGAATCCAGCGTCAGCACCAACGTATACTCGCGTACTGTTGTTAGGATCCGTTTCCATAGCGTCTACAGCTGTCCAGTCACCGCTTCCAAGCAAACCTGGATCAGTGTCAGGGATGATCGCCCAAGTTTCACCACCATCAGTAGAGCGGTAAACACCTTGGCCGCGGAATCCAGAACCACCTTCACCGCCAGCACCGTCAAACAATGACCCAGTACCAACGTAGATGTCTCCGTTTCCTGCCTGTGCAATTGACGTCACATTACAGTTAGGGAATGTCATCACCTGGTTCCAAGTATCTCCTTGGTTAGTAGATTTCCAGAGACCTCCAGAAACACCACCTGTCATCAGGTTATTTTCATCCATGATTAAAAGACCACGGCAACGTCCACCGACGTTATCTGGTCCCATTTCGATCCAAGAAATTGGATCTGAATCTTTTTGCGTAGCAACTTGTCGAGAGTATTTCTCAACAGCCGCTTTCATGCGGATGTAGTCTTCTGGTTCTACTTGACCAGTTTCTACGTTTGCACGAAGTTGTTGGTACACGTCAAGTGCACCTAAGTAATCTCCTTCAACTTGATCAGCTGTTCTTGGAGCATAGTCAGCAACGGTAGTGTCTTGCTGCGAAAAGATCACAGCGCACGATACCAATGCCGTCGCGCCGAAGATGTACAGTAGCGTTCTCATTCTCATTTTATCTAGAATTATCCGAAACAATGGGTAGCAATTTACAACAATTAACACTCCATCTGAAGGTCATGTTCCCAAACTGCGGCCGTAAATATACAAGTCAAGACCACAAAATCAGAATACATGCTTTTCAGCATGATAACTTGAGCGTACAAGAGGTCCACTTTCAACGAAGCGGAATCCTTTCTCTAAGCCCAACTTTTCATAGAATGCAAATTGCTCTGGATGGATGAAGTCTTGAACCGGCAAGTGCTTAGGTGTAGGCTGTAGGTATTGCCCTAGCGTCAATACATCCACACCAACAGAGCGAAGATCATCCATGGTTTCAATCACTTCATCTTCGGTCTCACCAAGCCCCAACATAACACCTGACTTCGTCTTCATTCCACCTTGTTTGAGTCTCCTCAGGACTTCAAGACTTCGGTCATATTTGGCCTGAATTCGTACCTGCTTGGTCAACCTTCGTACCGTTTCAAGATTGTGTGAAACGATTTCCGGTGCCACATCAATGACGCGTTGAAGGTTATCCCACTTTCCTGCAAAGTCAGGAATCAGTGTTTCAAGGGTAGTCGTTGGACTCTGACGACGAATAGCTCGTACCGTCATGGCCCAAATTTCAGAACCTCCATCTGCTAAGTCATCGCGGTCTACCGAAGTAATGACTGCGTGCTTCACTCCCATGAGCTTCACTGACTTTGCCACACGTGCCGGTTCGAACATATCTACCTCATCTGGTCTTCCTGTGACCACTGAGCAAAAACCACAGCTTCGCGTACAAATGTTACCAAGGATCATGAACGTTGCCGTTCCTTCTCCCCAACACTCACCCATATTCGGGCAGTTACCACTTTCGCAAATAGTGTGAAGCTTGTGTTCAGATACGATGTTGCGGACTTTCTTGTACTCCTCCCCTGTAGGAAGTTTTACGCGAAGCCACTTTGGTTTAGGAACACGCTTGCGTTCCTGAACGTTAGATACAACTGGTTCTGTCATCCGTTGACATTATACTTTTTGCCAACAAAGAAATTAAGGAAGAAAGTGAAGAAGAATTGCTGATTGTTCGCCACGCGATCTTCAGCCATGATAGGAATCTCTCTTAGATATGCATCCAATGTGACCCCGGCTTCTAGTCCTTTCAATCGATCTTTCTCGTTGGAGTACTCAAAATTGAATGCAAATTTAACAAAGCCGCCGGGATGAAGTTTCAAATCATCCAAGCCATTTAAGCCTGACGCTCGTCCGTAGATATCATCAAAGAAGTGACGATCAGGATCATAGCGCTCCGTAGCTAAATACTGGTAAGGAATCGCCGGGTATCCGATCTCCAGATATACCGGTTTTGTGATACCTAATGACGGTCCACCGGTCAGTGTATACCCCACTTGAACCCCGCTTTTACGGAGCTTCTCAGTAATGATCTTGCGGTATCCAAATGAAGGACGCAAGATGTAGAGGTTGTTCACTTTACCATAAACGTAGCTGCGACTATCTTCATAAACGGGGTTGTAACTCTTCACCTCTTTTGGGTGCTTCATGTTCACCGCGTCTATACCGAGTAGCATAATCTTCTTGGCCCCTTGGTATTTTCCCCACTGAAAGAAACCACCCAACCCATTCGAATGGAGCTGCAAGCCACCAGACATTTGATGAGAATAGATGATTACTGGTTCGTCATAGAGCTCGTTTTGAGCCGCAACAGAACCTGCGAAGAAAACAGTCGATATGAGGAATAAAAGCCTATACATTTGCGGAACTACGCTTGTCTTGTAAATATACAATTAACAACGGGGGAACCCGAATAAAAGTTCATCATGAATTACAAAGTAGAATACAACGGTGACTTGAGAACCACCGCTTTACATATTAAGTCTGGAGAACAAGTCATCACAGACGCTCCCACGGATAACAACGGCCAAGGACGTTACTTTTCGCCAACAGACTTGACCAGCGCTTCTCTAGCAAGTTGCATGATGACCATCGTGGGGATCAGCGCCAACAATCACGGAATTACCATTGAATCGATGTCGGCGGAAGTGACAAAAAAAATGGCTTCCAACCCACGTAGGATCGAAGCCATTCAAATAAATCTATCTATATCAGCAGGTGAGCTGGATGAGAAACAAAAGGAAATCCTAAGCCGAGCAGCTCAGACATGTCCTGTTGCTATGAGTCTACATCCTGATATCGATCAAGACGTCCAGATCACGTTCTAATTTCTCCGTTACTTCTGCGCAGGAGTTTCAATTTCTACTTTGCTGTACGCAGCACACGCTTGTTTGTGTGGTGTACAAGAGGCTGCTAACATGCCCACTGCAGCGAGGAGCAATACAAATCCAAATACTTTTTTCATCATTAATCAGGTTACGTCGGTTTCTTTCTATGCTAAAAGTCGCCAACTCGTCGTTACCTAATACGTAAGGTTTCTAATTTTGTTTCACAGGTTTATTCACAAGTCAGCGATCTATCGATTTAACGCAGTTCAATGCGCGCTTATTGTGATCCTGTTTTTTCTTTTTTTCGCCGTATCGGCGGAACGCTTCGCTTCTTTCGGACAGTCACAATTGAAGGTGATTTCTTCCACTGACACAACAAACTACGCGGTGACTAGCTCCACATGGAATGACTCGTTAACTTCTTATCTCACAACGCAGTATGAACAAGGATTCCTTGGGTGCACCCTTGACTCTACATACGCGGATTCTACACGGATCACCGCCCTGATCTCTGAAGGAAATCGCTTTTCCGCGTTCAGCGAAATAGGTATACCAAGCGGAGAGAATCTTGAAAAGCTGGCCCTAAGCGAAATCAGGGTTTACGAGACCAATGGCTACCCTTTTGCCGTGGCTCATTTCGAAAATACCCTGGTGAATGACACTACTATCAATACCACGGTGCGGGTTGAACGCGGACCCGAATTCACCTTTGATAGCCTGATCATTCGATCGAATAAAAGCTTCAACCAGAATTACTTCCGTCAATTGACAGGTTGGAAAAAAGGAGAACAGTACGATGAACGCGTCATTGAAGAGGTGAACAAGAAGATCTCAGAACTGAGTTTCGTTCAGTTGCTTCAACCTTCTGAGGTTCTTTTTCGAGATGGCGAGGCAGATCTATACCTATATATAGACGACAAACCCGCGAACACTTTTGACGGGATCGTTGGTTTTCAACCTGACAATGAAACAGGGCAAGTTGTTTTTACCGGAGACGTCACCCTTGACCTTCAAAATGCATTGCGTAGAGGAGAGCATTTAAGCCTACGCTGGCGAAGACTCCAAGAAGCCACACAAAACCTTGAGGTCAAAGCCTCCCTTCCTTATATACTGAACACCCATATCGGAACCTGGGCTGAGATTAGCGTTTACCGGAGAGATACTTCTTTCACTCAAACACAACTGGAACTTGCACTTGGCTATGTACTCGGACAAGACAAATACCTCCGTGCCTTTGCCGAACGATGGATTTCAAATCAACTGAGCGAAGAGGTGAGTTCGGTCAACGATGTCAACATTGATCGCTATGGTCTGGCCTTTCAAACCTATCAATTAGACTATCGTCGGAACCCAAGATCTGGTTTCTTCACCTACTTCGAAGGAAGTGTTGGCGCCAAGCGATTGGTGATTAGCTCAGAAGAAAATCGGGAAGTACGAAATGACCAGTACCAGTTTCTGGCAAATGTCGAAGGATACCTCCCGGTGAAAGACCGTTTTGTTTGGGGACTCCGTTTTCAAGGAGGAAGTAAGATCGACACCACCCTTCAGTTCAATGAAAACTTCAGAATTGGAGGGCTCACCACCTTGCGTGGATTCGATGAAGAATCGATCTTCGCTTCTAGTTACGGAATTGCTACCGCCGAACTAAAGTTCATCATCGATCAAAATTCAGCTGCCTTCGTCTTCTTTGACCAAGGATGGTATGAACGAAACAATGATGACTATCTTAGTGATACCCCTTTCGGTTTCGGTCTCGGAACGGTCATCGGGACGAAGAACGGATCATTCAGATTGGTGTATGCTCTGGGTAGCGAACGCGATAACCCTATCCTTGTAAGGAATGGGAAAATACATTTTGGCTTTATAAATCGTTTCTAATACATGGACTTGCTAGCGTTATTAATCGGATTGTTGATTGGCCTCGTTTTGGGGGTAATCATTGCGATTCTTCTTAAACGAGGGAAGACCAATGACGCACCACTCATCGGACGTCTGGAATCTGAGATCGCTTCTAGTCAAGACAAGATTGAAGAAGCGCATGGCGCGTTCCTCAGAGAGCAAAAAGAACATCAAAATACACGCAACCAAGCCACCCAACTGGAAGCGGAAAACCACTTCTTGAAACAATCTGCTGTTGCACAAGAAGAGAGCTTCAAGGAGCAACGTGGCAAACTCGAAGAAGAGCTGAAGCAGATGCGTGAAAATCTGCGGGATCAGTTTAAGAACCTCGCCAACGAAATTCTCGACGAGAAGTCGAAAAAATTCACTGAGCTGAACAGCACGAAGATGGGTGAGATCCTTGATCCATTGAAAACAGAAATCAGTGGATTTAAGAAACGCGTCGAAGAAGTTTACAACGAAGAGAATAAAGAACGACACCTACTCAAACACAAAATTGATGAGCTCCAAGCGCTCAACGAACGTCTGAGTTCGGATGCCGAGAACCTTACCAAAGCCCTCAAAGGCGACAGCAAAACCCAAGGTGACTGGGGTGAAGCACAGCTTGAGGTAATCCTGGAAAAGGCCGGGCTCCAAAAGGAAACCCACTACCAAACACAAACCGTGCTTGCAGATGATGAAGGCAAGAAGAAGAAACCTGACTTCGTCATCAACCTTCCTGAAGAGAAACAACTCATTATCGACGCGAAAGTCTCTTTAACGGCCTACGAACGCTTTCATGCTGCAGAGACAGATGATGAACGCAATGCCGCATTAAAAGGGCACATTGATAGCATTCGAGCACACATCAAAGAGCTTGGAACGAAAGACTACGAGAAGCTTTACGAGATCAATAGTCCAGACTTCGTTTTGATGTTTGTACCCATTGAGGCGGCACTCTTCCTTGCGCTGAACAACGAGCGCGACCTTTATGAAGAAGCCCTCAAACGGAACGTAGTGATCGTTTCAACTACCACGCTTCTCGCTACAATGAGAACAGTACGTTATATCTGGACACAAGAAGATCAGCGGAATAACATCCGTGAAATCGTGAAACAGGTTGAACTGCTTTACAACAAGTTCCGTGGCTTCACCCAAGACCTTCAAAAGGTGGGTAAAAGCATGGAAGATGGTAATAAAGCATATACAGCGGCAATGAATAAACTCTCCGAAGGGAAAGGAAACCTCATTAGTCGCGTCGAACGAATCCGCAGCATGTCGGGTTATAAACCGAAAGACCCTATTGAAAAAGGGCTCTTAGACAAAGCGATGGATAGTGATCAACTTCCACAAGATCAAGCGTATGAGAATGAATAAATGGCTTCTATTCTGCTGTGTTGCTGCCTTACTTAGTGCGTGTTCTGTTCAACAGACCAAAAGCACTACTTCTAACCTGGTCAGTTATGATTGGGAGGTCATGCCAATGCACCCAGAAGTCATGGTTTATCATACGAGTGACAGCAAGAGCATGATCTATTTGGGGATTAGCAGTAGTGAATTGCTCTTTGCCCGAAACTCACCCGAATCACCTTTTGAAGCGCGTCTTGATTGCGACGTCATGATTGAGCGCATGCAACAAGGGGTATTCGTAGCTCACGACACCACAGACTTCGTGATGATCTACGAGAAAGAAAACGAACGAGATGGGATCATCATCAGTTCGAATGAGATCGACCTCGAGACCTTTGGCCGTTATCGATTCACCATTCAATTGACTGATTTGAATCGTCGATGGTCTTTCCAAACAAGCCTTGAAGTCAACAAATTTGAAGGTGGGAATAAAGAAGACTACCTCTTCACTTATGAAGACGGACTTCCCGTATTTGGTGAGATTCTGCGTACTGGCGAATTGGTAAAGTACACCACATCACGCGGCGATCAGAGCCTCTCATTGCGTCAATGGCAACCTAAAACAAAGCTCCCTCCTCCCCCCTATGTTCAGGGTTCGAGAAACTACCCAAGCTTACCTGACACCACCTCAGGACAAGAGATTGATAAGGACGAGATCTTCTTTGTGACCGAAGGACTGAATACCATGGTGAACGCCAATGGCGACATTATTCACAGCTTCTTGTCTCAAGGTGAAAGCTACCCAGAAATCAAGTCGGTTGACGACATGATGTTCAGCCTTCGTTACATCAGCGGACGAAGAGAATACGAACGTATCGAAGAAAGCAATTACCGCAAGAAAGAAATCGATGCGTTTTGGCTTGATTGCGGTGGATCCAAAGACCGTACACGTGAGCTCATCAAGATTTACTACCGCAGAGTTGAAGAGGCCAATCGATACTTCTCGTCTTCCATTGAAGGATGGAAAACAGATCGTGGGCTCATTCACATTGTCTTTGGCAACCCTACCAAGATCACGCGCGACAACGATCGCGAGACATGGATCTATGGAGAGGAGAACAACTTAAGCTCTATCACTTTCAACTTTTATCGCGAACGAAACCCTCTGAGCGACAACCTCTTCGTACTTGAACGCAATCCGTTGTTCAGAACTGATTGGGATCGTGCGGTGACCGCTTGGAGAAATGGTCGCATCTTTCAGGAATGAATCGTAAGAAAGATCAATTCATTTTCGGTTGGCACCCTGTACTAGAAGCCATCGAAACAGGTAAGGAAATCCAAAAAGTACTGGTTCAAAAAGGAGTACGCCACGACCGCTATGCGCAGGTAACTGGCTATGCTCGTGAACGTGAAATTCCCGTTCAATATGTGCCTACCCAAAAGCTAGATCGAATTACCAGGAAGGCCCACCAAGGAGTGATTGCCATCCTCTCTCCGATCGAGTTTGCTGATCTTTCTAATCTCATCGCTTCGATTTACGAAAACGGTGAAACCCCTCGCCTCTTGGCATGCGATGGCATCACCGATGTGCGGAATTTTGGTGCCATTTGCCGTTCTGCAGAGTGTTTTGGGTTTCATGGGGTCATCGTACCAGGAAAAGGAATGGCTCCGTTGAATGAAGACGCGATCAAAACCTCTTCTGGAGCATTGATGCGCCTTCCGATCTGCCGCGTCCCTGTGATGAATAAGGCGCTGACAGAAATGCAAGAAAGCGGCATTGAAGTCATCGGGATGACGGAGAAAACCGAACGCTTGATCTCTGATATTCAGCTATCTAAACCCACGTGTTTGGTCATGGGTAATGAAGAAACCGGGTTGAGTACAGACAGCCTCCGCACGTGTGATTACCTGGTTCGAATTCCGATGGATGGAAAGACTCAATCACTCAACGTTTCCGTTTCTGCCGCCATTGGCATGTACACAGTGATGACAGCCCAACATCGAAATGTGGATTAAGTCCACTGTAATTGTGTGTAAAAAGGCGTCCAACACCGCGCGAAATTTAGTTTCTTTGCTTAGTATACAGTGTATTCTGAAACAGATACACCTTACACCGAAACAATTTCGCTATGACCCTATCAAAATCCGCGAAGTTCTTAGGAGCAATCCTAGCTTTGTGTTGCCTTTTCATCTCTCCGGAAAGTATTGCCCAAGCTGACGTTGATCAGGACCTGCTCGTTGTGCAGATGACTGAGATTGACGCTTACAGCTATGGAGATATGGCTAGATCATTGAAAGGAAACGATCAGTTTTCGATCAATGAGGCTTGTGTGCCTGGAAAACTAGTTGTCTTCAACATCGACGATAACAACCTATCGCGCGAAGAGGCATTCCAAACACTCAAAGGATTGATCGCCGAAGCCACAGAGCTGGAAGCGATTGAGCTCACAGAGATGAGCAAGAGTGATTTCTCATCTACGTGCATGGATGTACGTCGTGGAATCACCGGACAATAAGACTTGACCCCAACCAAAACAACAGATAGATGAAGCAGACTTACTTCTGCAGAAGACTACTGACAGCCATTGTCCTATTCCTGGGTTACCAGGCTAGCGGGCAGTTGGCAGTAGATTTCGACCTCACCCCTGAAGAAATGGCCCAGAACCTTGTGGGTACTGGAGTAGAGATCTTCAACGTGCAGGTTACTGCCGCCGATAGTGCCTATGCGTACTACACTTCCACAGGAACTGAAATCGGAACCAGCGAAGGTATCCTCCTGACAACAGGTAATGCTTTGAATGCCATTGGACCGAATGATGAAACAGGACTTCCATTGCTTGATGGAACAGACTGTTTGAACTGTGATGATTACGACAACATGTTCCCTGGTTCAGAGCTTCTGACCTTGGCCAACGGTGGGTTGACCACCTGGGATGCTACTACCTTCGAGTTCGATGTAGTGGTGCAGGGGGATAGCTTGAAGTTCGACTTCAACTTCGCCAGTGAGGAATACCTCGAATGGGTAGGATCATCGTTCAACGATGTATTCGGATTCTTCATTTCAGGTCCGAACGTGGGTGTCGATGTAAACATCGCTTTGATTCCAGGAACTTCTGAGGCTGTAGCGATCAACAACGTCAACCACATTGATAACACCCAATACTTCTTCGACAACCAAGACCCACTAGGATTGGGAGTTCAGTATGACGGATTCACAACGGGGATTCGCGCAGAAGTAGGTGATCTCATTCCTTGTGAGACCTATCACTTGAAACTCATCATCGCTGATGGATCGGATCGTCTGTACGATTCAGGGGTATTCGTTAGCCAGTTGACTTCAAACCCAATCACCATTACCACTAGCACCGTTGGTGGTACTGATTACATGGTTGAAGGGTGTAACCAAGGTACCGTTCAGTTCGAAAGCACATTCGTTCCAATCGAAGATCTTGAGGTGAACTTCACTATTGATGGAACCGCAGAATTCGATGTCGACTACACTACGGATCCTGACTTGAACTTGGTGTACGACGACATCAATGATGTTTACACCTTGATTATTCCAGCTGGTGAAACCTCGGTTTCATTTGACATCTTGACCATCTTTGATGGACTTGTTGAAGGTGAAGAGATTGTCACCGTTTCCCTTGTGGAACAACAATGTGATGGTTTCGAATTCCAGAGTTCTGTGGACTTCGCCATCATTGACGAAATCACCGCGTCAGTTGATCCAGCGGCCGCGACTATCTGTAACGGACAGTGTGTTGACCTAGACGGTGAAGCTGATATTGACGGAAACGGAAGCTTCGAATGGTCTCCGTTGGATGGCATTACTGATCCAAACAGCCTAGACATTGAAGTTTGTCCTACGACAACGACAACATACACGTTGACTTACTCACTCGCTGACTGTGAAGCTACAGCGAGCGCAACGGTAACAGTGACAGAACCAGTCATCACTTTCGACGTGACGAACATCACGTGTATCGACGGTGATAGCGGAGAGATTGATGTTACGGTAACGGATGCTACCGGACCAATCACTTATGAATGGGAGTTCAACGGGAATCCATTCTCAACGGATGAAGACCTCACCGGACTTGAAGAAGGAACCTACTGTGTAACCATCGTTGACGCCGAAGGGTGTACATCTACAGCATGTGTTGATGTCACTGAAGAAGATGTCTTGAATATCATCGACGTGAACTTCTCTGACTTCTCTTGTTTCCCAATTAGCTGTTCAGGTGAATGTGACGGAACAATCGAAGTAACGGTTGAAGGTGGAACAGGAGTTTACAGCTTCGAGTGGGTTGATGAACTAGACAACGTGGTAGGAAACGCTGCCTTCGTTGACAATCTATGTGCTGGAGACTACACGGTGACGGTTACAGACGAAAACGGATGTGAGGTTACGGAGACTTACACAGTGAATGAACCAGATGTACTCGACATCGAGTTGGCTGGTCAAGTAAACATCTTGTGTAGCGGAGAAGAAACAGGAGTTGCTACAGTAACGGCTACTGGTGGTTGTCCTCCCTACTTCTACAACTGGAGCCACGACCCAGATTTGACAGCGCCTGTTGCCACTGATCTTGGAACAGGAGTATTCACAGTGACAGTAACTGACTCCAACGGATGTACAAGCGACGACAGTGTAACGATTACGATCACTGGTCCAGGAGCACCAATTAGCGTGAACCTTGACGCCGTTTCTAACTACCCTGGTGGATTCAACGTTTCTTGTCCTGACGCTTCTGATGGCTCTATCGATGTTTCTATCAGCGGAGGTACACCAGGATACATCACAACTTGGATCAACACAGATACAGGAGACACTTACTTCACAGAAGACTTGAGTGGTGTTCCTTGTGGATCATACGTATTGACAGTAACTGACGCGAACGATTGTAGCGAAACACTTGATGTGGAACTTACTTGTGTTCCTGCATGGAACGTAACTGCAGACGTTACTCCTAACCCTTGTGGTGATCCAAACGCTGGAATCGGTGAAATCGATCTAACCATCGCAGGTAGCCACGGCGGACCATACACCGTAAGCTGGGTTGGACCAAGCTGTCCGTGTGTTGGTGAAGACCTCACGGGTCTAGACTCTGGAGTTTACACAGCTACCATCACTGATGCGTTGGGTTGTGAAACTACAGTAGACGTGAACGTCGGTACGAACGATGAATTTGATGTTACTGCTACCGTAACTCCTGCCGAGTGTGGCAATGAGTGCAGCGGAAGCATTGAAGTAGATATTATCCCAGCAGACGTAGATGCTATTTCTTGGACGGGTCCTGACGGATTCGCTTCGAGTGATGAAGAAATCTTCGATCTATGTGCTGGTAGCTACATTCTTACTGTAGTAGACGGAGACTGTGAAGAGCAGTTTGTTTACGTTATCACGGAACCAGATCCGATCGTGATCGACTTCCAAGCGATTGTTCCTCCGATTTGTTTCGGACAGAACAACGGTTCGGTAACAGCTGACGCTTCTGGAGGTGTTGGTCCATACACCTACGAATGGGCTCCTTCACCAGAGTGTTTCTTCGGAGGCTCAAATAGCCCGAGCATCACGAACCTTTTCGAATGTACTTACGTGGTTACAGTAACGGATGACACAGGTTGTCAACATACAGACAGCATCTTCCTTGATGCGCCACAAGTGATGGACATCTTCGTTAGCACAACCATCTTCGATGGAGGGTACAACGTTTCTTGTCCTGACGCTACAGACGGTCAGATCTCGGTTACAGTATCTGGAGGAACTCCAGACTGTACAGAGTTTGCTCCTGAGTGTTACAACTACGATTGGACTGGATGTGATCCAGTAAACATCCCTGGGGTATCATTCCAAGACAACCTTCCTGCAGGAACTTACTGTGTGGTTGTAACGGATGACAACGGATGTATCGCAACTACGGAAATCCCGATGATCGAGCCTGATCCGATTGAGACTTCAGGAACGATTAGCGACTACAACGGATTCGGCGTTAGCTGTAATGGATCATGTGATGGAACAATCACACCAAACGTTACAGGAGGAAGCGGTGACTACGTTGTTTACGAATGGATCACTGGAGATATTGGCGACAACGATCCTGAAGCGGTAACGCTTACTGATCTATGTCCTGGTACTTACGAGCTACGTATCGTTGATACGAATGACTGTGAAGACATCATCGAGTTCGTTATTACTGAGCCGACACCAATCGACGTATCCATTGACTTCCTTCAGGATGTTAGCTGTTTCGATTACTCTGACGGACAAGCAACAGTAACTGCAACTGGTGGTGCTGGAGGATACACTTACGATTGGAATGATGGTGAGTACTCTGGTAACGTACTGATCGGTGTTCCTGCTGACTCACTCGAGTTGGTTGTAACTGATCTAAATGGATGTACAGATACTTCAGAGGTTGTGATTGCGCAGCCTGACACATTCCTTGTAAACCTCTTCGTTCCAACCTTGGAAGGAACGCCATTCAACATTCCTTGTTTTGGTGATTCAACGGGAAGCATTATCACAACCATTGAAGGTGGTGAGCCTGACTTCACGATCGTTTGGACCGGTGATGCTATTGAAGACATCAACCTTCCAAACCAAGACGGTCTTCCAGCAGGCACTTACGAAATCCTTGTAACGGATGCTGATGGATGTGAAGCGACTGCTACAGCAGAGATCACTGAACCAGATACTCCATTGGAAGTTGTTGCAACTCCACAGAACCCAATCTGTAATGGAGAGTGTACTGGATCGATTGATCTTGAAGTATCAGGAGGTGTTGGACCATACACTTACCTATGGGAGCTTGACAATGACGGTGGAGAGTTCGCCGTGACAGAAGACATCGAAGATCTCTGTCCTGGATTCTACGAAGTGCTTGTAGCGGATGCCAACGGGTGTGACACACTCCTTGCGTTCGTCTTGACTGAACCAACTCCGATTGAATTGAACGCGACTTTCTCTGAGTACGAAGGAGGCATGAACATCAGTTGTGCTGACGCTTGTGATGGAGAGATTACAATCGCACCTACAGGAGGTGTTCCAGATTACACAATCGAATGGACGCTGAACGGCAACCCTGCTGGAAACGGAACCACGCTTTCTGACATCTGTGCAGACGACATCGTTAGCGTTCTCGTAACGGATGCCAATGGTTGTGAGATCGAACAAGTATTCAACTTGAACGTTCCGGAACCGCTCAACCTCAATGCTACTGTTTCTGACATCTCTTGTTTCGGAGACCTCGGAAGTATTGATCTCGACATCTCTGGAGGTACAGCCCCTTACACAGTAACGTGGGACCCTGCAGTTGGTGACGAAGACGGAGCGTTCGACCTTGAAGAAGGTGAATACTGTGTGACAGTCGTTGATGCCAATGGTTGTGAGATTGAAGAGTGCTGGACACTCACTGAACCTGAAGAACTCACTGTTGAAGTAACAGGTACAGCTGCTAACTGTGGCGCTTGCGACGGAACAGTGCTGGTAGATGTTGACGGTGGAACTGGACAATCAGACATCGAATGGGATGGCCCTACGGATGTCGCTGATGGTACTGTCGCTGCAGTTGACCTTTGTCCTGGTGATTACACGATCACCATCACAGACGAAAATGATTGTACAGTAGTTGTTGACTGGACAGTTCCTGGTCCGGATCCAATCATCGTAGATGGAAACGTAACAAACCCACTTTGTTTTGGTGATTGCGACGGTGCCATTGATGCAACGGTAACCAACGGTGTGGCTCCATTGACTTACTCATGGACTGACGCTGAAGGAAACGAAGTCAGCACTGACGAAGACATCGACGGAATCTGTAATGGAACATTCACGCTGTCTATCGAAGACGCAAGTGGATGTACTGGAGACGGAACCTTCACAGTAGTTGAACCTGATAGCATCACGATCAACGGCTTCTCTCCAATTCTCGATAGCGGATACAACGTGAGCGAGTTCGGAGGCAACGATGGAAGCATCGACACAGAAGTAGAAGGTGGAACACCTGGATACACTTACGAGTGGTCAGGACCACTGACGATCGAAGATGGCACTGAAGATCCAACAGATCTTGTTGCTGGTGATTACACCTTGACAATCATCGACGCGAATGGTTGTGTGAAAGACTCGATCATCGTCGTGACACAGCCTGATGACATCACCCTACCTACTGGGGTTTCACCAAACGGTGATAACGCTAACGACACTTACGTAATCCTTGGTATTGACCAGCACCCGAACAACACTTTCAAGGTGTTCAACCGCTGGGGTAACATCGTTTACGAAAAACAGAATTATGCGAATGAATGGAACGGAGTAAACTCTGATGGAGAAGATCTTCCTGACGGAACTTACTACGTTGTCTTCGAAGCTGACAACAGACAATTTGCAACTTATGTGGATCTACGCCGCTAATACGAACGACCTATGAAAAAACTGATTCTCATTATTCTGGCCGTTTCCTTCTCAAGCCTAGGGTTTGCACAGCAGGAACTACAGGTCAGCCAGTACATGTTCAATGGTCTTCTGTTGAACCCTGCCTATGCAGGTACGCATGACTATTGGTCTGCTAGCGTACTCCACCGCAGTCAGTGGGTGAACCTTGATAAGGCGCCTACTACGCAAGTGGTTGCTATTGACGGACCAATCGCTAACAAGCGTTTGGGTGTAGGTTTGATTCTTTCCAACGATCAAATCGGTATTACGAGCCAACTAGAGGCTGCAGCGAATATCGCTTACCACCTTCCTCTTGGTGCAGGTGACCTTTCTTTCGGTTTGAAACTCGGAGGAAGCTCTTACTCTGCTGACTTGAGTGAAGTGGTTGTATGGGACGAAAATGACCCGGTATACAATGGAGCAAACATTCAAGGACAGTTCATTCCGAAATTCGGTTTCGGGGTTTACTACCACACTGAACGTTACTTCGCCGGATTCTCTGTACCAATGATCTACTCTCTTGACGATGAGATCATCATTGACAACTCGGTGACTGCAGATTACTTCACGCAACACTACTACCTGAATGGAGGAGCCGTTTTCACACCTAACGTGAACTTGGCTATCAAGCCATCGGTACTTGTGAAGTACTTACCTGCTGCTCCTGTAGAGGTTGACTTGAACTGTAATTTCCTTTTTTACAACCGCCTTTGGTTGGGAGCAGGATACAGAACAGGTGATGCCTTGATCGGAATGCTTGAGTACAACATTACTCCTCAGCTTCGCGCAGGGTATTCATACGACTACACACTAACGGATATCAACGACTATTCGAGCGGTTCTCATGAGATCATGATCGGATATGATTTCGGACAAGATGTTCAAATCAAGAAACGCTCACCTCGATACTTCTAAACTATGAACAAGTCACTATTTCAAAGTACGCTACTCGTTCTAGGAGTACTTCTCTTAGCTTCCTGTGCTAAGATTAGTATCAAAGATGGATTGCAGGCTTACGATGAGCTTCGCTACACTGACGCTATTGATCACCTCGAAAGAGGTCTGGCCAAAGTTGATGATGAAGAAGGACGTCGTGCATTGGCTGCATCTTACCTTGAAACAAATCAGTTCGCTTCTGCTGTCGAAACCTATGGCATCTTAGCTAGTAGTCCGTCAAATACGGATGAAGACCGTATCAATTATGGTCGCGCTTTGATGGCAACGGGTGATTACGCTAACGCGGAAGAGATCTTCGACGGAATCCTCTCACGTGAGCCAGGAAACGAAGTAGCTCAAGCTCTTCGTTCTTCTTGCCGTCGTATCGAGGAATACAAAGCAGACTCTTCTCGTTTCGACATCAAACCACTTTCTTCTGGAATGGATGCAGCCTATGCCCCTTTCGCTTTCGGATCTGGAATCTACTTCAGCGCCGAGAAAGAAGGAGTAGGAGAAGAAGACAAGTACACGGGATTGAAGTTTACAGACCTCTACTTCGCTGACGTTTCGAATGGAACAATGGGTAACCCTCAGCCAGTAGAAGAAGTGAACGACAAATACCACGATGGTATCGCAGTTGTTTCTGATGACCAGCAAACGATGATTTTGACACGTTCGAACTACGAGCGCAAGAGTCGTCTGTCTGCGAATGCGGAAGGCATCAACGTAACTCAACTGTACATCTCTTCGAAAGATGGAGAAGGAAAGTGGTCAGAACCGCAACTCTTACCTTTCTGTGATGAGAACTACATGTATGCGCACCCTGCACTATCTGCAGATGGGAAGACTCTTTACTTCTCTTCAGATCTACAAGGTGGCTTCGGTGGTATGGACCTCTACAAGACGACTATGAATGATCAAGGCGTTTGGGAAAAGCCAATGAACCTCGGAAGTGATTTGAACACTCCAGGTAACGAACTCTTCCCTTCACTACGTTCTGACGATAGCTTGTACTTCTCTTCGAACGCTCATGAGACGCTCGGTGGTCTTGACATGATGTACAGCGTGAACCAAGGAGGAAACTGGAACGGACCATTCCACCTCCCTTACCCAATGAATACAGCAGCGGATGACTTCGCAATCTCGTTCATTGACGGAAGCGATCTTGGTTACTTCTCATCAGACCGTACGGGAGATGATCAGATCTACTCATTCGAAGAAACAGAGCAGATTTTCACGCTTGACGGATTGGTTACTTCTAAGACGAGCGGAAACCCGATTGAAGGAGCGAAAATCATCATCACGAACATTACCGATGGCACTGAAGAGATCATTAACTCAGACGACGTTGGAATGTTTGAGCTCGATCTTCTACCAGGAAAGGATTACCGCATCCGTGCAGAGAAGGAAGGGTACTTCTCAATTAACGAAGAGGTATCTACGAAGAACAAACCCAATGGAGAGAACATCGATGTGAACCTCGCACTACTTGAACTCAGCAACCCTGACGGAACGGCTGATAACGGAGATGGTAACGGCGACGGAAATGGAGATGGCAACGGAGACGGGAATGGTGACGGCAATGGCGATGGTAACGGAGACGGAAACGGCGATGGAAATGGTGACGGTAATGGCGTTCCTGACGGCATGAATCCGAACAAGCCTTACGAGATCCCGAATATCCACTGGGACTACAACAAGTGGGATATTCGTCCGGATGCACAGCCTTACCTTGATTACGTTGCAAAGCTGTTGAAAGACAACCCAGATTTGAAAGTAGAAATTGGCTCGCACTGTGATTCACGTGGTAGCAACTACTTCAACGAGCAGTTATCTGATCGTCGTGCTAAGGCGGTATCAGAATACTTGGTCCGCAAAGGAGTTCGTCGTTCAATGTTGATCTCTCGCGGATACGGAGAGACTCGTTTGGTGAACAACTGTTCTGATGGCGTTGACTGTACCGAAGATCAGCACCAAGACAACCGCCGAACTGAATTCACGGTATTGAATCAGTAATCGAACGAAACAAAAAGACATAAAAAAAGTCCCGCATGAGCGGGACTTTTTCTTTGCAGGTTTATCTCTTTGTTAGATCGCTTTTCTTACAGTCTCGGCAAACGTAGCATTCTCAATCTTGCTGTCTGCCCACTTCATAAAGTCGAAGTATTTGAGGACGATCTTTTGTTCTGGTCCCTGGATCACTTGATCCAGCTCTGAACGGAATTCAGAGAATAAGTCTTTCTTCTCAACCACGTTGTTCGCGCGGATGAACTTACGCATGTATTCGATCACCAATTTCTCGAGTTGGTAATCACGGTTACGCTTGCTGAGGTAGCGTTGCGTAGACTTCGTGATGTACTCGAGCAGGTCGAAGTTTCCTAGCTCATAGTGGATGACTAGGTTGAATAGACGTGCGTAGCTGTAAATATCTTGACGTAAGGTGTTCTCGTTATCGTTCAACACCTTGTTGATCCAGAACAACGACTTGTTGTACATACCGGCACCGAAGTAGATGTATGCGATCTGGTAGTAGAAACTAAGTACTTGCTCCTTGTGAAGCTTTCCTTCGTGCTTATCCATGCCCTCAACGATCTCGTTCACCAAGGCGAGTCCTTTTTCAAACTCTCCTGTGAAGTGACATACCTTCAATTCGGCGATGTTCGTGTCTTTGTAGATTGACACTTGAACATCTGTACTTCCAAATCCTTTCGCCTTGCTGACTGATTTCAGCTCTTCTGTCATTTCACGAGCATCGGTGTAGTTCCCTTGGTCAATCTGACAGCTGATGATGTTGCTCAGTGTACGTACGTAACGCTTCGCTAAATCACGGCGAATGTGTGGTGATTTGTCAAGGATTTCCTTCACACGCATGAACTTCAATTGTGCTGTTTCGTAATCACCATTAGCGAGATTACAGAATCCTTGAGTATAGTAACAGATCGTAGCCGCTCGCTGCGACAACGCTGTGTTCTTTCCTTTGATGAGTGGATGGTTCTTGATCTCCTCTACTAGGCTGCGGTCGTCTTCGTTTCGAACGAATCCACCGCTCCGGAATACGTAGTTGATCTTAGAGTACAGAACGTGGTATGCAGCGAGGTTTCTTAGCTTCTCGATGACTTCTTGTTCTTCCTTGATCAATGTATCAAGGTCTTTGGTAAACTGACCATCTTCCAATGCCTCTTCAAGCAACATCTTTTCCCAGCTAATCAGCTCGAACAAGTAGTAGAACTTCTCGTGCTCAATGGCCATCTTCTTTGAACGCATCAAGAATTTGTTGCACTCTTTGAACAGGGCCTTATTATAAAGGATTTCGATGTTTTTGATCTCTTGCTTGAGTACCGAACTCACTGAATTATCAGAGTGGTAAGCACGTAAGCTTTTCAGGATCAATTTGTAGAGGTGATTCTTTTCCGAAGGGAAGTGCTTGATAAAGGTCTCGTTACGGAACGCGTGCTTGATCGCACCTTCGTCGTATTCCGATTGCTTATCGATAGCATCAAAGATCTTCAGATAGTTCTTCTCCCCTGTTTGCAGTGAAGATGAAAGCTTGAAGAATCGCTTCTCACTTTTAGAAAGCGATTTAATAAGATCAAATAACTCCGTAGAAGGTTTCATAGGAATTCAATTTACCTCACCCACATTGACGGATCGTAAATCTGTCATTTAGAAAATACGTCAGTTTCGTTCAGTATGGGTTTCCAACTGTAGTTAATACAAGCTTGCATCGCAACCCCCTACCCCACAAGTGATTTTTTTTCAAACAACCGCTAGCACCTTCACATTGTTCACGAAAGGAAATCAACATTACATCCCCTGCGAAGCCCGCTATACTTGACATCTGTGTATATTCAGGATTCCAGTTTGAACCTTATGATCAAAACAATAATTTCTTCACTCTTTCTGTTCTCAGCCCTCCTAGGATGGGGTCAAGTGCAAACAACGCTTCAAGGACCGTATCGCTGTCATCGCCATTGTCAGCATGGTTTGAAGTCACTGCCAGCGGATGCTTCGCGAAGCGATTCGCTCAATCTCATCCATACAGAGCTTAGTCTGGATGTTACTGAATGGGATCTGCAATTGCTAAAAGCGCATGCCTCAATCTTGGTCGACGTACTGCAAGACGATACTGATCGTCTGGTATTCGATCTAGAAGGCCTAACCGTAGATAGTGCCTTTATCGATGGGAACATGATCACTACCGATCACGAGAACCAAACCTTGGTGCTCTTCACTGAGAACATTCTCAACACAGGAGAACAAGTGACTGCCGACATTTACTATTCAGGTAGCCCATTGACAGATGCTTCCGGATGGGGAGGTGTTTACTGGCAACTAGATCATGTATTCAATCTAGGCGTTGGGTTTGAAGGAGACCCGCACAGCTATGGTCGCGTTTGGCACCCTTGCTTCGACAACTTTGCGGAACGTTCTACCTACACCATTCATGTCTTAACGAATGAAGGAAGAACAGCTTACTCTGGAGGCTTGCGCACAGAAACGTTGGAAGTGGGTACGGATAGTCTCCTCACCACTTGGGAGCTTGCTGAATCGATTCCGAGTTACTTGGCAAGTTTTGCGGTTGGTGATTACACGCATGAAGAATTGACTTTCAGCAGTACCACGGGAGAAGAAATTCCCATCTGGCTCGTTGCCGAAGCTGGGAACATTCCCAACATGTTGACCTCATTCCAGAATCTCATCCCTTGTTTGGATGGGTTTGAAGAAGCTTATGGCCCTTACCGCTGGCAGCGTATTGGGTATGTTTTGGTGCCGTTCGCCTCGGGTGCGATGGAACATGCCACGAACATTGCCTACCCAGAATTTGCTGCGAACGGCGGACTGGGTAGTCAAACCCTTATGGCACACGAACTCGCCCATCACTGGTGGGGTGATCTGGTTACTTGTTCCACACAAGAAGACATGTGGATCAATGAAGGCATGGCCTCATACTGTGAAGCGCTCTTCTTAGAGTCACTAGAAGGATATGATTCTTACATCAACTATGTCAAAGACAACCACAAGGATGTGCTTCAGTACGCGCACATGAACGACGGTGAGCGCTTGCCGGTCTCAGGAATCGGACATGAGCACACGTATGGAGACCACGTCTACAATAAAGGAGCTGACATCGCTCATACCATGCGCACCTTCATGGGAGATGATTACTTCGAACTGATGACAGACTTCCTGGAGACTTATCAGTTTGAAGCAGTTTCTACCGAGACCTTACGTGATTTCGTCGATCCTCAAACCGATGGTGATATGACGGCCTTCTTTGACGGTTGGGTCTTCCAAGAAGGTTTCCCTGAATTCAGAATTACTGAACGTACGATCACAGAAGACAACGGCAGCTATGTGCTGGACTTGACAGTCGCTCAGTTCTTGCATTACTGTCCTGACTACTGCGAGAATGTGCCAGTGACTGTCTCCGTTGAACAAGGAGATGAAGTTGTAGAAGAAGTGGTATTGGTTGGCGCGGATCCAGTGATGCTCACCTTGAACTTGGATGAGACCCCTGGCCTCATTACGGTTAACCGAAACGACGAACTCAATCAAGCATGTCTGGGGGAAGAGCGTATCGTCGATGACGGTATCACTGACTTCGGATTTGCTGAAATGCGCATTGACCTTGAAACCGAAGGCGACTACTTCATCCGCATTGAGAACCATTGGACCGGTGCTGATGACGCTGTAGGCCAGCCCGAGTTCTCGTTGGCTAGCGATCGATTCTGGACCATCTATGCAGACAATGATGAACTTGAAATGGAATGTCGAGCTCGCTTCTACGGTAACCCAGATGCGAACAACTACTTCGACCCTATTTTCTTCGAGGAGATGGATAATGCCAATCTATCGGAGGATAGTTTGGTGATGGTATATCGTCCAGTGCCTGGCACGCCGTGGCAGTTGGTGGAGACCTTTGATGTTAATACTCAGGGAAACGATGAAAATTACCAAGGCTATATCGACTTCCAATTTGAAGGTTCAGGTGACTATGCCTGGGCTTATCAAACAGGTGAGGTTTCTGTTCTAAACGCTAGCGCGGAACGCTTCCAGCTTTACCCGAATCCGGTGACTTCAGAGATTCTTATCTCTGGGAATCAAGGGCGGCAATTCGAGATTCTAGATGCGTCTGGAACACTGATTATGAGCGGAAAAATCAATGGTACGATCAACGTCCAAGAATTGAGTGCTGGGTTTTACTTCTTCGTAACCGATGAAGGAGAACGCCTTGAATTCATCAAGCACTAAGTGCAAGGACGGAGACGGAAAGCACGTAAAAAAGAGACCTCGTAATGGTTGGAGCGAGGAGGTGACCGAAGGGAACCACCGGAGCCCAATACCATTACAAGGTCTCTTTTGCGTACTTGGAGGCGCAGGCCGACCCCGCGAATGCGGGGATGCACCCAACTCCTATTTCACTGCAAATCGAGCAACCGTCTGCTCAACTTTCATGAAGTAATTTCCTTGAGCCAACGCAGAAACATCGATGGCCGTGGTTCCAGATATTAACTGACCTTGCGCGATCAATCGTCCTTGAGCATCGAGGATTTGGTAATTCGTTTGGCGATCAATCACCACATTCAGGATATCCGTAGCAGGCGACGGGTAGAGCTCGATATTGATCAAGAACTGTTCTTCAACTGAATTAGAGAAGAGCGGGTCTGACTCTGCTTCACAGCCGAACTCATTCGTCACTACAACCGTGTAATTACCGTCTTGCGGAGGAGAGATGGTTCCCTCTTCGTATTCATCACCTTCGAGAAGCATTCCATCCACATACCATTCATAAGATTCGAAGGCATCGAAGTTTCCTTCGCCATCCACACAGCTAATTCCTGCAAACCCTTGGAAGATCTCTGGATCTGGCGCAGGGTTCACAGTAATGGTAGGCCCTACCCCGCTGCTCAGCGCCGTTTCAGGACAAAGATCTGGGTAGATCTCCGCTACGTAAGTTCCAGATTCAGTCACCTCAAGCGTATTGCCAGATGTGCCCATGATCTCGACGCCATCTTGATACCAAACCACAGTTCCTTGCGCTCCCTGAGCGGTCAATGTTGTGCTTTCGCCTTCACAGATCTCTGTTTCATTGCTCACCACAACAGTTGGAACGAAGACCCAACCATCAATGGCAATGGAGCTACTTGCTTCAGTGCATCCGTCAAGCGTCACTTCGCACCATACATCGTAAACCGCAAAGTTGAAGGCATCGACCTGCAACATGTAGGTTGTTTCACCATCCAACAGCTCAACTTCACCGCCGAAGGTAGGCTGTCGGTACCATTGGTAGCTATCATAGGTGTCAGGAACCGAAATCAATTCGATCACACCAGGACAAAGAATCAGTGACTCACCTTGGACAATGCTCTCATCGAAGCCACACCCTTCACCATCTCCATTCAAGAACTGAACGTTATCGACAAAAAGCTCACTTCCAGCTTGAGGAATATTGAAACCATCATCGTCAGTATATGACGACGTAAACACGATAGTCACATAGTTCAGATCAATAAACTCTAGCCACTCAGAATAGTCTGCGGTGTATGTACCGTAATTCGCCTGTGGTTCAAGAAGGACAAGATCAAAGATCATGTCTTGAGGTTCAGGGTTCTCGACTTCACTCATCACCACGAACATCGCCGCGGTATCATCTTGAAGCACGTTGTACTTGTAGTCAAAAGAGATGCCGTAGAAGTTGTCACCCGTTGGGATAGATGGCGTAATCTGATCATCCAAAACGTCGCCTTGGTAAATGAAACCCGCGTTTGCCTCTCCATCATTTTCTACCGTGTTAATCTTTACAGCGAATTCGCCTTCACTCGCATCTGTTGTTTGTTCAGAGAACGAAACGAAGGGACTTACAACCACTTCCCAATCATCAGGAGTGACCACAGGCAATGCCGGGATCCAATTGTCAAGATCACCCCCGGGAACTTCTTGCATAGAACCCACGAACTCTACATTATCAATCTCGAGAAAGTCGCCGGCAAAAACTGGCGCCATATCATCAACAAGGTTGTTCGAGGCGAAGGCGATGACACATTCATCGATATCTGTTCCGATTTCCGGATCAATATCGAAAGTCATGGTTTCCCAAGTGAGTTGCTCACCGGTGATTGGGAAATAGTAAGTACCTGCTCCAAGATTACCCGCACCTGCAGGAGCGCCTTCGAACTTGAACTGCACAATAATGATTCCCGGTGAAAGGATGTTTGTGCTGTAGCGCATATCAACGCTCAGCTGAGTGACCGCGTTATCAGTGAATGGGAATCCGTTTTCGAAAATCAGCTCTTCACCTGACGGTGGGGCTCCCCAGATGGCAAATCCGCCATAAGTCTCGCCTTCAATCTCTGAAGATTCCACGCGTAAAGCCGATCCACTTACTCCTTCAATTTCTGATACCGATACTACGCCACCTGAAAAGAAGGTTTCGTAGTTCGAATCAAGCCAAGCATTCAGACCTATGTCTGGCTGGTCAAAATCTGAGGAGGTGGTCCAGTTTTCGAAATCACCGTTTTGGAGTTGGGCGTTGATCGATAGACATGCGATCAAGGCACCGAATAAGAGTGTTAGTTGTTTCATCGTTGAGTGTTTGGACAGTACCAAACTAAAAAAAGCGACTCCGGAATGGAATCGCTTTTCAAGTATTTATTGGAATGTTCTCTGTTGACTACGAGCGGAATGCCTTTCCTGGGTAGTAAGCTAACTTTCCTAATTGTTCTTCGATACGAAGGAGTTGGTTGTACTTCGCGATGCGGTCAGAACGAGAAGCAGAACCTGTTTTGATTTGCCCAGTGTTCAGACCTACAGCAAGGTCAGCAATGGTGTTGTCTTCCGTTTCTCCAGAGCGGTGGCTCATTACAGAAGTGTATCCATATTTGCGCCCCATGTTCACTGCGTCAATCGTTTCTGTCAGTGTTCCGATTTGGTTCACTTTAATCAGAATTGAGTTCGCCGAACCTTCTTCGATTCCTCGAGCAAGACGTGTTGTATTCGTCACGAACAAGTCGTCACCAACCAGCTGAATGTGGTCACCAAGCTTCTCATTTAATGACTTCCATCCTGCCCAATCATCTTCTGCCATACCATCTTCAATGCTGATGATCGGGTATTTGCGTGTCCATTCAGCCCAGAAATCTACGAGCTCAGAAGAAGTGAGCTCATCTCCTGTTGATTCGAAAACGTAGCGATCTTTTTCTGCGTCGTAGAACTCAGAAGAAGCCGCGTCAAGCGCGATCAAGATATCTTCACCAATCTTGTAACCTGCTTTGTCAACAGCTTCAACAACCACCTGAAGGGCTTCTTCATTCGAACCAAGGTTCGGTGCAAATCCACCTTCGTCTCCAACGTTTGTTGAGTGACCGTTCGCTTTCAATACAGACTTCAATGAGTGGAATACTTCCGTACCCATGCGTAGACCTTGAGAGAACGACTGCGCACCCACTGGCATGATCATGAATTCCTGGACATCAATCTTGTTGTCTGCGTGAGAACCTCCATTGAGGATGTTCATCATCGGCACAGGCATCGTGTTTGCGTTCACTCCACCCACGTAGCGGTAAAGTGGTTGTCCGAGAGATTCAGCTGCTGCATGAGCAACAGCGAGTGATACACCAAGGATCGCGTTCGCTCCAAGGATGGCTTTATTATCTGTACCGTCGATGCCTATCATGGCACGATCGATCAAGTTTTGGTCGTAAAGGAATGCTCCGTTAAGCTCTTCGTTAAGAACAGTATTTACGTTCTCAACTGCTTTCAGGACACCTTTACCGTTGTAAATGCCTTTATCGTTGTCACGAAGCTCAACAGCTTCGTGGACCCCTGTTGAAGCACCAGATGGCACTGCAGCGCGACCGAGGACGCCTTGATCAGTGATCACATCTACTTCAAGGGTAGGGTTACCTCGCGAGTCAAGGATTTGACGTGCGTGGATTCTTGCAATGTAACTCATAGGGATTGCGTTAGCTCCGCGTTCGAATGCGAAGCAATGTTAGTTATGAATTGGTCAAATAGGTATCGACTATCGTGCGGTCCTGCGGAAGCTTCTGGGTGGTACTGCACTGAGAATACAGGAAGGTTCTTCAGACGAATTCCAGCGAGTGTATCATCATTCAGGTGAATGTGCGTCACTTCTATATTTTCATTCTCTTCAGCACTCTTCATGCTCACTACGAATCCGTGGTTCTGAGAAGTAATCTCTGACTTCGTAGTTACAAGGTTTTTGATTGGGTGGTTCACCCCTCGGTGTCCGTTGAACATCTTCTCCGTAGCCAATCCTTGGCTAAGAGCGATCACTTGGTGTCCGAGACAGATTCCGAATGACGGAGTTCCTGATTCCACGAGCTTCTTCACTTCGGCCACTACTTCTGGCATTGCAGCTGGATCACCAGGTCCGTTGGACAACATGATTCCATCAGGGTTCGAAGCAAGGATCTCTTCTGCTGATGTACTCATTGGGTATACAGTAACATTGCATCCACGCTCAGTCAAGCAGCGAACAATGTTCGTCTTCACACCAAGGTCAAGAAGGGCAACATTGAATTTCCCGTTCTCTGCATTGGTTGTGTATTTCTCTTTGGTTGTCACTTTAGAAGAAAGCTCAAGTCCTTCCATTGAAGGAACTTCTTTCACTTTCGCACGAAGTGATTCCACGTCAAGGTCTTCACTCGAGATAATCGCGTTCATGGCTCCTTTTTCGCGGATATGGCGAACGAGTTTACGTGTATCGATATCAGAGATACCCACCTTGTTATCACGTTCTAGGTAATCTTGAAGTGTTCCGCTACCAGCTACACGGCTGTATACGTCAGAGAACTTCTTGGTTACCAAACCGGCGATTTTCATTCCGTCAGATTCCACTTCTTCATCGTGAACACCATAGTTTCCGATGTGAGATGTAGCCATGACAAGGATCTGCCCGTAGTAACTCGGGTCAGTGAAGATCTCTTGGTATCCGTACATTCCGGTATTGAAGGCGATTTCGCCAGTTGTGGTTCCGATGGCTCCGGCTGCTTTTCCTTCGAAAGCTGTGCCGTCTTCGAGCACGAGGATTGCCTTTTGTGAAGATAGATCAGTCTGCATGTGGGCAAAGATAATGTGAAAGGTTTTTGCGTTCTCGGCGATTCATGGGATAAGATATCCACAAGAAATCAGCAGGTTACAAAAAAGGGAAAACCAATAGGTTTTCCCTTTTTCAAGTATGATTAGAAGGTTGAAAGATTAGTCTTTCTTTTCTTCATCTTTTTTGTCTTCTGCGGCATCATCAGCTGCGTCAGTAGCCTCATCGGCTGCTTCTGTAGCTGCATCTGCTGCTGCTTCAACTGCTTCTGTAGCTTCATTTGCTGCCTCTTCTGCTGCTTCCGTAGCTTCTGTAGCTACTTCTTCAACAGCTTCCACAGCCGCTGCTGCAGCAGTTTCAGTCTTCTTCTTCGCACCACCACGACGAGAGCGGCGTGTACTTTTCTTCTTCTCTTCTGGTCCGTAGATCTCGTTGAAATCAACTAGTTCGATCATACACATATCAGCGCTATCTCCTAGACGGTGACCAGTGCGGATGATACGAGTGTATCCACCGTTACGGTCATTTACCTTAGGTGCGATTTCGCGGAATAGTTCAGTAACAGCGTGCTTGTTGTTCAAGTAGCTGAATACTACACGACGAGAGTGGGTTGAATCCACTTTCGAGCGATTGATCAGAGGTTCAACGTATTTACGAAGCTCCTTTGCTTTAGCCACTGTAGTGTTGATCCGCTTGTGCTCGATCAAAGAGCAAGCCATGTTCGAAAGCATTGCTTTACGGTGAGCGGTCTTTCTACCAAGGTGGTTAAATTTCTTGCCGTGCCTCATGATGGTAGGTGTTCAATAAGCTTTCGCCTATTCAGTTATTCTTTATCCAATTTATACTTAGAGACGTTCATTCCGAATGAAAGGCCTTTGCTTTCTACAAGGTCTTCCAACTCAGTGAGCGACTTCTTACCGAAGTTGCGGAACTTCAGTAGATCATTCTTATTGTAAGAAACAAGATCACCGAGAGACTCGATGTCTGCTGCTTTCAAACAGTTCAATGCACGCACTGAAAGATCCATGTCAACAAGCTTCGTCTTCAGTAGCTGACGCATGTGAAGTGAAGTTTCATCGAACTCTTCAGTTTCTGCCTTCTCCTCGCTTTCTAGCGTGATACGCTCATCGCTAAATAGCATGAAGTGGTGGATCAGGATCTTCGCAGCTTCCTGAAGTGCATCTTTCGGTGAGATTGATCCGTCACAGTCGATATCAAGAACTAGTTTTTCGTAGTCAGTTTTCTGCTCTACACGGTAGTTTTCAATATGGTACTTCACGTTACGGATCGGTGTGAAGATCGCATCGATCGCAATTGTTCCTACAGGAGCATTTGCTTCTTTGTTTTCTTCAGCAGGAACGTAACCACGTCCTTTACCGATGTTCACTTCCATGTTGATCTTCACTTTGCTATCCATTTTACAGATAACGTGGTCAGGGTTCAACACCTGGAAAGCTGAAGTAAATTTACCGATGTCTCCAGCGGTAAGGGTATCCTGTCCAGATACATTGATAAGTACACGCTCCGCGTCAGTTCCTTCGATCTGTTGCTTAAAGCGCACCTGCTTCAGGTTAAGGATGATTTCTGTTACATCCTCTACAATACCTTTCACAGTAGAGAACTCGTGATCAACACCTTCCATCTTAAAAGATGTAATAGCGAATCCTTCGAGTGAAGAAAGTAGGATACGACGTAGTGCGTTTCCTATGGTGATACCGAATCCTGGCTCCAGAGGACGGAATTCGAACTGTCCTTTGAAATCAGTTGATTCAAGTAGGATGACTTTATCTGGTTTCTGAAAATCGAGAATAGCCATTGGAAGGGTGTTAATTATTTCGAGTACAATTCGACGATTAGCTGCTCTTTGATATTTTCTGGGATCTGCTCACGTGTCGGAACACTGATGAACGCACCAGTCATATCAGAAGCATTCCAATCAAGCCAGTCAAAGCGTTGATTGTTTGCAGCGAGTGATGAAGTGATCGCCTGTAGTGACTTTGACTTCTCACGTACACCGATTACGTCACCTGGACGTAGTTGGTAGCTAGGGATGTTCACTACATTACCATTCACAGTGATGTGACGGTGACCTACCAACTGGCGTGCACCGCGGCGAGTAGGAGCAATTCCTAGACGGAATACTGTGTTGTCTAGACGACTCTCACAAAGTTGAAGTAGTACCTCACCTGTAATACCATCTTTTGCAGATGCTTTCTTAAATAGGTTTGAGAACTGACGCTCAAGGATTCCGTACATGTGCTTTGCTTTCTGCTTTTCAGCTAGCTGCACAGAGTATTCAGACTGCTTATTACGACGACGGTTTGGGCCGTGCTGTCCTGGAGGGTAGTTACGACGCTCTAGCGCCTTATCTGGTCCGAAGATCGGCTCGCGGAAACGACGAGCAATTTTCGATTTGGGTCCTCTATATCTTGCCATTGCCTTGGGTTTCTTGGTTATTAAACGCGACGACGCTTAGGTGGGCGACATCCATTGTGAGGAATAGGAGTGATATCGACAATCTCCATTACTTCGATTCCTAGGTTATGCAGGGTACGGATCGCTGATTCGCGGCCAGAACCTGGACCTTTAACTAGTACACGGATCTTTCGTAGTCCAAGATCGTACGCTTCCTTTCCGCAATCTTCAGCAGCAACCTGCGCAGCGTAAGGAGTGTTTTTCTTAGAGCCACGGAAGCCCATTTTACCCGCAGAAGACCAAGAGATAACTTGTCCTTGGTTGTTCGTCAGCGAGATAATGATGTTGTTGAATGACGCGCGGATGTGTGCTTCACCAGTGGCATCCACTTGTACATTCTTCTTTTTCTTGACGTTTTTGGCCATGATAAAAGGTATTCAGGTGATCAGTCTACAATGAGACTCGAACTAAATTTTTTAAGTGAATTCGATTAATTATTTAACCGCCTTCTTCTTGTTCGCAACTGTCTTACGCTTCCCTTTACGAGTACGTGAGTTGTTCTTAGTGCGCTGCCCACGTAGAGGAAGTCCAACACGGTGACGAATTCCGCGGTAACAACCGATGTCCATCAATCGCTTGATGTTCATTTGTGTTTCCGAACGCAATTCCCCTTCAACTTTGAAGCTTTCAGAGATAGCGGCACGAATACCAGCAATCTCTTCATCATTCCAATCTTGAATCTTTTTGTTTGGGTCTACGTTGGCTTGTTCTAGAACAAGCTTCGCGCGACTGCTACCGATCCCGTAGATATACGTTAGACCGATAATTCCTCGCTTGTACTTGGGTAGGTCGACTCCAGCAATCCTTGCCATATCTTATAGCTTTAAAGCGCGTTTCCAGGTGTTACCCCTGACGCTGCTTGAATTTTGGGTTCTTCTTGTTAATTACGTAAAGGCGTCCTTTACGACGAACGATCTTGCAATCTGCAGAACGTTTCTTTAATGATGCTCTTACCTTCATAACTTATTTCTTGTATCTGAATGTAATTCGTCCCTTTGTTAGGTCATATGGCGACATTTCTACTTTCACTCGGTCACTAGGAAGGATTTTGATGTAGTGCATTCTCATCTTTCCTGAAATGTGAGCCGTGATCACATGTCCATTCTCGAGCTCCACTCTAAACATTGCGTTAGAGAGCGCCTCGATAATTGTTCCGTCTTGTTCTATTGACGATTGCTTCGCCATATGCTCTATTAAACTGTTTTAATTCCTAAAACTTCTTCAACTAGTTCAAACGTTGATAAGACCTCTGCTTTTCCGTTTCGAACGACAACATCGTGTTCGAAGTGAGCTGCAGGTAATTTATCAGCAGTAATGATCGTCCAGCCATCACTTAATGTTTTGACTTGACGTTTTCCAAGAGTGATCATCGGTTCGATTGCCAGAACGAGTCCTTCACGAAGTTTCACTCCGTTTCCTCGTCTCCCATAGTTGGGAACTTCTGGTGCCTCGTGCAGGTCTTTTCCAAGTCCGTGCCCGACCAACTCTCTTACCACACCAAAGCCATTGTCTTCGGCGTGCTTTTGGATCGCGTATCCGAGATCACCCATTCGGTTTCCAGCAACGGCATATTCAATACCAATCTCTAGACACTCTTTGGTTACTCGAAGTAATCGTTTCACGTCTTCAGAAACTTCGCCAATCTCGAAAGTATAAGCTGAGTCTCCGTAGAATCCGTTCATCTTCACTCCGCAATCAACTGAGACGATGTCTCCTTCTTCAAGCGGAATGTCGTTTGGAATTCCGTGAACGACCTGATCATTAACAGAAGTACACAGTGAATTCGGAAATCCTCCGTATCCAAGAAACCCTGGCTCACCACCATTGTCTCTGATGCACTCTTCTGCGACTTTATCAAGCTGTAGGGTTGTCACACCAGGTTTGATGTGTTTCGCCACTTCAGCTAAGGTCTTTCCAACAAGTAAAGAACTTTCCCGAATGAGGTCAATTTCCTCCTCGGTCTTGTAGTAGATCTTACGACCTCCCATATATTAAAACGATGCTGCTCCAGTATTCACCGGAGAGTTTTCTCGTCCTCTTAATTTTCCTGACTTCATCAGACCATCGTAGTGACGGCTCAGTAGGTAACTCTCGATCTGTTGTAGTGTATCAAGGATAACACCTACCATGATCAACAGCGACGTACCTCCGAAGAAGTAAGAGAATGTTTGCGCGTGTGTCAAACCAAGATTCAACACAATGGCCGGCAAAATTGCAATTAATCCTAGGAATATGGAACCCGGAAGCGTAATTCTTGATAAAACTCCATCAAGAAAGTCCGCTGTTGCACGTCCAGGCTTCACTCCAGGAATGAAAGAACCTTGACGCTTAAGGTCATCCGCCATGTCTTTAGGACGAACTGTAATTGCCGTGTAGAAGTAGGTAAACACTACGATCATCACGAAGAAGATCAGGTTGTACCACACTCCGTTGAAGTCAGAAAGCGCTAAAAGAACAGAGTTGCTCTGGAAGGCTTCTGTCTGCTGCATGTAAAGAGGCACGAACATAATCGCTTGAGCGAAGATGATCGGCATTACACCAGAAGAGTTCACTTTCAATGGAATGTAAGAACGCTGTCCTTCACCCAATGGCATGTGTGTTGGACCCGTTTGAATATTCTTTGCCATTTGAACTGGTACACGGCGAACCGCTTGTACCAATGCGACGCAGGCCCCAATCACGATCAACAATGCTGCGATCTCAATAAGGAAGAAGTAGAACTTCACGTCATCAAGCAAGAATTCTTGAAGAATAGCTTGAGGGAATGTAGCGATGATACCTACCATGATAAGTAGAGAAATACCGTTACCGATACCCTTGTCAGTAATCTTCTCACCTAGCCACATGATCAACAGTGTTGATGCAGTAAGGATCGTTACAGAAGAGAACCACCAGAAGCTATCTGCTTGAGGTACTGCTCCTGGAACACTAGCTACAGAAGAAGCTAGGTAACCTGGTGCTTGTACCAATGTAATAGCGATAGTAAGGAAACGCGTCCACTGGCTGATCTTCTTACGTCCACTTTCTCCTTCACGCTGCAGTTTCTGTACAGAAGGTACTGCGATAGAAAGGAGCTGGATAATGATCGAAGCCGAGATGTACGGCATGATTCCCAAGGCGAAAATTGAAGCTCGGGTAAAGGCACCACCTGTGAAAAGGGTTAGGATTTGACCTAGACCACCTCCACCGAGTGAATCCAATTGAGCTGCAAGCACGTCAGAGTTTACACCTGGTAGAACTACGAATGACCCCACACGGTAGATTAGAATAAATCCGAACGTGATCAAGATCTTCTTACGAAGTTCTTCGTGCTTAAAAATGTCCTGGAGTTTTGTGAAAATATTCTTCATGCCGTAGAGGATTAAAGTGTTGTTACTGTTCCGCCTTTCTCTTCGATTGCCTTTTGAGCAGACGTAGAGAATTTATGTGCTGTAACGTTCACTTTGGCATTTAGTTCCCCTCGACCTAGGATCTTCACTAGATCTTTCTTTCCAGCTAGACCGTTTTCAACGAGAATTTCAGGAGTGATCGTATCAAGACCTTTCTCGTCTACAAGTGCTTGAATCGTATCTACGTTGATACCCTTGTATTCAACGCGGTTACGGTTCTTGAATCCGAACTTAGGTACACGACGCTGTAGAGGCATCTGTCCACCCTCGAATCCGATCTTAGACTTGTATCCAGAACGAGATTTAGCTCCTTTGTGACCGCGGGTAGAAGTTCCTCCGTGACCGGATCCTTCACCTCGACCAACTCGCTTGCGCTTTTTGACTGAGCCTTGCGCTGGCTTAAGGTTATGCAATTCCATGATAATGTATTTTCTTACTTCTGTTCAACTTTAAGAAGGTGGCTCACTTTGTTGATCATTCCCATGATCTGTGGCGTTACTTCTTTCTCTACTGGTACGTTCAGCTTCTTCAATCCAAGCGCTTTGATAGTATCCTTCTGACGCTTAGGACGGTTGATTGTGCTACGTACTTGAGTAATGATCACTTTTGCCATGACTCTTGTATTATCCGTTAAATACTTTACTCACTGAAATTCCGCGAAGATCGGCAATTTCTGACGCATCACGAAGTTCACTAAGCGCAGTAAAAGTTGCCTTCACTACGTTGTGAGGGTTTGACGAACCTAGAGACTTTGCAAGTACGTTTTTGATACCTGCACTCTCAAGTACTGCACGCATTGCACCACCTGCGATTACTCCTGTACCAGGAGAAGCTGGCTTCACCAACACTCGTGCACCACCGTAAGCAGCACGCTGTGAGTGAGGGATCGTACCTTTAATAAGCGGCACCTTGATTAGGTTCTTCTTCGCATCGTCGATCCCTTTCTGGATCGCAGTTGTTACTTCTTTCGCCTTTCCTAGACCGTGACCAACAACTCCACTCTCATCACCTACGACAACGATCGCACTGAAGCTGAATGTACGTCCACCCTTCGTTACTTTAGTAACACGGTTGATTCCTACTAGGCGGTCTTTAAGCTCAATATCAGTCGAGCGTACGGAACGTAATTTCTCTGCCATAATTCTTAGAATTGGAGCCCTCCTTCACGAGCAGCTTCTGCAAGTTTCTGAATACGACCGTGGTAGATGTAACCGTTACGATCGAATACTACTGTTTCAACACCAGCAGACTTAGCTGCTTCAGCGATTGCTTTTCCAACCATCGTCGCCTGCTCGTTTTTAGGCACTGATTGTGCTTCAGTCATCTTTACAGATGAAGCAGCAGCCAATGTCTTTCCAGACGTATCATCAATGATCTGAGCGTAGATCTGCTTGTTTGAACGGAAAACTGAAAGACGTGGCTTCTCAGCAGTTCCGTTAAGCTTCCCGCGTACACGGGTCTTGATGCGGATTCTTTTTTCTCGTTTAGAAAGTCCCATGACCTCTTATTTTTTAGCCGCAGCTTTACCAGCCTTACGACGAATGTGTTCTCCTTTGTATCTAACTCCTTTTCCTTTGTAAGGCTCAGGCTTACGTAGTGAGCGGATCTTCGCAGCAACCTGTCCGATCAACTGCTTATCGTGACTCTCAAGAGTAACGATTGGGTTTTGTCCTTTCACTGTTTCAGCGACAACCTTAACTTCAGGAGCCAATTCCATAACGATAGGGTGGCTGTATCCAAGAGCAAGCTCTAGGCGTTGACCAGCAGTCTTCGCACGGTAACCTACACCTACAAGCTCGAGTTCGATCTTGTAACCTTGAGTTACACCTTCCACCATATTGTTGATCAATGCGCGGTAAAGACCGTGCTTTGAACGAATATCTTTATCGTCATTTGGACGCTCTAGTGTGAGCTCACCCTCCTCAACCTTCAGTGTGATCACTGGGTCAATTTCTTGAGTTAACTCGCCTTTTGGTCCTTTTACCGTAACTACATTGTTGTCGTCGATTTTAATCTCAACGCCGTCTTTAATAGTTACAGGTGCTTTTCCTACACGTGACATCTTAGTAGCTTCTTCTAATTAATAAACATAGCATAGCACCTCTCCTCCGACATTCAGCTTACGAGCTTCTTTGTCAGTGATCACGCCACGTGAAGTAGAGAGGATCGAAATTCCTAGTCCGTTCAAAACGCGAGGAAGGCCATCAGCCCCTGCGTACTTACGAAGACCAGGCTTAGATACGCGCTGGATCTCAGTAATTGCTGGACGCTTAGTTTTCGGGTGGTATTTCAAAGCGATCTTGATCTTTCCTTGAACTTCGTCATCCATGAACTTGTAGTTTAGGATGTATCCTTTATCAAAGAGGATCTTGGTCATTTCCTTCTTCAAGTTAGAAGCAGGAATTTCAACCACTTTATGACGCGCCATTTGTGCGTTACGAATGCGCGTTAAGTAATCTGCGATTGGATCTGTGTACATAACTCTTGCTTCTCTTGATTACCAGCTTGCTTTCTTTACCCCAGGGATCATTCCTGAGTTTGCCATTTTACGGAAAGTCACACGTGAGATTCCGAATTGACGCATGTATCCACGAGGGCGGCCTGTTAGGCTGCAACGATTGCGAAGACGTACGTAAGATGAGTTCTTAGGTAGCTTCTGTAGCGCATCCCAATCACCAGCTTCTTTCAAAGCTGCGCGTTTCTCTGCGTAACGAGCAACAAGCTTCTGACGCTTACGCTCACGGGCTTTCATTGATTCCTTAGCCATACCCTAGTTCTTTGAGAATGGGAAACCGAACGCTGAAAGCAAAGCTTTTGCTTCCTCATCTGTGTTAGCAGATGTTACGATCGTAATGTCCATTCCGTTGATGTACTTAGTTTTATCAATATCAATCTCCGGGAAGATGATCTGTTCTTTAATTCCGAAAGTGAAGTTCCCACGTCCGTCGAATCCTTTTGGACGAATTCCCTGGAAGTCACGAGTACGTGGTAGGGAAACCGCGATCAAACGATCTAGGAATTCGTACATCTGCTCACGACGTAGTGTTACGCGTGCACCGATTGGCATTCCTTTACGGAGTTTGAAGTTGGAAATATCTTTCGTCGAGTACGTTGGTACTGCGCGTTGACCTGCGATCTGAGACATCTCTTCAACCGCGATATCAACCATTTTCTTATCTGCCACAGCCTTTCCAAGACCTTGGTTCAAACAGACCTTCATGATCTTAGGAACCTGCATAGGAGTCTTGTACTCGAACTGGTCAGTCAACTGCTTAATGACCTCGTCTTTATACAGCTTTTGTAGTCTAGGTGTGTAGCTCATCACTTAATCTCCTCATTTGACTTTTTAGAGTAGCGAACGAGCTTTCCGTTGTCAGCACGACGACGTCCAACACGAGTTGCGTTACCCTGATTATCAATAACCATCACATTTGAGATGTGGATTCCAGCTTCACGCTCGATCACACCACCTTGTGGGTTGGTTGCACTTGGTTTAACGTGACGAGTGATCATATTCACTCCTTCGATCACAACGCGATCTTTTGCTTTGATCACTTCTTTAACAGTGCCTTCCTTGCCTTTGTGCTCTCCAGCAAGAACCTTCACTTGGTCACCCTTTTTTACTTTATGACGCTTGTCCATGATCAATCAATTACAACACCTCTGGTGCCAGTGAAACAATCTTCATGTAACTCTTCTCACGAAGCTCACGAGCGACAGGTCCGAAAATACGAGTACCTCTCATCTCACCAGCCTGGTTCAGAAGAACCACTGCGTTATCATCGAAGCGGATATAGCTTCCGTCTGCGCGACGCACTTCTTTACGTGTGCGAACGACAACAGCTTTAGAAACAGTTCCCTTCTTTACGTTCCCAGAAGGGCTTGCATCTTTTACGGTCACAACGATCTTATCGCCAATACTCGCATAGCGGCGGCGAGTTCCGCCAAGCACTCTGATACACAGCGCTTCTTTCGCACCGCTGTTATCAGCTACTTTCATTCGGCTTTCTTGTTGTATCATCGTTCTATTTGTTAATGATCTGGATTACTTCGCGCGCTCCATGATCTCAACCAGTCTCCAGCGCTTGTTTTTGCTGATAGGACGGGTCTCCATAATTTTTACCTTATCTCCAATGTTACACTCTTGACCTTCGTCGTGTGCAACAAACTTCTTCGTAGACTTGATGAACTTACCATACTTGGCATGCTTCATCTTACGCTCAACGCTTACTACGATTGACTTCTCCATCTTGTTAGAAGTCACCACGCCGATACGCTCTTTTCTAAGATTACGAGTCTCCATAACTTATACTTTAGGCCTTCTTGCGAGCGCTTAGCTCAGTTAGGAGGCGTGCAATGTCTTTTTTCTTTGAACTCAGAATATTCGCGTCTTCCAACCCAGCAATTGAGTGATTGAAACGCAGCTTGCTCAATTCTTCGCGAGCCACCTGGATGCGTTCTGCTAGATCCAAGTCTGAGAGCTGTTTGATTTCTTCCATCTTCATCTTTACGCGGATTATTCTGTGTAATCAGGACGAACAACGAACTTGGTGCGCACTGGAAGTTTTTGTGCTGCTAGACGCAGACCTTCTTGTGCAACTGCCAACGGCACACCGTCGATCTCAAACATGATACGTCCAGGCTTTACCACTGCTACCCAGTGGCTAGGAGCACCCTTACCTTTACCCATACGTACCTCAGCCGGCTTCGACGTAATTGGTTTGTCTGGGAAGATGCGGATCCACACTTTACCTTCACGCTTCATGTAACGTGTCAATGCAATACGTGCTGACTCGATCTGACGAGAGGTTATGAAGCCTTCGTCTGTTGACTTGATCGCAAACGATCCGAATGCAATCGTAGAACCGCGCTGCGCCATTCCACGAATGCGGCCCTTCTGCATTTTGCGGAATTTTGTCCTTTTCGGCTGTAACATCGTTCCTTACTTTATCAATTTTACTTACGACGACGACGACGTCCCTGCTGATCGCCTGAACCTCCGGCACCGCCTCGCTTATTTTTCATTCCTGCTGTTGGGCTTAGGTCACGCTTACCGTAAACCTCCCCACGACAGATCCATACTTTAATTCCGATACGACCGTATGTCGTGTGTGCTTCAGACAATGCGTAATCGATATCTGCACGGAATGTGTGTAGTGGCACACGTCCGTCCATGTATGTCTCTGTACGCGCCATCTCTGCCCCGTTCAAACGTCCAGAGATCGTTACTTTGATCCCTTCCGCTCCCATACGCATAGTACCGGCAACTGCCATCTTGATCGCACGACGGAAAGAGATACGTGCTTCGATCTGACGAGCAATGCTGTCAGCTACTAGCTTCGCATCCAATTCTGGGCGCTTGATCTCGAAGATGTTGATTTGAACTTCCTTTCCAGTTAGTTTCTTCAACTCTTCTTTTAGCTTATCTACTTCTGATCCTCCTTTACCGATGATCACACCCGGACGAGCTGTCTGGATTGTCACAGTAACGAGCTTCAGTGTGCGCTCAATAATGATCTTAGAAACGCTAGCCTTACGCAGACGTGCGTTTAGGTAACGACGGATACGATCATCTTCTTCGATCTTATCTGCGTAATTGTTACCTCCGTACCAGTTTGAGTCCCATCCGCGGATGAACCCTAGACGATTACCTATTGGATTGGTCTTCTGTCCCATTTCTAATTCTTATTTGGCGCTATCTACAATAATAGTTACGTGGTTCGAACGCTTGCGAATGCGGTGCGCTCGTCCCTGTGGTGCTGGGCGAAGACGCTTCAGCATACGTGCACTGTCTACACGGATCTCGCTTACAACAAGATTCGCTTCCTCAGGACGATCTCCTTCGTTCTTTGCTTCCCAGTTCGCAATAGCGCTACGAAGCAACTTCTCGAGGCGGTTCGACGCATCCTGCTTGCTGAACTTCAAAATGTTCAGCGCGTGGAATACATCTTTACCACGGATCGTATCTGCTACGATTCGCATCTTACGGGGTGATGTAGGGCAGTTGTTCAGCTTCGCGAACGCAACGTTCTTGCGCTCTTCCTTAAGCCTCTCTGCCATCAAGTGTTTTCTCTTACCCATGAGTACTGTCTTTGTCGTAATGGATTAACGTCTACCCTTATCCTTCTTGTTACCGCCGTGTCCACGGAAAGTACGTGTCGGAGAGAACTCTCCAAGCTTGTGTCCTACCATGTTCTCTGTAACGTATACAGGGATAAACTGACGCCCGTTGTGTACTGCAATCGTTAGTCCAACGAAATCTGGTGTGATCGTACTAGCACGAGACCATGTCTTGATCACAGACTTCTTACCTGAAGATTGCGCTTCTTCTACACGCTGTACCAGCTTGTAGTGTACGAATGGGGGTTTCTTTAATGAGCGAGCCATCGTTAATCTTATTTCTTACGACGTTCAATAATCAACTTATTCGAGTGCTTCTTCGGACGACGAGTCTTGTAACCCTTCGCTGGCATACCGTTACGGCTGCGTGGGTGACCTCCAGACTGGCGACCTTCACCACCACCCATTGGGTGATCTACCGGGTTCATAGCCACACCACGTACACGTGGGCGACGTCCAAGCCAGCGTGAGCGACCTGCTTTACCGGAAACCTGAAGGTTATGCTCCGAATTAGACACTGACCCGATCGTTGCCATACATGTCTGTAAGATCATGCGTGTTTCCCCTGAAGGAAGTTTAACGATCGCGTACTTTTTATCACGAGCATTCAGCTGTGCGTAGCTTCCTGCGCTGCGTGCAAGGATTCCTCCTTTCCCTGGGTACAACTCGATGTTGTGAATCACCGTACCCAATGGAATATCTGACAGGTACATTGCGTTTCCTACCTCTGGCTGGATCCCGCGTCCGCTGCTGATCTCTTGACCAACTTTTAGACCTTCAGGAGCCACGATGTAGCGCTTCTCTCCGTCTTTGTACTCTACAAGCGCAATACGTGCTGAACGGTTTGGATCGTACTCGATTGTCTGAACGATCGCAGGTACATCCTGCTTATCGCGTTTGAAATCGATGATACGGTAGCGACGCTTGTGACCACCTCCGCGGTAGCGCATCGTCATCTTACCAGTGTTGTTACGACCACCTGACTTCTTGATTGGTGCAAGAAGCGGCTTGTATGGCTTGTCAGTAGTAACGTCGTCAAATGAACTGATCACTTTGTGACGTTGCCCTGGAGTTATTGGTTTTAGCTTACGTAGTGCCATCCTAATTCCTCCTATTAAATGTTATCGTAGAAATCGATCATGTCACCTTCTGCAAGCTGTACAATCGCTTTCTTGTATGAATTCGTTCTTCCAGTGACCATCCCAGCTTTCGTGTAACGTGAGCGCTTCTTACCATCAACATTGATAGTACGCACTGCTGTTACCTTCACTCCGTAAGATGATTCCACTGCCTTCTTGATCTCGATCTTGTTCGAACCTTGATCTACGATGAAACCGTAGCGGTTATACTTCTCAGCATCTGCTGTAAGCTTCTCAGTGATCAATGGCTTAATAAGTACATTTTTCATCGTCGTAATTATTTAAGTTGATCCTGTACGAGCTCGTGTGCATTGCCCACGAAGATCACGTTCTTACAATTCATGATATCGTATGTATTCAAGTCTGACGCAGCGCGCACATTGTGCTTCGCTAGGTTGCGTGATGACATGTATACATTGTTGTTGTAATCAGGTGTGACAACAAGTGTCTTCACATCTCCTACTTTCAAGCCATCCATAACTGACTGGAATGCTTTTGTCTTAGGAGCTTCCATCTCGATCTTGTCTACTACCATGATCGCGTTCTCACGCGCCTTGTATGTTAGTGCTGACTTACGAGCTAGTTGCTTCACCTTCTTGTTCACTTTCTGGTTGTACGTACGTGGACGAGGTCCGAATACGCGACCACCACCGCGGAACAATGGGTTCTTGATGCTACCGGCACGTGCTGTACCAGTACCTTTCTGACGCTTGATCTTACGCGTAGATCCTTTGATCTCTCCACGTTCTTTTGCCTTGTGCGTTCCCTGACGCTGTGCTGCCATGAAGGCCTTCACGTCTAGGTAGATCGCATGGTCGTTCGGCTCGATTCCGAATACCTCACTGTCAAGGGTTACTTTCTTCGAAGTAGCCTTTCCGTCTGTGCTATGTACCGTAACTTCCATCTTACTTGCGAATTACAAGGGTTGAACCTTTGTGTCCTGGGACAGCGCCTTTAACGACCATCAATCCCTCTTCTGGCATCACCTTCATTACTTGAAGGTTCTCCACTGTGACACGCTTATTTCCTGTCTGACCTGCCATGCGCATTCCCTTGAATACACGTGCTGGATCAGAAGCCGCACCAATCGAACCGGGTGCACGTAGGCGGTTGTGCTGACCATGTGTCGCCTGACCAACTCCGGCAAATCCGTGGCGCTTAACAACACCCTGGAATCCTTTACCCTTACTGCGGCCGATCACAAATACAAAATCGCCTTCGTTAAATACTTCGTCAGCTTTCAGCTCGTCTCCCGCTTTAAGCTCACGGTCGAATCCTGTGAATTCAACCATTCTTTTCTTTGGTGACACTCCGGCTTTGTCGAAGTGACCCTTCATTGGCTTTGACGTGCGGTGATCAGCTTTATCACCCCATCCGAGCTGAACAGCTTCGTAACCGTCTTTCTCCAGGGTCTTGACTTGCGTCACGACACAAGGACCAACTTCCAAAATTGTGCATGGGACATTTTTCCCAGAGGCATCGTAGATGCTGGTCATACCAATCTTTTTCCCTATGAGTCCTGGCATGGTACTACTTTATCTAATTAAACTTTAATCTCTACTTCTACACCACTTGGTAGCTCAAGACGCATTAGTGCATCTACAGTCTTCGATGAAGAGCTGTAGATATCAAGCAAACGTTTGTAGCTTGATAGCTCGAACTGCTCACGTGATTTCTTATTCACGTGTGGTGAACGAAGAACTGTGTAAATGCGACGGTGTGTCGGCAGTGGAATTGGTCCACTGATCACAGCTCCTGTTGATTTTACAGTCTTAACGATCTTTTCAGCAGACTTGTCTACTAGGTTGTGATCGTACGACTTTAATTTGATGCGAATCTTCTGCGCCATTGTCTTTACAATTATGCTGTTTCCTTACCGCGTACTTCTGCAATTACTGCTTCTTGCACGTTGCTAGGAGCGGCACTGTAGTGTGAGAATTCCATTGTTGAACTAGCACGTCCTGAAGTGATCGTACGAAGGTCAGTTACGTAACCGAACATTTCGCTCAAAGGCACTTTCGCCTTCACTACAGTTGCACCAGAACGCTCATCAGTTCCTTCAATAAGCGCACGACGCTTGTTCAAGTCACCGATCACGTCACCCATGTTCTCTTCAGGAGTAACCACTTCAAGCTTCATCATTGGCTCGAGGATGATCGGAGAACAGTGCTTAACTGCCTCACGGTATGCCATCTTCGCACAAAGCTCAAATGAAAGGCTATCTGAATCGACTGCGTGGAATGAACCATCGTTCAACTCTACAGTCATTGAGTCCATTGGGAAGCCTGCAAGAACACCATTGACCATCGAATCCTTGAATCCTTTCTCCACTGAAGGGATGAATTCACGAGGAACGTTACCACCTTTGATGTTATTGATGAACTTCAATCCAGGGTTTTCTTGATCTTCATTAGGACCAATCTTAACCACGATGTCTGCGAACTTACCACGTCCACCAGACTGCTTCTTGTACGTCTCGCGGTGATCAGTTGATCCTGTAATAGCTTCTTTGTAAGAAACCTGAGGACGACCTTGGTTACACTCTACCTTGAACTCACGCTTCAGACGGTCGATGATAATCTCTAGGTGAAGCTCACCCATTCCTGAGATTACTGTTTGACCACTGTCTTCGTCAGTTTTCACTGTAAAGGTTGGATCCTCCTCTGATAGTTTGTTCAAAGCGACTCCAAGCTTGTCAAGGTCAGCCTGCGTCTTAGGCTCGATCGCGATACCAATTACCGGATCAGGGAATGACATTGACTCAAGTACGATTGGAGAACCTTCTGAACAAAGTGTATCACCTGTACGGATATCCTTGAATCCAACTGCAGCACCGATATCACCAGCTTCTAGCTCGTCGATCTGATTCTGCTTATTTGAGTGCATCTGGAATAGACGAGAAATACGCTCTTTCTTGTCAGAACGAGTGTTCTTCACGTAGCTACCTGCAGGAAGCTTACCAGAGTATGCACGAACGAAACAAAGACGTCCTACGAATGGGTCAGTCGCGATCTTGAACGCCAAACCAGCAAACGGCTCGTCTGGATCAGGATTACGCTGCTCTTCTTCTTCTGTATCTGGGTTTGTACCCGTGATCGCACCTACGTCGTATGGTGAAGGAAGGAATTCCATCACAGCGTCAAGCATTGTCTGAACACCTTTGTTCTTGAATGCTGAACCACACATCATAGGAGTAATCTGCATCGCAATTGTCGCTTTACGAAGCGCTGAAAGCATTTCTGCTTCTGTGATGCTATCTGGATCTTCGAAGTACTTTTCCATTAGTGAGTCATCCTGCTCTGCAGCTGCCTCTACCAATTTCTCACGCCACTCTTCAACAACATCAGCGATGTCTTCAGGGATAGGCACTTCGTTAAACGTCATTCCTTTGTCTTCCTCGTTCCAAACGATCGCACGGTTGTTGATCAAGTCAACCACACCTTTGAAGCTATCTTCAGCACCGATTGGCACCTGCAATGGAATTGGGTTACCTCCAAGACGCTCACGAACTTGCTCTACTACGTTGAAGAAGTCTGCACCTGAACGGTCCATCTTATTCACGAATCCTAGACGAGGAACATTGTACTTGTCAGCCTGACGCCATACAGTCTCAGACTGTGGCTCTACACCACCTACTGCACAGAACAATGCTACCGCACCATCAAGTACACGCAATGAACGCTCTACCTCTACAGTAAAGTCAACGTGTCCTGGGGTATCGATGATGTTCATACGGTACTCAGACCCACGGTAGTTCCAGAAACAAGTAGTAGCAGCTGAGGTAATAGTAATACCACGCTCCTGCTCCTGCTCCATCCAGTCCATGGTTGCAGCACCATCGTGCACCTCTCCGATCTTGTGAGAGATACCTGTGTAGTAAAGAATACGCTCGGTCGTTGTTGTCTTACCAGCATCAATGTGTGCCATGATACCGATGTTCCGAGTATAGTTTAGATCTCTTTTAGCCATCTTCTTATCGTGAATGCGTTAGAAACGGAAATGTGAGAAGGCTTTGTTCGCCTCAGCCATACGGTGAGTATCTTCCTTCTTCTTAAATGTTGCACCTTCTTCCTTGGCTGCTGCCATAATCTCTGCAGCAAGGCGATCTGCCATTGTCTTCTCATTGCGCTTGCGAGCGAAACCAATCAACCACTTCATCCCCAATGATAGCTTACGGCTATCACGGATTGGCTGAGGAATCTGGAATGTAGCACCACCAACTCGGCGACTACGCACCTCTACTGCTGGAGTCACATTGACTACTGCTTTCTTCCAAACCTCTAGTCCTTCTTCTCCGGTTTTCTCACTAACCTTATCAATTGCATTGTAGAAGATCGTTAGAGCTACACTCTTCTTACCTTCAAGCATAAGGTTGTTTACAAACTTTGTCACCATCTCATCGTTGAAACGAGGATCTGGTAGTACGGGCATCCGTTTTGCTGTTCTTCTTCTCATGACGCGCTAGATGAGAGCTTATTTCTTTTTAGGACGCTTTGTCCCATATTTTGAACGACGCTGATTTCGACCCTCAACACCTGCGGTATCGAGTGCTCCTCGTACGATGTGGTATCGTACACCTGGTAGATCCTTTACACGTCCTCCACGTACAAGCACGATTGAGTGCTCCTGAAGATTGTGTCCTTCTCCACCGATGTAAGCGTTCACCTCATTTCCATTGGTAAGGCGTACACGTGCTACTTTTCGCATCGCTGAGTTTGGCTTCTTAGGTGTAGTCGTGTACACACGAACACAAACCCCACGACGCTGCGGGCAAGAGTTCAAAGCCGCTGATTTGCTAGGCTTTACCTTGCTTACGCGCCCCTTACGGATGAGTTGTTGTATGGTCGGCATATTGCGTGTTTTCTTTCAAAAATTTTTCAACAAAAAAATCTTCCCCAGCTTTTTTTGGGGGTGCAAATGTACGAGTATTATCTCGAAATCCAAGGGGTTAGCTCACATAAATTTCAACTTTCTTCAGACGAAGAGTGAGCCTAGATAGAATCAACGCACAAAGGTACGACCATATAACTTATCCACACATCTATAAATTGACCTCTCCTACCGCTCCTCTGCCTCAGAACCATTCTTACCTTTGTGTAGTGGAGTACCTCGAGCAATTAAATCAAGAACAACGTAAAGCAGTAGAACACGTAGACGGGCCACTCATGGTTATCGCCGGAGCTGGGTCTGGGAAAACACGTGTCCTCACCTACCGCATCGCTCACCTGATTAATATGGGCGTTGACCCCTTCTCAATCCTCGCACTGACCTTTACGAATAAGGCAGCTCGCGAGATGAAAGAGCGTATCAGCAAAATCATCGGCGACAAAGAAGCAGCAAACATCTGGATGGGAACCTTCCACTCCGTATTTGCTCGCATCCTCCGAATGGAAGCCGATCGTATCAACTACCCGAGGAACTTCACCATCTACGACACGCAAGACAGTCGTTCGGTAATTAAGGACGTCATCAAATCGATGAACCTTGATGATAAGGTGTATAAGCCTGCTACAGTCTACGGACGAATCTCCGCAGCAAAGAACAACTTGATTGGTCCGGCTGAATACCGAGCGAATACCGAAGTGATGTCTGAAGATCACCAGGCAGGCCGACCAAAAATGGCAGACATCTATGCGGCGTATGCCGAACGATGCTACCGCGCCGGAGCCATGGATTTCGATGACCTATTATATAAGACCAATGTCTTAATGCGTGATCATCCAGACATCTTACATCGTTACCAACACAAATTCCAGTTCATCCTTGTAGATGAGTACCAGGATACCAACTTCGCTCAGTACCTCATCATTAAACAACTGGGTGCGGTTCACCACAATGTATGTGTCGTGGGTGACGACGCCCAGTCAATCTACAGCTTCCGAGGTGCCGATATTGGGAACATCCTCAACTTCAAACGAGACTACCCTGACTTTGCTATGTACAAACTCGAGCAGAACTATCGCTCGACGAAGGTCATTGTGAACGCAGCCAACTCGGTGATTGAGAAGAACAAGAACCAGATCAAGAAGACGGTTTGGACTGACAACGATCAGGGAGATGTGATCTCGGTGCATCGTTCTATGTCAGATGGTGACGAAGGACGATTCGTAGCTGAACGCATTTTCGAGACCCGAAATAACCTTCAGGTTGAGAACAAGGAGTTCGCCATTCTCTACCGCACGAATAGCCAGTCGCGTTCATTCGAGGAATCTTTGCGCAAACTCAACATCCCATACCGTATATACGGAGGTCTTTCATTCTACCAACGCAAAGAGATCAAAGACCTCTTAGCATACTACCGCTTGACTGCCAATCACGCTGATGATGAAGCACTCAAAAGAGTGGTGAACTATCCTGCGCGTGGAATTGGTAAAACCACCATGGAAAGACTCACCATCGCGGCGTCAAATCACAAGGTGCCGATTTGGAAAGTCATCCAGAATCCTCACGAATACCCTTCTGAAATCAACGGAGCTACCCAAGGTAAGCTGCGCAACTTCGCCACCATGATCGAAAGCTTCGCTGCTCAAATTGAGACCAAGAGCGCTTTCGACCTCGGTCAACATATTGCTGATAGCACCGGCCTCATGCGTGAGTTGTATTCAGATAAAACACCAGAAGGTGTTGCCCGCTATGAAAACATTCAGGAACTCCTGAACGGTATGAAGGAGTTCTCTGATCAAACGGATCCAACCGATCCGGATGCGATCAGAACCATGGCCGACTTCCTTGTGGATGTGGCATTGTTAACTGATGCTGACAAGCAAGACGATGATGATAATAAGGTCAACATGATGACCATTCACGCATCGAAAGGACTAGAGTTTGATTACGTATTCGTAGTTGGGCTCGAAGAAAACCTATTCCCTAGTCAGCTGGCATTGAACTCGCGCGATGAACTTGAAGAGGAACGCAGGCTATTTTACGTAGCGCTCACGCGTGCTCGCAAACAAGCAACATTGACCTACGCGATTACCCGTTATCGCTGGGGACAGCTTTCTCAATGTGAAGAATCACGCTTTATTGAAGAGATCGACCCTCGATACGTTCACTTGGCGGCCGTCAGCGCACGCAGACCTGAACCGTTCGGAGGAGGTAATTTCGCTTCCGCGCGACAGCGCTTCTATAAACCCATGCCTTCAAATACACAGGGCAAGACAAGAGTATCCCAAACGAATACTTCATCTGAACCGATCGATACCGAAGGAATTGTACCTGGAGCAGAAGTAGAACACGCGCGATTTGGGAAAGGAAAAGTCTTGAAATTGGAAGGCGATGCACCCAACATTAAGGCGATTGTGTTCTTTCCGAAGGCCGGTCAGAAACAATTATTACTCAAATTTGCGAAGCTGAAAGTCCTGTAATTGCAGGTGTCAACTGCCCACTTTTCAGACCTCTCAGAAGATTTACATTCCTTTCTCGAAGGATTTGCATTTCAATAGTTGCAGCACGGAAATTGAAAGTCCACTCACATTTCCTGCTCACGTCGCGTCTCTATCTGTGAAAACTCAAACTAATACACATGAGAACGCGAACAACTTTACTGATCATTTCGATCTTGACTTTCGGAATCCTCGCTTGTAATAAGGATGACGATAACCCAACTGGAAACGGTGGCACAACGCCTTCGAGTGCTTCAATCCAGAACACCCTCCTTTCCCTGGTGGAAAAAGAAACGCATACCATCAATGCGCAATTCCCGACAACCATTCGTACGGAGAGTTACGCTGAGTATACATTCAGTCAGAACGCTTTCGTTGATCAAAACGGAAACACCGTGATTGGAAACGTTGATATCCGTATCACAGAGCTTTTTGATAATTCTTCGCTGTTCTTTGCTGGGCAGCAAACAGTCTCTGATGATCAATTCCTGATCACAGGTGGTCAGTTTAACATTGAAGCTTTCCAAAACGGACAAGCGCTGAGCCCATCGCCGTCGTACAATCTGAACGCACGCATTCCAACAGACAACCCTGACAACAACATGGACCTCTTCATTGGAGAAGAGGGTGATGATGGCCTTGTGAATTGGCTTCCGGCAACTGGATCTGATGATCTCGGTGTTTGGGAAGCGAACCTGGATAGTGCAAACTGCAGCGCTGTTTGTGGTTCGATCGAACTGGAAGCAGGAGACATCGTGACGCTTTCATACAATGCCGGCCCTGAAGATCCAAGTCTTCACGCAGGATGGTACGAAGGTCCAAATGACTTCGGTCAAATGGCTTTCGGAAATCAAACAACCTATGAGATTGAAACGGAAGTAGGCGGGTCAATGTACCTATGCATTACTGATACTGATTGGGATGGATGGGAAGGCGCTAGCTTGACGATCACCATCAACGGTGTTAGCTCGACCATTACCATCTCAAGCGATGATTGTGATCCAGTGCCATTCTCTTGGGTTTACCAATTGAATACTACACACCTTGGGTGGGTGAACTGTGATTACTTCAGCGGAGGAAACGCAGATAGCCAAGTGATTGCGCACGCTTCTGGTGAATTTGACTGTGGAAACACCGTGGTCTACTCGATTTTCGTTGATGACGAGGTGCTTGGAGTAATGTCTTGTGGAGGTGATGATAACCAATTCACTTCTTACCAAATGCCATCAGGTACCAACGTTGTCGTAGCCGCACTTTCGCTTCAAGATGATGTGTACTACAGTTCATTCATTGAAGTCACTGTTTCAGGTGATGTAGAGGTTGACCTAGATTTCGCGCCAACCACGATTAGTGATTTCGAGAATTACATCAATGGTTTGTAGGGCAGCTTTGTCCTGCTCACCGCTATAGCTCAACTTGCAAGACCTGCTTCGGCCACGTGCCGCAGCGGGTCTTTGCTTTTTGCAAAGCCAGCTTCGGCTCGGCCTCAGTAGGCTTGCCGCGTTGAGGCTGCCGCTCGATCAGGGCTGCAGAGGGTGTATCTTTGCGACATGAGTTCCGATACCCCTCCCTCTCACGGAAGATTACACCTCATTACAATTTTGTGGATTCCTGTAACCGCCCTCACCTGGTTAATCAGCGAATCTTGGCTCTTAAGTGCCATCCCCTTTTTAATTGGTCTAGCTCTCGTTACCTTCGTATTGAAGCCAAAACGAAACGATGATCATGAGAATTCAGATTCTTAGCCTTCTCTCAACCTTCCTTTTTTCAATTCCTGCTGGCCTTTTGGCACAAACCACCCCATTGCCAAACCCTGGGGTTAGCGCTATGGAACTAGCGTGGTTCCACCCAAAAGAAACACCGGCACAGGTAGAAGTCAATGACCACCTGGAGATCGGTTTCAAGCTTCAGCAGACGACAAAAGTGGGCATCGAGAACTACTTAGACGATCGTCCAGTTCCCAATTCACTAAACCCTTTCGACCCAGAGCAACTGAACGTCGTAGCCACCTTTGACCGAATTTCCGCCGAAGGCGAGATCATAGAAACTCAACAACGTTATGGCTTCTGGTATAGAAACTACGAGCGCAACTTCGCAGGCAATGTCGCTGACAATTGGAACCACAGAGAAATCAGAACGAAGTACAGTTTTCGTGTTCGCTTCACACCACAAGTCGAAGGAAAATGGCGCGTTAAAGTAGCGGTCATTACCAATCAGCAAGACACCGTTGAAACCAATTCAACAGAATTCACTTCGGTGGCGAGTGAACGCCCGGGGTTCGTTGCGCTTGGTGAGAACACCTCTTTCTTGACACGAGATGAAAAAACCTTCTTCCCTGTCGGACAGAACCTGCCTTGGCCAACATGTGCTTCGGAGATCGATGAACGCTGTGAAGAGATCTATTGTGCCGGTAAAGAAGCATGGTGTCACGCACGTATCATGGGGCCTTATGGCTTCAAAGTCTTCGAAGATGAAATGAGTTTATTGGAAGAAGGCGGCGCGAATTACGTTCGTGTTTTGCTTGCGCCATGGAACCTTGAAATCGAATTTGAAAAACTGAACAACTACGATGAACGCATGCATTGTGCTTGGGAGATGGACCACATTCTCGAACATGCTGAATCGATCGGCTTGCTCCTCCACCTCAATCTTCAAGTGCATTACCCGCTGGAGAATCCTTCCGTTTATTCCATGTTCCATTGGGATTACGACGACCTGGCTTGTTCACCTTGGGATGAACCATACTGTTACTATGATGAGCTGAATCTAAAGACGCCGCGTGAGTTTTTCGCTAGCGCGGAAGCGAGAAAGCACTACCAGAACAGGATCAGATACCTCATCGCTCGATACGGTCATTCCACTTCTATTGGAGTGTTGGAACTATTAAGTGAAGCCAACAACTCAGGTAAAGGCCCGACAATGGATGAAAACTGCCTTCCAGACAAATCAATCAAGCGTCATGAACCATACTATAATGAAGAAGGCTTCGCTGCATTGGTTGCAGACTGGCATTGGGAAATGGCACGCTTCATCAAAGAAGACCTTCAACATACAGATCACCTTCTCGCGCTGAATTATACCGGTGCACCACATGTGGTTCTTGGGGACAACTCATACTACTCTCCACATGTCGATATCTGTAGTTGGAACAACTATAATCTGTCCATCGACAAGTACACGAAAGCTGCGCGAGACATTCGCAACTTCCAGCAAAAGCGTCAGAAGGGTGAGGTGACGAATTACGACCCGCTTCAATTGGATAAGCCAATTATGTACGGAGAGATTGGTCCCGGCTTAGAAGGCATTCACGATTGCGACAACAACATTCGTTGGATCAAAGCTGCGTGGGTATCTAGCTTCACAGGTTTAGCCGGAACTGGAATCAACTGGAACAAACAGCACGACCCAGACCTTTGGAAGACTTATAAGAACATTACCAGCTTCATGAATTCACTTCCCCTTGACGAATGGGACTTCGAAAACCACAGTGACCTTCGTGCTGATAAGACGGTCGAGTTGATTTCCTTGAAAAGTACCGACGAAGGCAGAATGGCAGCGGGAGTCGTCAACAACTTGACAATGAACTTCTACACCATGCGTGACACCAGTATGCATGGCACTCCTTGTGAAGATGTTCCTTACTTAGAAACGATTGTGCTTTGGAGTGAGTACAAAGAGGCCCGTTCAATCGACCCAGAAAAAGGTGGCAACCGACTAGAGATTCCGGGTATGGGGCTCTATGTGAAATACAACTTCGTATGGACCAATCCATTTACCGGAGAAGTGATTGAAGAGACCGAAGCACGAAGCAATTTAGCAGGTCGATTGGTGATTGAACACCCTACACTAAAAAAGGATGGACCACCGTTCTTAGTCTTCAAGGCAATTCGCAAGAACGGTTAACATAAATAGCTACTTTTGTCAAATGGAGAACGAAACACCATTCCTACCTTATAATAGCGAACGACCAGACCTCATTATCCCTGAGTACGGTCGCAACATTCAACAAATGGTTGACTTCGCTGTGACGGTGGAAGACCGAGAAGAGCGAAACAAAGTAGTTGGAGCGATCATCAGCGTGATGGGACAGCTCTTCCCTTACCTGCGTGACATTGAAGATTTCAAGCACAAGCTTTGGGATCATATTCAAATCATGTCTGGATTTAAGCTCGACGTAGATTCTCCATACCCACTTCCTGAGCCAGAGACGATTCAGTCAAAGCCAGATTCTGTTGACTACCCTGAGTACGACATCAAGTACGGGCACTACGGAAAGATTCTCGAGCGCATGATCGACAAGGCTTCTGCCATGGAAGACGGCGAAGAAAAAGACGCCTTCACCAAGTCAATTGCTGACCTCATGAAGCGCCATTACGTTGCGTACAACCGTCGCACTGTAGAAGACGACTTGATCCGAAAGCAATTGGTAGAGCTTTCGAATGGCAAATTGAAGGTGCCAGATGATTACGAATTGGTTTCTGCCAACGATGTTGTCAAGCTGATGGGTACCGTGAAGAACACCTCTTCAAACAAAGGGAAGAAAGGCCCGATGAAGAAAAAGAAAAAGCGCTAACGCTTGCTTGAAATCCTCAAGCGATTACCTATTCATTATTCGTTGTCGAAAAGTTTTGACGTTCTGTTCTACGAACATTGGATGATTCTTGATCTTCCAGCTTGAAAGAACAGATACATGGGAACTTTTGTCATTGAAGGCGGACACCAACTAAGCGGTGAGATCCAGCCACAAGGAGCTAAGAACGAAGCGCTTCAGGTTATCTCGGCGGTGCTATTGACACCAGAGCCGGTAACCATCTCTAACATACCGAACATTGTAGACGTCAATAAACTCATCGACCTACTCCAATCTATGGGAGTTAAGGTAGAGCGATTGGCGCCTGACACTTATAAATTCCAAGCAGACGACGTCAACATGGACTACCTCACATCAGAGGAGTTCAAGAAAAAAGGATCAAGTCTCCGCGGATCAATCATGATCATGGGGCCACTCCTGACTCGATTTGGACGAGGATTCATTCCACGTCCTGGAGGAGATAAAATTGGCCGTCGTCGTCTCGACACTCACTTCATTGGATTCCAGAACCTCGGGGCACAGTTTGACTTTGATCCGAAGGAGAGTTTCTACCGCGCACATGCAGACAAACTGAAAGGAGCTTATATGCTTCTTGACGAAGCTTCGGTTACGGGTACAGCCAACATCGTGATGGCTGCTTCTATGGCTGAAGGAACAACGACCATTTACAATGCCGCATGTGAACCTTACCTGCAGCAGTTGTGTAAGATGATCAACTCGATGGGAGGTAAAATCACGGGATTGGGATCAAACAAGCTCATCATCGAAGGGGTGGATTACCTCGGTGGATGCGATCACCGATGTCTTCCAGACATGATCGAAATCGGGTCTTTCATCGGGTTGGCTGCCATGACGCAAAGCGAGATCACGATCAAGGATGTAGCCTATGATGAGCTAGGTGTGATTCCAAGCGTCTTCAAAAAATTAGGGATCAATTTGGAGCGTAGAGGCGATGACATCTACATTCCTTCTCAGGAGGTTTACGAGATTGAAAGCTTCATTGATGGGTCGATTATGACCATTTCGGATGCGCCTTGGCCAGGGTTTACTCCTGACTTGTTGTCTATCGTTTTGGTGACAGCAACCCAAGCAAAGGGATCGGTGCTAATCCATCAGAAAATGTTCGAGAGTCGCCTCTTCTTTACCGATAAACTCATTGATATGGGAGCTCAGATCATTTTGTGTGATCCACACCGAGCAACTGTAATCGGACTTGAAAGAAAGCAAGCGTTGAGAGGTGTGACCATGACTTCACCTGATATCCGTGCAGGGGTTTCTCTGTTGATCGCAGCGCTCTCTGCTGAAGGAACAAGTACAATACACAACATCGGACAAATCGATCGAGGATACCAGTACATTGAGCAGCGTTTGAAAAATTTGGGAGCTCAAATAGAAAGACAATAGACAGTTGGAATGATTGTTGCCTCTACCTGAGGGTATTCGTATCTTTCACATCTCAAACTACAATGATGAAACTAAAGTGGATTATTCCAGCGGCTATTATTTGTTTGGCTGCTTTCGGTTTTACTCTTCAAACAGAGGACACCGTTAATATCGAAGCTGTGACACCTAAAGTTGGTACCAACATCGGTGATCTAGCTCCAGAAATTTCTATGACTTCTCCAGACGGAAAGACATACAAGCTGTCTGATTTGAAAGGACAGATCGTATTGATCGACTTCTGGGCATCTTGGTGTGGACCTTGTCGTCGTGAGAACCCGAATGTGGTTCGCGCCTACGAGAAGTACCAAAAAGCAAAGTTCAAAGACGCAAAAGGATTCGAGGTATTCTCGGTATCACTTGATAAGATGAGTGATCGTTGGGTTGCTGCCATTGCACAAGACGGTTTGACGTGGGACTACCACGTAAGCGACTTACAAGGATGGCAGAACGAAGCCGCAGGAACTTACGGTGTTAGTTCAATCCCGATGAGCTTCTTGGTAGATCAAGACGGTGTTATCGTGGCGAAAGGACTTCGCGGTATGGCGCTCGATCAAGAAATTGACAAGCACGTAAAGAGCTTCAAGTAAGCTACTGACACAATGATATTAAGGCCTCCAAATGGAGGCCTTTTTTTATGCCCCATTGGCACGTCTTCTGTCAGTTTGAGAGATTTGAAACTTTTTTCCTGTCAGTTTGACGTATTCCCCTTGGTGGCAGTATTTTTGCCCCTTCCAAACTGACTTGAAAAATCAAGGAATGAACACGAAAGATCAGAACGAAAAGGCGCAAGCTGCGGAAGCAGTGGAAACACAAGCGGCTGAAACAAACGAAGAACAAGCAACAGAGGAGACTCCTGAGTTGAGTCGCGAAGAACAGCTTGAGGCGATGGTTGCAGAGTTGAAAGACAAGTACACTCGTTTGTTCGCGGAGTTTGACAACTTCCGCAAGCGTACAGCGAAGGAGCGTATTGAGATGCTCAAAACTGCCAGCGGCGATGTGATCAAGGAAATGCTTCCTGTACTCGACGATTTCGATCGCGCAGCTAAAGCGAACGAAGCTTCTGAAGACATCAATACGGTGAAAGAAGGTTTCAACTTGATCCACCACAAACTCAAGCATTCACTTGAAGTGAAAGGACTCAAGCCAATGGACAGCATTGGACAACCGTTCGACACAGAATACCACGAAGCGATTACCAACATCCCTGCTCCATCAGAAGACATGAAAGGAAAGGTTGTAGACGTAGTGGAAAAAGGATACTTCATCAACGACGCTGTACTTCGTTACGCTAAAGTTGTTGTTGGCCAGTAATAGCTAGACATGGCAAAGAGAGATTATTACGAAGTACTTGGTGTAAGCAAGGGAGCCACTGATTCTGAGATCAAGAAGGCCTACCGTAAGCTTGCCCTAAAGTACCACCCGGATAAGAACCCTGACGACAAGGAAGCTGAGGAGAAGTTCAAGGAGGCAGCTGAAGCCTACGAAGTCTTGAGCAATGCTCAGAAAAAGCAACAATACGATCAGTTCGGACATGACGGCATGCGCGGTGGCTTCGGCGGCGGCGGTGGCGGCATGAACATGGACGACATCTTCAGTCAGTTCGGAGACATCTTTGGTGGTGCCTTTGGCGGAGGTGGCTTTGGTGGCGGATTCGGTGGCGGTGGTCAACGAGCTGGACGCCGTACCAAAGGATCTAACCTGCGAATCAAGGTAAAACTGACCTTGGAAGAGGTAGCTGAAGGAGTGCAAAAGAAGATCAAGGTCTTCAAGCAAGTTCCTGCCGAAGGCGTTCAATACGATACCTGTCCTACCTGTAAAGGAACCGGTCAAGTTCGTCGTGTGACGAATACCTTCCTCGGTCAGATGGCTACTACTTCTACTTGCCCTACTTGTCATGGTGCAGGGAAGACAGTGACTTCGAAGCCAAAAGACGCCGATGAATTCGGATTGAAGCGTGAAGAGAAAATCGTGACCATCGATATTCCTGCAGGGGTAGAAGAAGGCATGCAGCTCAACGTTCGCGGCGAAGGTAACGCCGGACCATTTGGAGGAATTAGCGGAGATCTTCTCGTCGTGATCGAAGAGATTGAGCACGATGTATTAAAGCGTAATGGAAACAACCTCCACTACGATCTCTACCTAAACTTTGTAGACGCCGCTATGGGAGCTTCAGCCGAAGTACCATTGGTGAACGGCCGCGCAAAAATCAAGGTTGACCCAGGAACGCAAAGTGGTAAGATTGTCCGCCTACGTGGTAAAGGGCTACCTAGCGTTGACAGCTATGGAAACGGAGATTTATTGGTGAATATCAATGTATGGACACCACAAAAACTCTCTAGCGAGGAAAAAGAATTACTGGAGAAGCTAAGAGGTTCGGAGAACTTCAAGCCCAACCCTTCGAATAAGGATAAAGGCTTCTTCCAGAAAGTGAAGGAGATGTTCTCCTAATATTATGACCACTGAACACGATTTTGGTGCGTTGCTGTGATTAGTAACGCACCATTTTTTTGTTTGAATAGATTTGTTGCAAGCACCAAAGCCTATGAATGCATTAGAAGCGATTTCTATTGATAAGAGTTATGCGAACCATGTAGCATTGCACGATGTCAATATCACCGTCCCAGAGAAGAGCATCTTCGGTCTCTTGGGTCCAAACGGAGCTGGGAAGACCAGCTTGATTCGCATTATCAATCGAATCACCGGACCAGATAACGGAGAGATCAAATTCTTCGGAGATGCATTGAACCCAGAACATGTGAACCAAATCGGATACCTCCCGGAGGAACGCGGTTTGTACAAAAAGATGAAGGTAGGTGAGCAAGCGCTCTACCTAGCTCAACTCAAAGGTATGTCGAAGTTTGATGCGAAGGTGAAACTCAACGAATGGTTTGAGCGCTTAGAAATTGGAGACTGGTGGAACAAAAAGGTAGAGGAATTGAGTAAGGGTATGGCCCAAAAAATTCAATTCGTTACAACAGTACTTCACGAGCCAAGACTGCTCATCCTCGATGAACCTTTTTCAGGGTTTGATCCGATTAACACGGCGATAGTACGAAAGGAGATCTTGCGACTTCGTGACCAAGGAAGCACCATTATTCTCTCTACACACAACATGGGCAGTGTGGAGGAAATCTGTGACAGCATCGCCTTGATCAATAAATCACGTGTGGTTCTTGACGGTTCAGTAGATGAAGTTCGCCGTCGATTCAATGAAAACGAGTTCTTGATACGATACGAAGGGTCAGCAGTATCCCTCGCGAACAGTTTATGGACTAACTATGAGCTCATCAGCAATTCACGTGATGAGGATGAAGGAGACAACGAAGCGATCATCAAACTGAAGGATGAACGCACTTTGAACGACCTCTTGAATACCCTTACTCCAAACGTTCAGATCCTGGAGGCTAGACCACATATTGCCAGCATGAATGACATCTTCATTCAAGCAGTTGAACAATCAAAACACACGTCATGAGTAAAGTAGGACTGATCATTAAACGCGAGTACCTCAGCCGCGTTCGTAAACGTTCGTTCATCATCATGACGATCTTGGGGCCTTTGCTTTTCGCCGGATTGATGGCGGTGGCCATTTTTGCTGTGGTCGCTGATTCGGTAGATCACAAAGTACTGGTGGTTGATCCAGAAGGATTGATCACGCGTTATGAAGACGGCATCGGACAGTACTTACCGACATGCCCTGATTGTTTCCCTGAGCGTGACGACTATATCTACCGATTCACGGATAAAGCCCTCGCTGATTCTACCTTCATGGCAAGTGATTACACCTTGATGGTGTCTTTGCTTCCTGATCAGTATCAACACAAAAAAGCAGAGCTCTACTATAAGAAAGTCCCGAGTTCAATCGCAACCAATGTGATTGAAGGTGATTTGGAGGCAGCACTAGAGCGAGCTAAAGTGGCTGAATCGAGTCTTGACTATGCTACGTACAAGGCGTTAAAGGTGAATATCCAACTCCAAAAGTTCAGCATTGATAAAGGAGAAGAATACGACGACAGTAAGGCTGGAATTGGAATGTTCTTCGCCGTGATTATCTTCTTCTTCATATTCCTGTTCGGAGCTTATGTAATGCGCGGAGTTATTGAGGAGAAGACGAATCGAATCGTTGAAGTGATTGTGTCTTCTGTAAAGCCATTCCAGCTTATGATGGGTAAGATCATCGGAGTAGGATTCGTTGCGATCACTCAAGTTGTCATCTGGGTGGCCTTTTCACTGATCATTTTCACCATTGCGGGGGCGCTGTTCGAGAGCGGTGCATTCACGGATACGGATGCCATGGCTCAAGTAATGGAACAACAGGGTGGTGCCGCAAATATGGATTTTGAGACCTACCTCTCTCAAACTGATGGGTTGAGCACCATTATCGATATGAATTGGGGCTACCTCATTCTCATGTTCATTGTCTTCTTTGTGGGTGGATATGTACTTTATTCTTCCCTATTCGCAGCCATTGGAGCGGTAGTAGATAACGAAACAGATACGCAGCAGTTAATGATGCCGGTGATGTTGCCGCTCTTCTTCGCATACTTCATTGCGATTATGAGTGTCAACAATCCAGAAGGAGTTGCAGCACAGGTATTCTCCATCATACCATTCACCTCCCCTACGGTAATGATGGTGAGAGTGGCTGTTGGCAATGTGCCCGTTTGGGAACTCCTACTCAGCGTTGTCTTACTGATCGCCACTTGTTTCTTCATGGTATGGTTAGCAGCCAAGATTTACCGCACGGGTATTTTGATGTACGGTAAACGTCCGACCTACCGCGAATTGTGGAAATGGCTATTTTATAAGACATGAGTCGTGTAGCCGTCATCGATTGTGGAACCAACACCTTCAATATTCTGATCGTTGAGATCGAGAATGACAGCTGGAAACCTGTGTTCTCCAACAAGGTATCCGTCAAGCTGGGTAAAGGAGGGATTGGCCAAGGGGTGATTCGCGCTGACCGAATGGCCCGCGGACTTGATGCTCTGATGGTGCACCACCACTCGATGATGAATCTTGGTACTTCTAAAAGTGCGGTCTTTGCTACTTCCGCTTTGCGGGAAGCGAGCAACGCCATTCAATTCATCAATAAGGCACGTTCCATGTTCGGAATGGAAGTGAAAGTCATTGATGGTGAACGAGAGGCTGAACTCATTTTTGAAGGCGTCAAGCAAACCATGGACATCGGCCAAGACTACATCACGGTCATGGACATCGGTGGTGGGAGCACGGAATTTATCATTGCCAATCAAGACGGTATTGCTTGGAAACATAGTTTTCCGCTGGGAGTCTCGCGTTTATTTGAACAGATCCAACCCAATGATCCTTTCCTACCCGATGACTCCAAGCGTCTCGAGAAGCACTTGCACCGAGTGTTGGAACCACTTCAAGCAGCCCTCAAGCAGTTCCCAAGCGAAACCATCGTAGGTTCAAGTGGATCGTTTGACACCCTGCTCGACATGTACAATTCGCATGTCGGACAGTCATCCAATGGCCTTTCAGATGTTATTCCGATCAATGCATTCCGTTCGATGCATGCAGACATGCTTAAGCTTGATCGTGATCAGCGCTTAAAGATTCCTGGCATGCTTCCTTTACGTGTAGACTTCATGCCGATCTCTACGCACTTGATCAATTACCTTGTCAAGCACCTGAATTACAAGAAGATTCATCGTTCGGCCTACGCCATGAAAGAAGGAATCGTCAAAGAGATCATCGACGGGAAGATTGTATTGGAATGAAAGTTGATACCTTCGTAAGGTAAATGAACGACATGGCCCAGATCCTTATTATTGACGACGAAGCAAGCATCCGCAGTTCACTGCGTGAGATCCTCGAATACGAAGACTACAAAGTTGAAGAAGCTGAGAATGGCAAAGAGGGTATTCAAAAGATTCAAGATGGCAAGTTCGACTTGATCTTCTGTGATATCAAAATGCCAGGAATGGACGGCATCGAAACGCTTGAACGTATTCGTTTGATGGAGGTGGAAACTCCTGTTGTCATGATTTCAGGACATGGTACTGTAGAAACAGCCGTAGAAGCATTGAAGAAAGGGGCATGGGATTTCATTGAAAAGCCACTCGACCTCAATCGAATCCTTGTGACTCTTCGTAATGCCTCTGACACGAGCGCACTTGTTGAGGAGACAAAGACCCTCAAGCGCAAGATCAATAAGCAGCTGAGCAGTAACATCATTGGCGAGTCCGAAGCTATCATGGAGATCAAGAAGATGATCGAAACTGTAGCTCCAAGTGAAGCACGCGTGTTGATAACTGGTGGAAATGGATCAGGTAAAGAATTGGTTGCTCGTTCATTGCACAGCAACAGCGAACGCGCGAAGAAGCCTTTCATCGAAGTCAACTGTGCGGCCATTCCTTCTGAGTTGATTGAAAGTGAGTTGTTCGGTCACGAAAAAGGTGCCTTTACTTCAGCCATTAAGCAGCGCAAAGGAAAGTTCGAACAAGCAGACGGCGGAACGCTGTTCTTAGATGAGATTGGTGATATGAGCGCTTCGGCGCAAGCCAAAGTGCTACGTGCATTGCAAGAACACAAAATCACACGTGTTGGAGGCGACAAAGACATTAAGGTGAATGTGCGTGTATTCGCTGCAACGAATAAAGATCTGCGCAAAGAAATCGCTGAAGGGAACTTCCGTGAAGATTTGTACCACCGTTTGAACGTGATTCCGATTCACGTTCCTTCATTGAAGGATCGCAAAGACGACATTCCGTTGTTGGCAGACTTCTTTATCGAGAACATTTGCAACGATTACGGTATGCCGGCTAAAGAGATCACTGCTTCTGCCATCAAAGAACTTCAGAAGGGTGAATGGACAGGAAACATCCGAGAGCTGCGGAACGTGATTGAGCGTCTAATTATTTTATGTCCAGACAAGATTGATGGTGCAGACGTGAAGAAATACGCCCAAATCAGCTAGTCTTACCAACGGAATCCTCCGGAACCCCGCTCCTACAGCCTCTTTCAAAAAAAGTTACAAAAAGAGGCAACCAGTTGATGTAAGTACCGTCTTACATATGGAACACACCGAAAGTGTTTCATTAAAAAATTTCGAATCATGGAGTGGATTCATCAAATTCTAAACAGCGACAATACCGGAATTGCGGTACTAGTCGGATTCTTGCTCCTAGTCGGTGCATTGGCCAAATGGCAGCTCTTCGTTAAGGCTAACCAGCCTGGAATTGCCTCTCTCGTGCCGATTTGGGACCTTATCGTTACTCTCAAGATCGTTGGTCGTCCTGGGAGCCACATCCTATTATTCCTGATTCCTGTATTCAACATTTACTTTGCTTTCCGCGTGCTTATTGAGCTGGCTCAGAGCTTCGGAAAGAATCAGGTGATCGATTACGTATTCGCCATTGTATTTAACATCTTCTACCTCCTAAACCTCGGTCTGGCGTACAACGAGGAATACCATGGACCCGTTTACGGGCTCTCAAAGGAGGAGATCCAGGAACGCGAGGCGCGCTACGCCACAGCCTGACGCTCAGCGTCCTAAAACTAGCTCTACGTATTGGTGTAAAGCGGTCACAATGTGGCCGCTTTTTTTGCGCCTTAACTTTTGATATGTTGCTGCCAAAAAGAAAAAGGGCGCACATGTGCGCCCCTAATCTCTTATTCTTATTCTCATTTTTATTCTTCCTTTACAGGAAATTCTCAGCCTTCTTCAACGCTTCCCCAATTCCATCAGGGTTCTTTCCTCCTGCAGTTGCGAAGAATGGTTGACCACCGCCACCACCTTGAATCTCTTTGGCGAGTTCACGGATAATCTGGCCTGCGTTCATTCCCTTGTCTTTTACCAAGTCATCAGAAATGAAGACGGTAAGCGTTGTCTTTCCATCAACGTCTGAACCGAGCACTGCGAAGAGTCGCTCGTACTCCGCACGAAGTTGGAAGGCGATGTCTTTGATCTCTGCTGCCGCAAGGTCAACCTTTTCAGCCAGGAAGTTGATTCCTTGGTTTTCGGTGATCTTACCTGCCAGCTCTTTCTTCACACCACCAGCTTTTTGCTTTTCGTGCTGCTCAAGCTTCTTGCTGAGTTCATTGTTCTTAGAAACCAAATCATTCACGGCTTTCACCATGTCTTTTGGATTCTTCAATACCTCTTTCAACTCAGCCAAGGTGCTTAGTTGCTTGTTCAGGTAATCGGATGCTTTCTGTCCGGTGTAGGCTTCAATACGACGAACACCTGCCGCTACTGCAGTCTCGTGGTGAATCTTGAAGTAGCCAATTGAACCGGTGGCTGGAACGTGAATTCCTCCACAAAGCTCCACAGAAGATCCAAACTTGATCACACGAACCAAGTCTCCGTATTTCTCACCGAAGAGCATCATAGCCCCGAGGTCTTTCGCTTCGTCAATAGGTACGTTGCGACGTTCATCAAGCTCGATGTTCTCAAGAATACGCTGGTTAACGATCGCTTCTACACGTTCCACTTCTTCATCCGATACCTTGGCGAAGTGTGAGAAGTCAAAACGAAGATGATCTGGGTGAACCAATGATCCCTTCTGTTCGACGTGCGTTCCGAGTACTTCTCTCAAGGCCTCGTGCAACAAGTGCGTTGCTGAGTGATTTCGAGCTGTGCTTGTACGACGCTTCTCATTGACAAATGCCTCAAACTCCACCTTCGGGTTCGACGGCAGCTTCTCTGTGAAGTGAACAATCAAGTTGTTCTCCTTCTTGGTGTCCATAATGTATACTTCCTCATCACCAGCGACGATCTTACCGGTATCTCCTACCTGACCTCCACTCTCTGCATAGAATGGAGTGATGTTGAACGCCAATTGGAAACGGTCTTTTCCTTTTTGCTTTACACGGCGGTAGCGTGTAATCTTCACATGACTTTGGGTTCGATCATATCCAATGAACTCTTCGCGCTCATCTTCGTGAAGGATAACCCAGTCATCCGTTTCTACTTTTCCAGCGGCACGTGAGCGTTCTTTTTGTTTCTGAAGTTCAGCATCAAAGGCTGATTCATCAATAGAAACACCACGTTCAGAGGCGATCAAAGCCGTCAAGTCGATTGGAAAACCGTAAGTATCGTACAATTCGAAAGCTGACTTTCCATCCAGTGTGTCTCCAGAATTTGCGAAAAGCTCTTCCAGACGCTGAATTCCTTTATCCAAGGTGCGGAGGAATCCTTCTTCCTCTTCTTTAATCACTTTCGCAATAAGGTCTTTGTTCTTCTCCAATTCAGGGAAGAACTCACCCATGTGCTCAACTAGCTTCGCACTCAATTCATAAATGAACGCCTCCTTAATATCTAGGAAGCTAAATGCGTAGCGAATCGCACGACGCAAGATTCGACGAATCACATACCCTGCTCCTGAATTCGATGGAAGTTGTCCATCTGCAATAGAGAATGATACGGCGCGTAAGTGATCTGAGATCACACGCATAGCTACGTCTTGCTTGCTATCAGATTGCTGGTATTTCTTACCAGACTTTTTTTCAATTTCGTTGATGTAGTACTGGAATACGTCGGTGTCGTAGTTCGAGGTCTTGTCTTGCAAAGCCATTGCCAGACGCTCGAGTCCCATTCCTGTATCAATATGCTTGTTCGGAAGCGGCTTCAATGAACGATCAGCCATGCGGTTGAACTCCATGAATACCAGGTTCCAAATCTCAATCACTTGAGGGTGGTCTTGATTCACCAACTCCTTTCCAGGAGTCGCAGCGCGATCAGCATCACTGCGAAGGTCAATGTGGATCTCTGAACACGGGCCACAAGGTCCTGTCTCGCCCATTTCCCAGAAGTTATCTTTCTTGTCGCAAGCGATGATTCGATCTTCATCAATCAACGGCTTCCAGTACGAAACTGCTTCTTCATCGGCAGGTAATGCGTCTTCTTTGTCACCTTCGAAGTAGGTAACGTAAAGACGATCTTTATCAAGCTTGTAGTGTTCTGTCAGCAGTTCCCAAGCCCATTCGATGGCATCTTTCTTGAAGTAATCACCAAAAGACCAGTTCCCAAGCATTTCGAACATGGTGTGGTGATAGGTATCTACCCCTACTTCTTCCAAGTCATTGTGCTTACCAGACACACGCAAACATTTCTGCGTATTGGCCACACGAGGATCCTTCACAACACTGTTTCCTAGAAACAAATCTTTGAACTGATTCATCCCCGCGTTCGTGAACATAAGCGTAGGGTCATCTTTCACCACCATCGGTGCAGAAGCCACGATTTCATGTCCTTTCGAAGCGAAGAAGTCAAAAAATACTTTGCGGATCTTAGCTGATTCCATCTATGTAAGGCTTTGAACGAATTCTCTAAATGCTTGTTAAACCCACGTCACACGGGGTATTCCAGATTGCAAAAGTAGATTAATTCTGTTACTTTCGTCCGACTTTATTTGAGACCCTCTCTCTATCCATGGCTCGCTATAGATATCGATACAATCCCGAACAGTTACAGTACGAAAAAGTACCCTACACTTGGAGTGACTACCTCATCCTAGGTGTGAAGTGGGTTGGCTTTGCTGGTGTGGTGGCTTTTGCATCGATTTACATCTTCAATTCATACTTCGAAAGTCCGAAGCAACGCGCTTTGGAACGTGAAGTTGAATACCTCGAAGGTCAGCTAGCTATTATGGGAAGTGAGCTGGAGAAGGTTGATCACGTACTGAGCGAAATCGCAGAACGTGATGACAACATCTACCGAAACATCTTTGGTACTGAACCTTTTCCTGAGCATCTAAGACAACCAGGTGTGGGTGGTACAGACCGTATGCGTGATTTGCGCGGTTTTGATCATTCTCAAACCATCATTCAAACACGTGAACGACTTTCGAAGATCCAGCGCAAGTTGGTGGCGCAAAGCAAGTCTTTTGATGAGTTGTTTTCGCTAGCGCGGAATAAAGAAGAGATGTTGGCTTCGATCCCTGCTATCCAGCCGGTAAGAAACGAAGACCTCACACGCGTAGCGAGTGGATATGGATACCGTATTCACCCGATCTACAAAGTGCGTAAGCTTCACACCGGAATGGATTTTACTGCACCCACAGGAACTGACATCTTCGCTACTGGAGATGGAGTTGTAGTGCGCGTTCAAAGTAAGCGCAATGGCTATGGTAAGAACGTTGTTATCAAACACGGATTTGGTTACGAAACGCTCTACGCTCACATGAGTAAAATCAATGTGAAGGAAGGCCAAAAAGTAAAGCGTGGTGAAGTCATTGGATTGATTGGAAACACAGGAACCTCAGTGGGGCCACACTTGCACTACGAAGTCATCAAAGACGGAACAAAGGTAAACCCTGCGTATTTCTACTTCAATGACCTGTCTCCAGAACAATTCGAGCAGTTATTGGAACGTTCTTCTACAGGTAATCAGTCGTTCGACTGATCTATCCTTTGTATCTTAGGTTAATGCCGTATCGGGAAAAAGAAATAGAGAAGCAGTATTTCACCATTTCAGAAGTAGCTGGAATGTTTGATGTTAATGCCTCCTTGATTCGATTTTGGGAACGAGAGTTCGACGCTATCAAACCCAAAAAGAACAAGAAAGGCAATCGTCTCTTCACGCGTAAAGACCTGGAGACGATCCGCACCATCCATCATTTGGTTAAGGAGCGTGGCTTCACCTTAGAAGGCGCCCGAAAGCATCTCAAAGCAAAACCAAAAGAAGCGGATCGCGATGCTGAAGTAGCAGGTCGCCTCCAGCAAATCCGTGCCTTCCTGATCGAATTGAAGGAGCAGCTTTAATGTCAAAACAGCTCTTACGGTTTCTTCTTCTCTCCAATTTAGTAGTGCTCATCATCTTCACGTTAACTTGGATAGAAAAAAGCGGTGGCTTGAAAACCATGAATATCATGGGCATCAACTGGAGTTCTCCTGTGCTCATAGGCATGCTCCCTTTCCTTTTTTCATTCATCTACCTCCTGTTCCTTAATGCGAGACACACGAAAGCTAAAAAACAAAAACTGGGCTCGCTCGATGAAGAAATGATTCAATAAGCACATGACATGAATGAAGTTGAAGCCATGTTAAATGGGACTTTAACTACTGAAGCAATTGTCCCCCTTTGTCCCTCTCCCACGGGACTTGGGCCTTATCATCTTGTCCCTTTGGATACGGGACAAATGGGACTTTCGATTTAGAGGTTTGTCCCTTTGACCTGTCCCTTCATATGTCCCATTAGTCCCCTCAAATTCTATCGGAAGACAGCGAACCTAAACGCTTCGATTCCATCTGTCACGAAGTAAAGGCCCGGTTGCAGTTGATTCAGGTCAAATTGGAACTGCCCACTGATCGTGTTTCTGTATTCAAGTTTACCGTCAATCCGAAAAAGAGAGATATCAACCGGACGTGTACTAGTAATCAGTAACGATTGATTGCTAATACTGAATTGAGTCTTAGCACCTAATTTCGGTTCCCAAAACAATATTGGACCTCTGTCTACGATGCCATCCGTATTCACTTCGGAAATACGCACATAGGTAGGACTTAGCGGTAAAGAAAGGGCGAAATCATATACACGCTGAATAGAAGAATTACCATTGGAATGTTCGGTCCCTTCATATTTCCAAGCCAACATATCCTGAGAAGTTTCAACGATGAAATGACTGCTATTCAACTCATTCAAGGTTGTCCATTGTACGTTCAGACCATGTTCCTTTTCTGAAATCGAACTCGGTCCCCACGAAACATCGAGCAACATGTTGAGAGGAAATAAACTGACATTGTCTACGAATACATAGGACAAACTGAAATTTCCAGGATTTCCAATATCAACAAAGTTCAGCTGGTTGTCGGCTGAAAAATTTCCGAAGGTGAGGTACTCATAGGGTTGATCCGCAATGAAATCAAAGGTATATGTTTGCCATGTGTCAAAGTCAATGACATCTGGAACTATAAACTGCGGAGAGGCATTAATCAGACAATTACATCCATCGGCTTGAAGCACTTGGTTTTGTGAAAGTAGGATACCAAAACCATCGTGTGCCACAGCGTCTACATTGCTAATCCCCTTGGTAATATCTATCGAGACCTGATACATTTCTCCCACCACAAGTGGGCATTCTAATTCAATAGCAATGTACTCACGGGCGTTATTGATAAAAGAAATGTAGCCCGCTAACCCCATCACTGCGTTTCCTGAAGAAGGATTTAAGGCAGCGAAATAATTTGATGGTAAAGACGAAAAAGGGTCAGTGCCACTCTGATGGAAATAATCTGGAGTTCCATTACTCGAATTACACTGAGAGCCATTCGATGCATTGGTCCATCCTACTGCCAGATTCCAGTCACAATCGTCATCTGGCAATTGAGTGAAATCTTCAAATCCACCATTTGGGACCAGCTCGTCACAGAGCTGCCCCCATCCAAAAGTGCCGTGACAAATTGCAAATACCAGAAATACACTGCTCCATTTCAACATGAAATCATAACCTCTGATGCCAAGCTGAGGTTCACCAAAAACGTATTGATAACATTGTGAGATTCAAATCATCACATAGACAGGTACAGTGATCATATGATTGAATCGAACAAAACTATGGTTGGTGGCGGTTATTCTAGTGCAGTCCCTAATCAACCTTCACCATGTCTCGCCTTACTTACGATCACCGACGCGTTCTGAACTTCACCGATGCCGTCTTCTCGATTGCCTTAACGCTCCTCATCCTCGAGGTGAACATTCCTTCTGCTGAAGCCTTTCACCGGACTTCCTTCTGGGATATCATCGCAAGTATTCAACTTGAACTCATCGGCTTCATAGTCAGCTTCTTTGTGATTGCGCTATACTGGGTAGCTCACTTGAGAATAGGTAAATACGTGGAAGAGATTGATCACCCGCTGTTGTGGCGACATATCCTTTTGCTTTTCTTCGTTGTTCTCCTTCCCTTCTCTACCGCGTTCTATGTGACAGGCTTTGCCACCGCAGGTCCGTTCATGCTCTACTGCACCAACCTCGCCATGATCGGACTACTCCATTTGCTCATCGTCAAGAAGGTGACGTCACAATCAGCGATGGAAGAGCTCACCGTCAAATATGAAATGACCCGAGCCTACGTAGCCCTAGCAGTCTTCGTGTTCACCGGATTGTTATCCATGGCCCTCCCCTTCTGGTCACGCTTCGGATTCGGATTGGTGTTCATTCTTCAACCCATCTTTACCAAAAGGTTGAAGAGGAAGAAGGAGAAGGAGAAGGAGAAGGAGAAGGAGAAGGAGAATGAAAGGAAATAAAGAAAAAGAATCGTGTGTAATTCTTAAACAGCAATCTGGCATTGAACCACATAAAGCCTGGATGTACTGTCTTTACTTGACGTGTGAATAAGCAAGCGCGCTCATCACTAAAACTTCTTGGTATACTCTAAAAATAGCGGACCCTCAGGCATAGAATCTATAGACCAAAGCCTCATGTGTACATAATCAATATTAAATGAAACTTCTTGGTTGCGGCGACTTCGGTTTATCAATGTTAAGGTATCAAGTGAGATAGAGTAAATACCAGTATCCAAAACTCCTGGAGATATCGTTCCAGGACTTCGTACTTTAGTCATATAAAATATGGAGTCCGAGACTATCCTAATTTCCATCGCTAAATAGGATTGATAGAGCTCTTCAATTCTCAAGCTAACGCCGGTTGTATCGACCTGACCAGAATCGAATTCCTCCAATAGTTTGAGTATAAACGACTCCGTTAGCTCTATAGCATCTCTATGAAAAACTGTATCGTTATCTACCGATAGCACATTCAGATTCCAAGTGCCTCTCAGTTCTATTGGAGAGTCCTTCACTTGTTGAACTGCAAATAAACCGACGACCAAGAGATACAAATACTTCATAACACTATCGCCTAACGCCTATCGCCTAAAGCCTAGAGGTAACGCGTCTCCACCAAATACCCCTTCACATAATCCTCAATCCCATCCTCGAGACTTGTGAACTCGTGCGGATAACCAATGGAGTGAAGCTTCGACATATTCGCTTCTGTGAAGTACTGGTACTTATCGCGAATGTCAGCTGGGGTGTCGATGAAGCCGATGTCTTCAGGCTTGTCTAGCGCAGCGAAAACACCTTTTGCTAGATCCAAGAAAGTTCGAGCTTTCCCCGAACCTAGGTTGTAGAGTCCGCTGTCTTTACGGTGATGCATGAGGAAGTAGCACACCTTAGCTACATCTTTCACATACACGAAATCGCGTTGCTGATGTCCGTTCTCGTAGTCATCTCGGTGACTGCGGAAGAGTTTCATCGCATTCGTCTTCGTGATTTGATTGTAGGCATGGAAGACCACGCTGGCCATTCTGCCCTTGTGGTACTCATTAGGTCCGTACACATTGAAGAACTTCAAGCCAGCCCAGAAGTAAGGCTGCTTCTCTTGCGCTAATGCCCACTTGTCGAATTCATTCTTAGAATCACCATACGGGTTTAACGGAACGAGCTTGTTCACGACTTCATGGTTGTCATCATAACCATGCTCTCCACCACCATAAGTAGCAGCCGATGAAGCGTAAACTAGAGGAATACCATACTCCACGCAGAGGTTCCAGATCTTCTTTGTGTAGTTGAAGTTGAGATGATCAAAAATCGATTTATCAAACTCGGTGGTGTCAGTACGAGCTCCAAGGTGGAAGATGAATTGTACTTGATTCTCGTTCTCTTCCAGCCACGCTGGGAATAGCTCACGGTCAATTAAAATGTTGTACTTCTTCCCTTCGAAGTTGGCCTTTTTCGACTCATGAGAGAAATCATCTACTAAGACGAGATCGTTATAACCTTCCTCGTTTAACTTTGCGACTAGGCAACTTGCAATAAAGCCTGCTGCTCCCGTGATAATGATCATGCTTTTCTACTTTGTGCGAACAAAATGCTCGACAAAGGTATTGTAAAAGCCCGAGGATACGGGGAACGAAAAAAGAAACACATGAGCGTAGTATACGTCACACGTCGAGAACGATTTAACGCAGCACACAAGCTGTGGAATGACAGTTGGTCTAAAGAGAAGAACCTAGAAGTGTTCGGCAAATGTGCCAACCCAAATTGGCACGGACACAACTACGAACTCCACGTAACGATCAAGGGAACTCCAAGTGCAGACACTGGATACTGCATGGACCTCAAAGATTTAAAGGAAATCATCAACGAAAAAGTAGTTGAGCCGTTGGATCACAAGAACATCAACCTTGATGTTCCATTCATGGCAGGAAAGATGTCTTCGACAGAGAACATCATCATCGCTATCTGGGAACAGCTAGAAGGTCCGATCAGTGAAACGGGATGTGCGCTACATAAACTCAGACTCTACGAAACGGAGAATAACTACGCTGACTACTACGGCGGAGAATAATTCGTTCGACAGAACCCACACGACCTGAAGTTTACCCCAATAAAAATCCCGATCCGTTGCCGGATCGGGATTCTTTTTATGTCTTAAATCGTGCTTACTTCACCATGATGCGTTGTGTGAAGCGCTCAGCTCCAGTAACGAATTCAATCAAGTACGCTCCTTGTGCCATTTCACTGGCATTGAAGAAGTATTTCGTTTCCCCGCTAGGGAAAGAACCCTGGTGAATCACTTCAATAGTACGACCAGTAACATCTGAGATTTTCAGGATTCCATCCATCTCTTGGTTCAATGTCAAAGGCACACATGTGATCGCGTTGGCAGGGTTCGGGAATGCAGGAGCGAAAGCACCAATCTCATTCTCTTCGATAAATACGATCTCGCTCACGACGTCAAACTCCCAGTATCCTTCCGGTGCTGGCATTGGACGAACCTGAACTTTTCCATCTGCAGCTTCTCCTTGAACGTAGTAGTAAACCGTTGTTCCAAATGGCTGAGCTGGAATATCTCCTTGCCAGTTTCCATCTCCGATGTCTGACATGCTCACGCTCTGGTAATCACCATCAAGTGAAGTCTTGTAGTAAAGTGTTCCGTTTACGACTCCATCGCGGTGAGCCATGTACGCTACCACTGGGTAAGGGTTTTGGTCATCTTCTGTATCCGGAAGTGCTTGGTGACTGATCAACAATGGATCGTCTGCTCCAACTTCGTGCGTAATACAGTGAATCGCTCCTGAAAGTGCGATGATGTTATTCGGTGAGGTATCACAGTCGATGCCTACAATATTGTAACCAGGCAGCGCCTCTTCGTAAATACGAATCGCCGTGGTATCGTACTCAGTGTAATAGGTTGGAAGGAGTACCGTTTTATTGACAAACACAGAGTTCGTGTACGTCAAATACCACCCTCCATCATCAGGGTAATCATTGTTTCCGAACTGAGGCGGAGAAGGAACGCGAATCACCTTGAATGGCGTTCCCCACTTCGTAGTGTAGTTGCTCAACACATATTCGATGTTCGCTTCAATCTGAGGACCGTCTGCAACACCTTCTGGGTACTCAGCCCAAAGTAGGGTCTCTTCATCCAACATCTTCAAGTGCATATCGATGTGGTGGATTCCATCGTAAGGAAGGTTATCCATCTTCACGTACTCATCAATCCCCATAAAGAGGTTGAAGATCTCGTCAATTTCGTCTTCTGTTTGATCTGGGTATTGTGTTCCCCACCATGTGTTTCCGCCTTCGTTCTCATCCAAAATGAGCTCTGAAGAGAAACCAAGTCCGAACCCATCAGTCATCCAGTTACCACCAGTACCCATCAAATCGTAAGGGGCACTTGTAGTGCAGTACAAAGGAAGATCGAGGTGTTCAGCTACTTCTGCAGGTGAAGCATCATCATCAGGGCGTGGACGGTTGTAGATCCAGTCTACCAAGAATGCTTGATCCACTTCGTTACCGTATACGGTTGTTGCAGCATAATCACGCATCCAGATCGTATTGAGGTCAGTCTCGATGACTGTGACGTTGGTTAAGTCTTCAAAAGGACCACCAGCGCTGTTTCCGTAGAGGAAATCAATCGTCTCATCTTCATCTTCTGTAAGGATGATAACTTCACATTCGAGGCGAGCGGCCGCAGTGATTTGCTTGAGGATTTGAGGGTAACCTTCCCAACCGATGACAAGTGCCTGTTGCTCTTCCCATTCAGCAGGGGTTCTCAAGTTTTCGAACTCGGGAGGGGTTTCAATCCCGCGAGCTACGGTTTGAGAAAAGTCATACTGTCTTGCAGCGATGATTTCTTCCCAAGTAAGGTGATGAGGAATAACGTTGTCGTTGTTTTCCTGCGCTACCAGACTAAAAAGCATAAAAATGCCCGTCAGAGATAGTAGTGTTTTTTTCATGATCAGCATTGGTTTCAAAACGGACCTGAAAGTACAACAATATCTCTGCGGGCACAATGACGGATTGCCTTACTCTTGGTTAGGCATCGATCTGAAATCGGATCGGAAGTGTCAATGATTGAGCTACCGTTTCACCGTTTACCTCGGCAGGAGTCCAATCTGGCATGTCGTTAAAAACTGAGAGTGCAGCTGCGTCACAAGCCTCTGACAGAGACTTCAAGACCGTTGCGTCTTTCACTTTCCCATCGGCACCAACAACAAAAGACACCGCTACCATTCCTTGGATATTTCCATCCTTGGCTTCTTGTGGATACTCCAGATTGTTGGAAACGTAGGTAATCAGACCTTCCATTCCTCCCTGGAATTCTGCCATCTTATCTACTGTCTCGTAGATCTTTTCGTCTGCGGCAGTGTCTGCCTTTTTCGTACATGCTTGCAGTGAGAGAATCATTGCGAAAGCAACCATAGGTAGGATCCACGCAAGGCGTAGCTTCTTACTTGAATGTAACATAGTTATACGGGTTTTGATATTTGCTTTACTGAAAGGGTGAACGATCGAAGCGATGTGATTCAGTCCGAAAGAACTGCTCAATAGTGCGTTCACATATTGCTCGTCACCAACGGCTTCTGAAGTCAATTCATCCGCTTCGTACTCATGACAAATCGATAGACCTGCCTTCATCAGGTACACCGCCGGATTGAACCAAAATAAAATCTTCAATACCTCCACAAACACAACATCAAGGCTGTGCTCGCGCTGCACATGAACCTGCTCGTGCTTAATCACGCATGAACGCAAATCAGGTCCGAGTGTGCTTGGTAGGTAAATCTTCTTGAAGAATGAGAATGCTCCGCGGTCTACATCCTGCGCTGCCAATAGGTACACGTTATTGTCTCTAGTTGATCTGCGGTGGATCATGACGAGTCTTATAATTCTTACAATCAATATCGCTGGCGCGGAAACGATTCCGACCACATATAGAATAGCCCACCACGACATCGAAGATGATACCGTTGCTTCTCCTGAAAGTTCCAATACGGGTAGCTCAATCGTAGGCAATACCACCTCCACAGCCCCATTCGGAACCAGGAAAGGAGTCAATGCCACCAAAGGACCGGCTAGCCATGCAAAACGGTACCATTTCGCCGGTCGAGACTTGGTAGTCAATAGGAACATGGCTAAAGACCAAACAAGTAAAAATGCGTTGTATGTAAGGATGTCTGTGATCATGGTTTATCGGTTGACGGTTGACGGTTGACGGTTGACGGTTGACGGTTGACGGTTGACGGTTGACGGTTGACGGTTGACGGTTGACGGTTGACGGTTGACGGTTGACGAAAATATTTTTCTCTTCCATTGGGCGCACATGTGCGCCCCTAACTTATTCTCATTCTTATTCTTCCTCTAATTCTTCTTCTTCCTCTTCCCAATCAACGCCTTAATCTCCTCAAGGTCATCGATATTGATTTGGTTGTCTTGAAGCCAGCAACTTGCGAGCTCTTTGAATGAACCGCCGAAGTAATCTGAAGACAATCGCTCTAAAGAAGCGGAACGGTATTGGGTTTTACTCAATACAGGGAAGTATCTGTGCGATCTCCCTATCGCTTCATGAGAAACGACTCCCTTCTGTTCGAGGATACGGACGATCGTACTTAAGGTATTGTAGGCAGGTTTTGGCTCAGGGAACTGCTCGAGTATCTCCTTAACAAAGGCATTTTCAAGTTCCCATAGAACTTGCATTACCTCTTCTTCTGCTCGTGTCAATTGAATCATGACACAAATATAACTAAACTTTTAGTTACTGAACTAAAAACTTAGTTTAAATAATCTCATTTCTACCTGAAAAGCCCAGATAGCGTGGAAGAATCAATATCATGTCCGCCAGAAAAACGATGCAGGCGATACTTGATTTGGTGCGCATCGAAGATCTTCGAGAGCTCAACGATGTGATCTTCTTTAATGAATTCATCATCATCGCCAATGACCAAATCGATACCTGTTTGATTCAGAGCTTCAGCATTGCTTGGTAAATCTAAATCTGGCGGAAATGAACCTGCCCAAAGAACCAAACGGTCAAAGTAACTCGGTTGATGACAGAAAAAACGAACGGCAGTGGCTGCTCCCTGTGAGAAGCCCAAGAGGGTCTTGCGTTCATAGTTCCGCATCAAAAGGCGTAGGTACAGCTGATCGAGATAATTCATGTTATCTGCGATATCTATCAAGCGATCTTCTTTTGTCATCCAAGAGGCTCCTACCCTTCCTGAATGTCCTTGAATGTAAAAGCGATGCAATCCTTCAGGTGCCACAACATAAGCACGATCATCGAGCACATTGAACTTGCGTTGGAAGAATTTGGGATGTTGCGTATACCCATGGAGAGCCATCAATAACTCTGGTTGATCTGGCTTCTCATTGTCGAAGTATCGGAGGTTTCGAGATACTTCGATGTGGTGTTCAGCCATCAGTAATTGATGTTTACCTCTGTCAGCTGAAAAGCCGGACAGTACACTGAATCCACGATAGTGGTATCAGAATCACGCATGATCTCATACACAAAGTGAAGCATATAGTCGCCATGAAGCTTACACTCGAGCGTTGTATCGATGGCCGTTCCTTCTAGGATTTTGAACTCGTTATCACAGCAATCGCAATTGAAGTTCGCATCAAGATAACGGAAGCGGATCTCGTCATCTTCCGTTTCTGGATTGACGTTTTGGATACGAACAGCAATCGTGGCTTCAGGAATCATGCTGATATTCCGCGTTACGACCTCTCCTGGATTGAACAGATCTGGGTTCAGTGAATATTGCTGAAAGAAGTACCCTTCCTTCGCGTAACTCACACGATACTCTAGTGAGTTCTGACGTTCAAATTCAATGCGGTAGTTGCCTCCAGAAGCTGAGGTCGCCCCGCCCGCATATTGGTATGCCGCGTTCAAGGCTCCTCCTTCTAGAATTTGCTCTTCGATATCTATGGTAACACCATTGAGTCCGGCCCCATTTCTGGAGTCAGTGGTCTTACCTTCAAGAATCAAATTTGTATTGTCCTCCTTATTACAAGCGGAGGCAATCAGTATGACTGAAAGAATGAATACAAGACGTGTCACAATTCCATGCTTTGATACATCGAGTACTGTGAAATCACATTACGGACATATTGCACGGGTTCTTTACCTCTGCAATAGCCGTGTTTCACACCCTCTAGTGCAAGGTACTTCTGTTCACTCTTAAGTAGCAAACAATCTGAGACATTGTTATCCCACACGTATGGATTCTTACCTACGTGTTGGGCGATTCGTTGGGCATCCTGAACGTGTCCTGGACCAACATTATAGCTAGCCAAGATAAACTTCACTCGCTCTTGCGGATCATGGATACGATTTCGCCAGAAATTGTCGAGGTATTTCAAGTATGCCACTCCCGCTCTGATGTTGCGTTCACGGGTATGTGTTGTATCAATTCCGAAGCGCTTCGCCGTGTTTGGCATCAGCTGCATCAATCCGAACGCGCCCGCCCAAGATCTTGCCTCAGGATTGAAGCGTGATTCTTGGTAGATCATGGCCGCCAATAGCTTCCAATCCCAACGCAATTCCGAACTGTATTCCTGAATAGTGTTATCAAACTCTGAGATCTGCTTCCCGCTCAATGATGAGAACGGACTTTGAACTCTGGCTTGCTGATCTTTTCTCGCTACAAAGTACTTCTGGTAGGTATAAGCCAGTCGTCGTTTTGTAGAACGCGTTTCAATCCAATCATTCAATGCAAGCAACAGACTATCAGAATCTTTACGCACGGCCCAGGCGATTTGCTCACCATCGCTCACATGCATACTGATATCGATGTTATCGTAATAGGTCGCATTCAACATGGCCATGTTTTCATCGGCCACCGTCAGATCAATTTGACCTTCAGCCACCAGACGAATCATCTGCTCACTGTCAATGTTACCACTTGCTTCGATAATCTCTACCCCTGAGGAGTCTGCGGCTTCTCGCTTCACGATATTCTCATAGAAAGAGCTGTAGCGATGCACGAATAACTCACGGCCATCCAGTTCATGCCATTCATCAATCAATGAATCTTCGGGTTCTGTGGGATTCTGTTGCACCAGCACCTGCCGCGTCTCCGCGAGGGGCATGGTAAAGTCAACGAGGCCTTGACGGTCATCCGTAATCGCAAGGTTGCATGCGATCAGGTCACCTTTACCCTCGTTGAGCAATTGGAACATATCGTTGAGATCTTCCAATACACGTACTTCAAGTTCAAGGTCATTGGCGCGTGCGAACTCTCTTACCATTTCGTAATCAAAGCCCATGGCTTGACCACGATATAAGTAATAAGAGATGCTGCTGTTTTCAGTTAGGAGCACGAGTTTGCCGCGCTCACGTATTTCAGCTAGGTCAATGACCAATGAATCGGCAGGGGCTTCAGCTGGGCTCTCAACTTGTTGTGTTTCACCTGAATTACAGGCCACAAACAAGCATATGGCAGCCAACAGAAGCCAAATCTTCTGTGCCTTCTCCATAAGTCTCAATTTGAGAATAATACGCGAGAGTAGTATCCAGGGTTACGAAATAAGATTTTAACCCCTTGATAATCAGGATTATTTCTTCTCGAATTTCTGAGTGTCAGAGTCGAAAGAAACGTAGTAAGTTCCTTTTGGAAGACTGCTTAGATCTGCAGAAGTTCCAAATCCTCTTTTGATAATTTGACCGTACTCGTTGTAAAGTTCGTAGTTCGTTTCACCACTGAACTTCACTGACTTCGATTTCTTATCGTATTCGAAAGTCACGGCTGCCTTATCTGAATCGTAAGTCACAGAAGGAGAAGTGCGGTTATCGCCTTCATAGGTCTTCTGAATCAAACGGAACTTGTTCTCTCCTGAAACAGGGTTTGTCTGGAACGAGTAGTTGTTCTTTACTGAGGTTCCTTTCCCCATTACTTCACCAACGTTCACCCATTTGTTCCACTTGTATTGCTGAATGATGAAAGGAAGACGTCCTTGCTCGTTCAATGTTTCCCAAGTCAACATACCTGCGTCATCAACTTTGATGTCAACAGTTTCGAATGTTGGTTGTGGCTCGAGTGCACCAGGATTAAGCACCTTAGGCTCACATCCGTCTTTGTAGTTGATTACTACAACAACATCATCTCCGAGCTTTAGTCCGTAAATAGACAGATCAACTTCAAACGCATTCGAGTTCACTTCGTCAGATGTGATCTCTCCGTTTACAGTCACTTCATATACGCAGAAACCAACTCCTTCGGGTGCAATAGAGTTGATCACGAAGATGTTCTTTTGCTGGTACTTCCCTTCCATGACGATCGTTCCAGCTGTTGAAGTAACAGCACCGCCGAGCATCAAGGCGAACAGCATAACAATTAGTTTCATCTTAGTGTAGTTCTTGGTCTTGGTCAACCTTAGTATTCGTATTCAAGGAAAGTTAGCCTTCCCATCCTAAGTTCCAAAACTAGCTAATTTCTGTGAACAAGCTCGTTGAATCTCAGGAAAAAAGCGTTCAAAGCCCTTATCAAATCGATATCGCTCTGTTTCAACCACTTGGATAACATCAGGTAAACCGGTTTTCCTACCAATTCTGCGTTCCAAACCTGAAAGCGATTGATGCAATCCTTCCAATCGTCGATATTCATACATCCAGTCACCCGTTGACATGTACGAAAACATGCGTTGACAGACGGGAGGCATGATCTCTACATACTTCTCCAAACGCTGGTAGGTGTTCACGGTGAAGGTCAATAATTCACTATCGTGGAATTCGCCCCATCGTGAGGCGAGCAAGTGGTCGTAGATCATATCGATTGCGATTCCCGCGTAGCGACCACAATACGGACGAACGATCTCCATCAGCTCACTGGTTTCTGGATGTTCGTCAGTAAAGGAATCAATCAATCGGTGAAGCACCACACCGTCACCGAGTCGACCGGGCAGCTTCTTCCAGTCGTTCCCCTTGATGAAGTCTCCCATGTAGTTCCCGGCGAGGATGTCATCGTCTTCGCCGCTCAGAAAACAGTGTGCTAAGTAGTTCACGGAGCGAAGGTACCGTTTCGCAAGCGAAGCGACCACTGAAAGTGAAAGAGTTCCATTAGTACCAAGTCAGCTCATCTTTGAGGCATCTTGTCGTACTTTCGTTGGGATGTCTCCTAAACAGCACCAAAGCAAACGTAGAACTCGCGCCTATTGGGCAGCCCAGATTATTGGGTGGCTCATCTTCGCCGGGGGAAATGCGCTGAACCTGTTCTTGAGAGACCAGTTGTTTTCTGGAGTATTGATTTCATTGGGAGCCATGTTCGTGGCAGGAATCACTACCTCACACGTATTCCGAGAACTCTATCATCGCTGGAATTGGAACCAACTCTCACCTTGGGCGCTGTTGCCTCGTGTGTTGATTGTCTCAGGAATTGAAAGCTTCATCTTCACCCTTATTGTTGGTGGTGTGAATGACCTTCTACCAGAGCGGATTGCAAATACACCGACCCTCACTTCTTCTGCCTTCTTCTTGGTCTCAATGAACTTTGTACTGCTGTTCCTTCTTTGGAACTTCTTGTACTTCACGGTTCATTATTTCGAGAATCAACGCCGCGTTGAAATCCGCAACTTGGAGCTACGTGCGGTCAATACTGAGATCGAATTAAGCAACCTGCGAAACCAGTTGCGTCCGCATTTTATGTTCAACTCATTGAACTCCATTCGCGCCTTGATTGAGGAGGATCCAGAGAAGGCGAAAGTGGCCGTGACTACCTTATCTTCTATCCTGAGAAATACCTTGTTGATTGGAAAACACCAGCTGGTTCCGCTTTCAGAAGAACTCGAATTGGTGCACAAGTACCTCGAGATGGAGAAGATCCGTTTTGAGGAACGGCTGGAGTACACGAGCGAAGTTGCTCCCTCGGTGACCGAAGCTCATGTACCTCCGCTCATTGTACAAACCTTGGTAGAGAATGGCATCAAACACGGCATTGCCAAGCTCACTTCAGGTGGCTCGCTGCATATCCGAATTTCGGATGATCAAGGAAACACCAAGATTGTCGTTCAGAATAGCGGATCCATTCAATCAGGGAACGGACCTGAAAGCACGAAAACCGGATTAGAAAACATCGAAAAGCGCCTTCAACTGTTGTACAAGGAGAAGGCTTCCTTTGATATGAAAGAACAAGATCAGCTGGTCACTTGCACCCTGATTATTCCTAAAACTATTGACAATGAAGGCACTCGTAGTTGACGATGAACGTCTGGCGCGCAAGGAATTGATGCGCCTCCTCGAAAAGCATCCCGAAGTAGAAGTTGTTGGCGAGGCAAGTAACGGTCCGGAATGTATTGAGCTCATAGAAAGCAAGGAGCCCGATCTTGTGTTCTTAGATATTCAAATGCCAGGAATGTCTGGTTTCGATATGTTGGCTGAACTCGACAATGTGCCTGAGATTATTTTTGTCACGGCCTATGATGACTACGCGATTCGCGCGTTCGAGGTGAACGCTCTAGACTATCTTCTGAAGCCAATTGAAGAGGAACGCTTGGCTGGTGCCATTGCGAAGGTTACGGAGCGTTTTGAACGAGAAGAAGCTTTCGTTGAAGAAGCCAAGAATGATTTACTGAGTGCCTCAGACCGTATCTTCATCAAAGACGGCGAGAAATGCTGGTTTGTTCCGTTGGAAGAAGTTCGACTCTTCGAAAGTGAAGGAAATTATGTACGCGTTTGGTTCCGAGATTTCAAGCCACTAATTCTTCGTTCTCTTAATCAACTGGATGAGCGACTCGACCCAAAACAATTTTTCAGAACAAGTAGAAAGCACATCGTCAACCTTTCGTGGATTGATGATATCGAACCTTGGTTCAACGGAGGATTACGCTGCACCTTAAAAGATGGAAAAGAGATCGAAGTATCACGCCGTCAAGCAGCACGATTCAAGGAGATCAAAAGCCTCTAGTTCTCGAGGTTTCTTAGGCGTTCTACTTCAGCAACGACCGCTTCGGTATACTCGAAATCAAAGAGTATGGAACCAGCTTCCGCATTGTAGCGAGCGATTCCCACGTTAGTGGAAGATAAATACTCAGCCACCTGAACATTCTCAGCCTCAAAAACACTCATGGACAGATCCATGGTCATTTCATTTCCGTCTTGAGGAACATCACGGGTATCAATTTCAACCCGGCGATGGACCATTCCGTCTGCCGTGAAATCAAGGGTATACAATGGACCGTAAGGTAGCTCAATGTCAAAAGCACCTTGCTCAACGCGCACCTTTGCCGACTGCGTAGCATTGCCATCGAATGACTCCACCGTCAATTCACCATTGATGTACTCACCGAAATCATTCGTCAAGTCACCATAGACCCATAAGCGATTGTTTCCCACGAAAACAGTATCGTGCGGAGCATATCCGAGAAAGGCTTCTGCCGGTATTTTGACACATTGATGATCGTATCCAGAAGGATCGAAAGAGGCGTCAATCGATTCAATCGTATCAACTTCATAGGTCACCTTGGCCCCACGTAAGCGGTATTGATAACGAAGAGGAAGTCCGTCAAAAGTCGGATTCTCGAACCATGCATTTGGATATTGCGTTGAAAGCGCCACCCAAGTAGTATCGCCCAATTCATCCATCGCAATTCCTTCATTCACCTCCCAGCCATTGACTTCAGAGGTAGATTCATTGTAGGTGAAATCTTGTAGCCATTCGTCATCACGCCAGATATCCAGTAATCCACCTTCCAACTGAATGCAAGAACAATAGTCACCTTCCATTTGACGAATCCACAGATTATCACCGTCGTACCATTGTACCAATTTCCCGACGAGCGCTTCACGCTCCATCACAAAATGCGTGGAATCGAAGATGAGATAGTCCATGCGATCTCCGAAGTAGGTATGCACTAGACCCTGCGCTCCGGTATCAGGACTGCTAATCGCGTAGGAAGCACGAAGGGGTGTCTCAATGACCGTAGCTTCCTCGCAAGAGAAGAGCGCTATCGAGAAAAGAATAGGGAGAATAAATAGGCGAATGGAACGCATCTGCTGTTAATCACTTGTTAATGTAGAGCACAAAGATGCGAATTCATGTAATTTCGAGATGTGAGCCGAAAGACGATCTATCTCTTGATCATAATTGCGGTGATCTCACTCTCTGGGATCATCATCACTCAAATCTATTGGGTGGGCAAAGCTTATGGTCTTCAAGAAAAGCAATTCAATGACCGAGTGGTGATTGCGCTAAGCTCTGTGGTAGATCGAATTCAAGAGGCCAATCACGACAGTGCCTTTGTAGAACCAGTAAGCCAGGTATCGCCTTCTTATTACGTGGCGAACATCAACGACACACTTCATCCCTATTTCTTAGAGACTCTACTTAAAGAAGAATTCACCAGTCTCAATCTGGAAGAAGACTTTGAGTATGCGATCTATGATTGTTTCAGCGATTCCATTGTGTACGGTGCCCGCATCAACATGGGAGAAGATACCGAACGAGCGCCTGCGTTGAACCTGGGAAATCAGAAACGATTCAATAACGACGGACATTACTTCGGGATTTATTTTCCGAAAAAGACGACCGTATTGATTCGTCAAATGGACTTCTGGATTTTCTCCAGCGTGGCCATCATCGTGGTGATCTTCTTCTTCGCTTATGCGATTACTATCATCCTTCGGCAGAAACGACTGTCAGAGGTCAAGACAGACTTCATCAATAACATGACGCATGAGTTGAAAACACCGATCTCAACTATCGCGATTAGTAGTGAGATGCTGCTTCGCAACGATGTGCAGTCTGATGAAGAGCGCATGACGCAATATGCTTCGATCATCAAAAATGAAAATCAACGACTTCAATCCCAGGTGGAGCGCGTGCTTTCAGTAGCCACGTTATCTCCAGATAAGCTGAAGCTGAACAAAGAGATCGTTAATATGCACGAGATCATTCAGCAAGCTGCTGAGTCACAACAGTTGCACTTGAACGACCGTGAGGGCGCCTTGATTCTGAACATTGACGCCACAAATCCAATGGTCGAAGGCGACCGGGTTCACCTTACCAATTTGGTGTACAACCTGATTGACAATGCCGTGAAGTACACTGAAGCTCAACCTCAGATTACCATCTCATCTGGAAACGAGAAAGGCTTCATTGTTATGGAAGTCAAAGACAACGGAATTGGTATTGACCAGAAGCATCAGCGTATGATCTTCGACAAGTTCTTCCGTGTTCCAACCGGGAATGTTCACAATGTGAAAGGATTTGGACTGGGTTTATTCTACGTCCACACCGTGGTTGAAGCGCATGGCGGTCAAGTCACTGTGGATAGCGAACCGGGTCAAGGAAGTCGGTTCATTGTCAAACTTAAATCAACCACATCATGAGTGAGAGCAAGACAAAGATCCTATTGGTCGAAGATGATTTCAATCTTGGATTTGTGATTCAAGATCTACTCAAGCTCGAAGGCTATGCCGTCACTTTAGCCAAGGATGGGAAAGAAGGTCTGATGCAGTTCAACAAGGCTTCGTATGACCTGTGTATTCTGGATGTCATGCTTCCATCAAAGGACGGATTTGAGCTTGCACAAGATATTCGAAAGGTGAACTCTTCAGTTCCGATTGTGTTCCTCACCGCTAAGGGAATGGCTGAAGACAAGGTGAAAGGATTCCAGGTGGGTGGTGATGATTACATCACAAAACCCTTCCACAACGATGAATTCTTGTTGCGAGTGAAGGCAATTCTGAAGCGAAGTATTGGAAAAGAAACGAACGAAGAACCGGAGACTTTTACGATTGGGAACTACAGCTATGACCCGAAGAGTTTTCAGTTGTGCCTTGAAGATGACTGTCGGAAATTGACAAAGAAGGAGGCTGACTTGCTCAAACTGCTTTGCAAGCATCAAGACCAAGTGATTGAACGAGAGTTAATCGCGAATATGGTTTGGGGCGACGACAGCTATTTCGTTGGACGAAGTATGGATGTCTTCATCACACGATTACGTAAATACCTCAAGGGAGATGAGCGCGTAGCTATCTCCAATGTACACGGAGTTGGATTCCGATTAGAGGTGACTGCTTAGTCAGTGGAGCTCATCTCCGCCAATTCACCCAATAGTTCATTGTCAGGAAGATCCCAGAGATCGTCGTCTACCTTTTCCAATAAGTCGTTGGATACTTTGACCAGATAAATCGCGTCTTGACCGCGTACTTCTAGCACCTCGAATGATCGTCCGTCACCCGTTTTCATCACTACCAGGTCGTGCTTATCGAACCCAGAAGGATATTGATCTTTGATCAGCGCGATATGCTGATCCGTGAGCGTCGCAAAGCTCTTAATGTAACGTTGCATAGGCTGTGTTTTTAGTTCGCCATACCCAACACCGTCATTTCTTTTTCTCAGTATTTCAGGAAGTTAGGAAAGTTATTCTGCTTTATCAATCTCGGGTCGTAAGTTTACGTCACCAATGAAAGTGCTAATTGCCACAGCCGTGATCATCGGCGTTGTTGTTTTTGCTCGTCGTAAACCGAAGACAAGAAAGCTGCGAAAACTCCCTTCGAAGTTTAGATTTCTCTCCGGCATCATTCAGGCCAACAACGATTATTACAACTCACTTTCCAAGGAAGAACAAGCTGAATTTGCACGTCGTGTGGGTGAGTTCATCGAATATCGTGAATGGATTCCGCGCAGCATGAAAGAGATCACCACGGAGATGAAGGTCATCATTGCCTCCCATGCAGTTCAGATCACGTTTGGCTACCCTGCACTTGTACTGGCGCATTTCAAACGCATCATACTCTACCCGATTGAATATCCCTCTCGTGTCACAGGCAAAAAGCACAAAGGAGAGGTCAATGCCCTCGGAGTAATTGTCCTCTCTTGGAACCACGTTATGGATGGCGTGCGCATACCTGACGATGGAATTAACCTTGTCATTCATGAAATTGCGCATGCGTTGGAGATTGAAAACATCGTCCAAAACGGCGAATGGTCATTCATTCCCGAAGACGAAATGAAGGCCTTTAAAAAGGAAGCCCGTACCGTTATGCCAGAAATTGATGCCGGCAACAGCTTGCTTCGTCCGTATGCCGCAACGAACCAACGTGAGTTCTTCGCTGTTGTAGTAGAGAATTTCTTCGAACGCCCTGCACAACTACGAGAAGTTCACCCAACCTTATTTGACTTAACGGCTAAGATTCTTCGCCAAGAAGAGTGGGCCGCGAAACAAGAACTATGAAAGCGAACATCACCCTACTCCTCGCCTCTTTACTGACCACCGTTTCCGCGCTAGCGCAAGACATGGCATACTTAACAAGAGACTCACTTCAAATCGACAGTGAATACTGGGGTGAAACCCGCATTGACTTGGCATTGCCAGATGCTTTTTATACCACTGGCAATGAAAACTCTATCCCTTGCGTCATCGTTCTTGACCAACAACACCAATACACCTACCAGCATCATTTATTGACCTTCGATTTGATGATGGTCAATGCACAAATGCCGCAATCGTTGATTGTAGGGGTGCCCTTTGATTATCAAGTTCGAAACCAACGTACCGCCTCACGATTGGCTGAAGGAGACAGCATTACAGGTGCTGAAGGAACGCGTCGATTTATTGAAGACGAACTGATTCCTACCCTGAAGAAAGACTACAAAATCAATGATCGTGTCATTATTGTAGGACATTCCAGAACGGGTTGGCTTGTAAACTACCTATTGATTTCTAACCCCGATCAATACGCCATGGGTCTTGCGGCAAGTGGGTTCTTTGAACCTGGTTTTGAAGCAACTGACATCCGATCACTAGTGAAAGATTGGATCGTCAAAGAAGACTCACCAGCCTGGTATTTCACTAATGGAATTTCTCGCGAAGAGTCGAGTTACAAAGCGGCATATGACCAATTGGAAGACAGCCTGCGTGCCATGGCTCAACCAGGATCTATTTATTGGCGTCATAAAGAGTTCGATTACAATGGGCGCATGGGTAACTTCATGATGTCATTGGCTTGGGCTTTCTCTGATTACTACGGCAGCTATGCTATGATTCTCGATGACTGGCTCTACGATAAGCAAGACAAGGTGGCTTCTGCTGACGCTAGCGCGGAATTGATTCGCGATTTTAAGAAGCTATCAGATGAAAAGGGAATGCTGATCAAACCAGATATTATTCACCTCTGGTCGATTGGCAGTTACTATTTCTACAATGATGGTCAAGACGGATGGCTTGAAATCATGCAGTTGGCCCATCGACTGTACCCGAACGACCATAACTTCGCTTACGAACTCTCCATGACTTACCATCTCATGGAAGACTTTGAAAAAAGAGAGCTTTGGAGGGAAAAAGCATTGGCCATCTTGGCTGCCTCTTCACACATCGGCGAGCCGGAAAAGGCAGAGTACAAAACTGCTATTCTCGAAATCGGCAAGTAATACCCACTTTTCGACCAGTGGTCCCCATAAGTTTTCGTTATCCAACGAATAACTAGTAACTTATGGTAACTATACCACGAAAGTTTGCGCTACCGTATTTACCCTGATATCAATCTGTTGGTGAACCAAACCAAAGGAAAACACTCGCTTGAGCAAATCCTGATGAACCTGTTGACCTTTCAAAATGACCCACAGTTTAACCCGGGTCTAAACGTGCTTTCTGATTATCGAGGGTGCGAAATTACCAGCGACAAAACTGACTTTGATAAGTTCATGGGCCAGCACTTGAAAACCAATCACGTGACAAGCAATGTGGCTATTATCACAGATGGTTCAAAAGAAACCGCCTTAGGGATGATGTACAGTTTGAAGCAAACAAAACAAACCACTCGCTTATTTAGCAGTTTGGAAGCTGCATGCGAGTGGCTTGATATCGATGACGAGCGTGTCATGCAATTCCTGCATGACGAAAAACCCGCCTAGTTTATTTACTCAAGTAGAGGTTACGCTCTGCGTGAATCTTACGGAAGAACGGATCACGTAGATCTTTGATAAAGCGAATCGCCTCTCCTGTAGATTTCATTTCTGGTCCGAGCTCCTTATTTACATCAGGGAACTTCGAGTAGCTGAATACAGGAATCTTGATCGCGTATCCTTCGCGCTGTGGCTTAAAGTTGAAGTCTTTCACCTTCTTCTCACCTAGCATCACTTTCGTAGCGTAATTCACGTATGGCTCCTTGTAAGCCTTCGCGATGAATGGCACGGTACGAGAAGCACGTGGGTTGGCTTCGATAACGTATACGTTATCATCCTTCACAGCGAACTGGATATTGATCAATCCTTTCGTCTTCAGCTCAACGGCAATCTTCTTGGTATGCTCTTCAATCTGCTCAATAACCAGGTCTCCGAGGTTATACGGAGGAAGTACCGCGTAACTATCACCACTGTGAATACCTGCAGGCTCAATGTGCTGCATGATTCCAATGATGTACACATCTTCTCCGTCACAGATAGCATCTGCTTCGCACTCCATCGCTCCGTCAAGGAAGTGGTCAAGAAGGATCTTGTTATCCGGCATGTCGCGCAGGATGTCTACTACCGTCTTTTCGAGATCGTCTTCGTTAATTACGATTTTCATTCGTTGTCCACCAAGAACGTACGACGGACGCACAAGCAAAGGGAAACCTAGCTCACGAGACAACTCAATTGCTTGTTCAGCGCTCTCAACCACCCCGAATTCAGGATATGGAATGTTGTTATCACGTAGCAGGCTTGAGAAGCTTCCACGATCCTCTGCAAGGTCAAGTGCTTCGAAGCTTGTTCCAATCACAGGAATGCCGTAGCGATCGAGTTTCTCTGCCAACTTGAGAGCCGTCTGACCACCAAGCTGAACGATGACTCCTTCTGGTTTCTCATGACGGATGATGTCATAGATATGCTCCCAGAATACCGGCTCGAAGTAGAGTTTATCAGCTGTATCGAAATCGGTACTTACCGTTTCAGGGTTACAGTTGATCATGATGGTTTCGTAACCACACTCTTTCGCTGCCAACACACCGTGTACACAACAGTAATCAAACTCAATTCCTTGTCCGATACGGTTAGGTCCAGAACCAAGAACTACAATCTTCTTCTTGTCAGAGCGAACTGATTCGTTCTCGTCTTCGAAGGTTGAGTAGTAGTATGGTGTTTGTGCCTGGAATTCAGCCGCACAAGTATCAACGAGTTTGTATACACGCTGGATTCCCATGTCATCACGCTTCGTGTACACCTCGCTTTCAAGGCATCGCAATAGGTGAGCGATCTGACGGTCAGCGTATCCCTTCTGCTTCGCTTCGAAAAGAAGCTCGCGTGGAATAGTTTCTAGGGTATATTTCTCAATCCGTCGTTCTAGCTTGATCAAATCTTCGATTTGCTTCAAGAACCAGAAGTCGATGCGTGTTTTCTCTTGAATCGTCTTGAACGGGATACCCAACTTGATCGCATCGTAGATGTGGAACAAGCGGTTCCAGCTTGGGTGTTCTAGCGACTGAAGGATCTTTTCTTGATCACGAAGTTCTTTGCCATCAGCACCCAAACCGTTTCGCTTCAACTCCAAACTCTGACATGCTTTCTGCAATGCCTCTTGGAATGAACGTCCGATTCCCATCACCTCACCAACAGACTTCATCTGAAGACCTAGCTCGCGATCTGCACCAGCGAACTTATCGAAGTTCCAACGAGGGATTTTTACGATAACGTAGTCGAGCGTTGGCTCGAACATCGCTGATGTATTCCCTGTAATTTGGTTATCCAGTTCATCTAGGTGGTATCCAATCGCAAGTTTCGCTGCGACCTTTGCAATTGGGTATCCAGTTGCTTTTGACGCTAGCGCGGAAGAACGAGAAACACGTGGGTTAATCTCGATAGCGATGATATCTTCAGCATCATCTGGACTTACTGCGAACTGTACGTTACATCCTCCGGCAAAATCACCGATAGAGCGCATCATATGGATTGCCATATCACGCATGCGCTGGAATACCGTATCAGAAAGGGTCATGGCTGGTGCCACGGTGATCGAGTCTCCTGTGTGGATTCCCATCGGATCAAAGTTCTCAATCGAACAAATGATCGTTACGTTATCGTTTGAGTCACGTAACAACTCCAACTCGTACTCTTTCCACCCCATCAAGGCCTTGTCGATCATCACCTCGTGAATTGGTGATGCGTGAAGACCACGTGTTAAGAGTTTTTCGAATGTCTCTTTATCGTGTACAATCGCAGCTCCTGAACCTCCCAGTGTGTATGAAGGACGAATACAAAGTGGGAAGCCAAACTCTTGGGCCACTTCTTTTCCTTCAAGGAAGCTTTTTGCTGTTGACTGCGGAGCCATCGGAACTCCGATCTCATCCATCAATTTGCGGAATGCCTCGCGGTTTTCCGTGATATCGATAGCAGAGATGTCTACCCCGATCATACGTACGCCGAAATCTTCCCAGATTCCCATCTCGTCACATTTGATCGCAAGGTTCAATGCCGTTTGACCTCCCATGGTAGGAAGCACCGCATCAATGTTATGCTCTTCTAGAATTTGAATAATCGATTCTGGCTCGAGAGGCTTCAGATATACATTATCCGCAACCACAGGATCAGTCATGATCGTAGCTGGGTTACTGTTAATGAGAGTTACCTCAATACCTTCTTCTCTAAGTGAGCGTGATGCCTGGCTTCCAGAATAGTCGAATTCACAGGCTTGTCCGATGACGATGGGTCCACTTCCGATGATCAGGACCGAACGTATGCTTTTGTCTCTAGGCATTTTTTTTTTAGCCGCCGACATTTGTCAGCAGCTGGACGAGAAAAAAAGAAACCGTTTGGGATATTCCGGGGGCGAAAATAGTCAATCCTATTCATCCCTCAACAGATTCTTTTACACAGCTTTCGTTTTGGTGTTAATAACCGACGTTTTCACGCCGCTTCTACTACAATTGAAGACCCAATCGGTTCAATTTGTGGATAAATGTTAAACAGAAGCGCAGTACCTTCACGGTGTGTACAAGCGTGTAGAGCAAGGTTCGTTGGCATTGGAGTACCTCATCATTGGAGAGGGGCACCATCCGGTATTGGCATTTCACGGATTCGGAAGGGAAGCAAAAGACTTCATTCCATTTCAAGCAATGCTGAAGGAAGGTCAATTCATTGTATCGGTGAATCTCTTCCAACATGGAAATAGTGATTGGCCTACATCTCGAAATGTACAAGACCATCTTCGCCATGAAGAACACAACGCACTTATAAGATCATTGCTCTCTTCATTCAATGCTAATCGTTTCTCAATGCTGGCTTATAGCATGGGAGGACGCGTTGCGCTCACTACCCTATCGCAATTCCGCGATAGCGTGGATCAAATGCTATTAATTGCACCCGATGGTTTTAGAAAGAGTAAACTGAACGCCTTTGCGATTGATACCGCCATTGGACGATCTGTTTACAAAATGATCTTGAAGCGACCGAACCTATTACTGAAACCAACAGACTGGGCGCGGAGCATGAAGTTGATTGATCATAAACTGCATCGCTTTGTGCATGTACATATGGGCGAAGCAGCCACCCGACAACTCGTTTTTGATGCTTGGAGTATCTACAAAGAGTTTCACCCACCGCTTCCCGCGCTAGCGGATCAAATCAATAGCGAAAAGATCAAATTCAACATGCTTTTTGGTAAGACAGACAGCGTCATTCCGTCAAGCTGGGGAGCACCATTTCAAGCACTTCTGAACCACCAAGCGCTGCACTTGATTGACTCGGGCCACCAGCTCATGAATAAACAAACTGTGGCACATATTATGGAGCATAAACTGTGGTGATCGAGTCAGGCATAGAGATTGATCACGCAGCATTGACTGGAAGCACTATCTTTGCTTCATGAGCGTATTGCAGCAAATTCGGTCATTTCGAAGTTCTGGTGAGAAAGGTATCGCCTATCTCCTAGACCCCGACAAGCTGCAGGCAGGTGAAGTTGATCAGGTGTTTAACCAGTTCGATCATTTCCCGCCTGACCTCATCTTCGTGGGTGGAAGCCTCATTACAGAACAAGGATTTGAAGACAAAATGAAAGCCGTTCGTGAAGCTACGAATCTGCCTTTGGTCTTATTTCCTGGCTCTCCTGCCCAACTCACTCCACATGTAGACGCATTGTTGTTTTTAAGCCTAGTCTCAGGAAGAAACCCGGAACTACTTATCGGACATCACGTCACGGCCGCTCCGGTAATCAAAGATCTCGGCATTGAATGTCTTTCTACCGGATACATGCTTGTAGATGGTGGCAGACCAACAACAGCAAGCTACATCAGCAACACGCAACCAATTCCTCGAAACAAGCCTGGAATTGCTGCTGCAACAGCCATGGCCAGTGAATTACTCGGACATCAACTCATTTTCCTCGACGCAGGAAGTGGAGCAGATGCGCCTGTGCCAACAGAAATGATTCGAGCTGTTCGACAGTCAGTTGACCTTCCGATTATCGTAGGTGGAGGAATTCGTCGTCGTGAGCAGCTAGACGCTGCGTTTATGGCAGGTGCTGACCTCGCTGTTTTAGGTACGGTGATTGAAAATGAGCCGGAGCTTCTTGCCGAATTAAGGCAGTAATCAAACAAGGTATGCTTCTTGCATTGATCTAGGCATGCGCCTAGCCTACCTCATATTGCTTGTATTTGTGCTTGGTTCGTGTGCCAGTTTTCCGCCACAGAATCATCAAGCGCAACCTGAAGTGCTGCTCCATTATGACTGGTGGAACAATGCTATTAAGCAACCCGTAGCTCGAGTGCAGCTATGGAATACCACCCCTGAACTCGTTACGGGCGCATTGATTGATGTTTGCGCATGGGACGCCAAAGGAAACGAGCTCACATCTTTCCGGACGTACCGTAAGATGGAGCTCGTTGCAGGAGATAAAAAACGTTTCCGTTTATGGCTACCCGGACATCATGCCGACCGGGTAGAAGTTTCTTTGGTCGAGTTCTATAGCTTAGAATCGGAGGGTCAATCCAACCAAGTAGTTTCTTCCGGCTTGTGGATAGAAGAACTCTTCGTGGATTCTGCTACCTCCGTCTATGAATCCGTAAGTGTACCCGTTGTTGACATACGTCTCGTCCAAGACGTTATTGACCATTAGGTTCACAGATAGCTGACGCATTCCCCAATCACGCACGTAAAACGCCATGCGGAAATCATTTACCAAGTATGAAGGAATCACACGCTCGCTATTAGAAGTGTTATCAAGGTACTGCTCACTCACATACTTCGTCTGCCATGCAGCTTCCGCGCTAAGACGGCCACGCTGAAGGAAGGTGTAAATCACCTGTGCCGAAGCGATCAAGTCTGGAGAGAAGGAAATATCAGTCTCTCCGAGTTCTGTCTCTTGGAAGGCATTCACATCGTAATCGAAGATCAATTCAGTGAAATCTTGAATCTTGTTCTGGCTGTAAGTTGCATTTGCTACAAGCAATAAACGACGGAATGGACGGTATCCAAATTCTGCCTCCACCCCTCTTCTGTAGCTCTCTGCTACGTTCGTGCGCACAGGCGTACCCACATCATTCAGATCTCCTGTCAATACGAGCTGATCAGTGTAGTTCATATTATAGAAGTTCAACAAGAAGTTGTAGCGTGGCATCATGCGGCGGTAACCGAATTCAAGGTCTCCCATTTGCTCTGGACGTGGAGCTTCACCATCAAGTGCATCGATGTAATCGTTACGCGTTGGTTCGCGATTTCCGATAGCATACGAAGCGTATACCATGTTATTACGGTTCACATCGAACGAGAAACCAACCTTCGGATTGAAGAAGTTCAGTGTATCTGTTACGTCAATAGCAATCAAATCAGCATCGATTCCTGACGCCTCATACGTCACTTGACGCACCTGAAGATCTGCGTAAACATTCATGCGACGGTTCAAGAGGTAATTCACCTTCAAGTACGAGTTGAAGTCTGTCTTGAAACCGTTGTTCAAGTAGTAGAAATCTTGGTACTCAGAGTTGTTCGGGTGCTCCATCCAAATAATCTCACCGAAGTGGTCTCCATCGTATGCGTTCCATGCTCCACCAAGTACTGCGTTCAATTGATCGTTATCAAAACGACGTGTGAAGTCAAGTGACCAAGTGGCACCGTAGAAATCATTCTCCAGCCAACGACGACGAATCACGTCACTCGTTGAAATCTGAGCGATCGAGTTTAGCAAAGGATTTCCGCTCCCATCAGTAATTGGGTCACCGTTTTGATCCGTCACTACCGTGTGGCTGATTTCCACTTCATCCCAATCATAGTTGTTATTGAAAGTCGTGTTCGTCGGGTTTCCATCCAGATCTTCTGCGTCTGCAAATTGCTGCACAGCATTCAAGATGATGTTGTCAATGTTGTAGATGCTCAAATCATCGCTAGCGCGGAATTGCTCAAAGTAACCACGACCATAAGTGTAGTGACCTGCTGCACGGAAAACCAACCCGCTACCGAAATCATAAGCGAAGTGCAGCTGGTAGTGGTCTTGCGCATAGTTGTCTACCTCATTCTCGTAGGTGTAATAGTTCGATTGACGACCTAGGTTCACCATATCATCAATCTGCTGTTCTGAGTAAAAGTTATTGGCACCCCACTCTCTAATTTCAGCTTCACTTCCATCCAAGGCTACTTCAGGAACACCCCACCATGCTTGGTAAGTTTCTTCACGTCCACCGAACACCAATCCTTTGATGCTTACGCGTCCTTTATTGTACTGTCCGTTCAAGAAGTAGCTCTTCAAGTCACTTGATGCCCGGTCAATGTATCCGTCAGAAGTGATCTGTGACAGACGCCCTTCAATGGCAAAACCATTCGGCATCAACCCGCTTCCAAATTCTACCGTGTGGCGGAAGGTGTTGAATGACCCGACGCTGTTGGTAATCTCAGCAAAGGCTTGCGGTGCCATACGGTCAGTACGAAGCCCGATAGAACCACCGAAAGCACCTGCTCCGTTGGTTGAAGAACCCACACCACGCTGAATACTCACATTGTCAATGGATGAAGAGAAGTCTGGAAGGTTCACCCAGAACACCCCTTGTGACTCCGGATCATTGTATGGAATCCCGTTGATGGTCACATTGATTCGGCTCTGATCGCTACCGCGGATACGCAATCCGGTGTATCCAATTCCTGCACCTGCATCAGACGTTGTCACGATCGATGGTGTAAAGCGAAGGAGGATTGGTAGATCTTGTCCGTTATTCAACTTATCCAGTTGAGCCGCACTTACGTCTGAAGAGGCAAATACCCCATTCTCTGGAGCTGACCCCGTCACTGCGATAGAGGCTGTAGACAGATTAATGATCTTCTCTTCCATGACAGGCAAGACAAGAGGATAGTCAGTAATGTCTTGTTGCGAAGCCATTGTGGCATCCACCGACACTACTTGTCCGGCTTTCACCGTCGCCTTCTTTTGCATTGGCTGGTACCCCACCAACTTGAACTCAAGTGTATACTCACCCGGATCCACTTGGATTTGGTAATACCCGTCTAAGTCAGTGGTTGCACCTAGCTCAGTGCCCATTACATAGACCGTAGCAAATGGTAAAGATTCATTTGAATTTCCATCGACCAAGCGACCCTTGATCGTTCCTTTTTGCGCGAGCGCCGCGCTCGAGAATAGTAGGACTAATAGTCCCAGTAATACTCGTCTCATGTTGTAACTAAATTTTCTGTTAACTCCCGACAGTGTTCAGGGGGAACACGTCAATCATTAAACCCGCTCCCTTCCCAGCATAACCCGGGCAGGTTCGAAGGGTATAATCTCAGCCATCCACAACGTTTTGTTTTAGGCACCCCTGTTTGAGACGGGGCAAAGGTATTTAATCCCTTTAGGAATCAATAACTGATAAACGATAATCTATAACTCTCCATCTTGGAATCGATAAACAATAAACGATAGTCTATAACTCAGAACCAATAACTAACAACTAAATACTAATGACCAACAACTAATAGCTAGAGACTAACGGCCTATGATTTCATTGTAGATTCTTGATTGCACTGAACTTATTCTTCATCTATGAACTTTAGAACCACACCCATAAAGTAGATGCGGTGGGTGTTGGATTTCCACATACTATTGTTGCATGCCTTACAAATATCATCACATGAAAGTGTGGCATGACTCAGCTGATTTGGTCAAAAAATGTTATGAATTGATAGCGGAATCAGCTGATCCACAAGACTTCTATTTCTTCAATCAAATGAAGCGCGCGTCTACTTCAATTTGTTTCAATCTTGCTGAAGGATCTGGGGCGGGAAGTGACAAGCTCATGCGGCGTCATGTGAATATTGCGATTGGCTCTGCTTTTGAACTGGCTAATCAGCTAGAAATTGGCATGAAGATCAATCATTGGTCCCCCGAACAAACAAGACCTCTTCTATATGCTTTAGACGAGGTCATCAGACAACTCTTTGGCCTCAAAAGACACCTTTCTAGGTCAATCGATAACGACGCTAATGGTGGAAAATAGTTGTTGGTTATGGGTTGTTGGTTATGGGTTGTTGGTTGTTGGTTGTTGGTTGTTGGTTCTAGATTATCGTTTATCGATTTTCAATTCCAACCGGGCGGTTATAGATTATCGTTTATCGATTTTCGATTACTCCGCGAGAAATGACGGATTCACAAGCCTCCCATCCACATAGTCCAAATCCTCTCCACCCTCCATCTGGACAATCTTCTTTCCGACCGATCTGAGGATGGCGTCTCCTGCTGCGGTGTCCCAGATCATGCAGGGAGAGAAGCGGGGGTAGAGGTGCGCTTCGCCGAGGGCGAGTTTGCAGAATTTGAGTGAGCTGCCTGCGCGAATGACTTGAAGGTCTGGATGCTTTTGGCGGATTTCTTTGAGGTAATTGAGGGTGTTCTCTTTCAGGTGAGATCGACTCACTACAGCGGTGTGTGGGATATCTAATGTCGGTATCTCCGTGGTGAAAGAAGTTTCCGAAGGGAAGGTCTCTCGGCAATCTGATTGGGTGAAGCCAAGAGATGCTAATCCGAGATATGCCTTGTTGACCCTTGGGTGAACGATGACACCTAGGATAGGTGTTCCCTGGTGGATGAGGCCTATGTTGATGGTGAAGTCTGGACGACCGGCGATAAATTCTTTCGTGCCATCTAAAGGATCGACTACCCAGAAACGTTCATGTGATGAGCGGGCATACATATCTGCTCGGGAACCTTCTTCGGAGACGATGAGTAGTTCTGATTTTTTGAGGGTGGCTGTAATCAGATTGTCGGCAGCTATATCTGCTTCGGTGACTGGAGAGGCGTCGTCTTTGTATTCCGTTTTGAAGCCGCGCTCTTGAAACTCCACAAGGACCGGTGCTACTTTGGAAGCCGCTTCATAGGCAAGCTTCAGTAGTTCTAGATCACTCATGTTTGTTTGTTTCTCCATTCCGCGCTAGCGAGTTAACGGTAAGGACCTTCATCCTCGTGATACATCATTAGGTAATTCTCAAATCGAGAAACGCTGACCTCACCATGCTCAACCGCCTGTTTCACGGCACATCCAGGCTCATTAATATGGAGGCAGTTGTTGAACTTACACTCTGGAAGCAAGGCGAACATTTCTGGGAAATGATGGTGCAATTCTTCTTTTGGAAGGTCAACCAAACCAAATCCTTTGATTCCTGGAGTGTCGATGATGAAGCCGCCTGATGGTAGTTCATGCATTTCAGCGAAGGTGGTCGTGTGCCTTCCCTTCAAATGGTATTCAGAGACTTCAGCGGTTCGAATGTCAGCATCGGGAATCAGTTGATTGATCAGGGTGCTCTTCCCTACCCCCGAGTGGCCAGAGACCATATTGATCTTTCCTTTCATGGCCTCCGCCAAGGTGTCAACGCCGATGCCCTCACTAGCTACCGATTCCGCGATAGCGTAACCCGCATCTTCATAAATCTGAGTCAGCTCTGCTTGTGTAGCTTTGGCCTGCTCGTCATAAACGTCAATCTTGTTGAACACGATAGTCACCGGCACGCCATAGGCATCAGCCGTGACGAGGAAGCGATCAATGAAACCAGTACTTGTAGCAGGTTGTGCCAGGGTAACGACGAGGAATGCGTGGTCAATATTGCTGGCCACGATGTGCGCCTGTTTGCTCAGATTGACACTCTTTCGAATGATGTAGTTCTGGCGATCATGGATTACGCTGATCACCCCGGTACCATCAACATCAATCTCGAAGCCAACCCGGTCACCTACGGCAAGGGGATTGGTGGTCTTAATCCCCGCCAAGCGGAATTTACCTTTGATCTGACAATCGATGATCTCACCGTTTTCTTGTCTGACCTCACACCACTTCCCAGTAGATTTTATGACGAGTCCTTCCTGCATTCGTTGGGCACAAAGATAACCACCGAGGTCAGACTTACTTACGATTGTGATTCTGTAAATAATAAGTTTCGTAGGCTATGCGTAGTAATTGTAAGTTTGTCACAGAGAAAAGAACAGCAGATGTCGATCAGCATTAGTGGCGTAAGTAAACTATACGGAGAGCAGAAAGCACTGGATGAAGTGAGTTTCGAGATCTCTACTGGCGAAGTAGTTGGATTCCTCGGACCCAATGGAGCCGGTAAGTCAACGATGATGAAGATCATCACATGCTATCTTCCTCCTGACGGTGGGAAGGCCGAAGTCTGTGGCCGCAATGTCATGGAAGACTCGATTGAAGTACGCAAACGCGTTGGATATCTTCCTGAGCACAATCCGCTGTATCTCGACATGTACGTGAAAGAGTTTCTTGATTTCATTGGAGGCATCCACAAGATCAAGAACCGTCGTGAGCGCGTCAATGAAATGATCGACTTAGTTGGTTTAGGACGTGAGCAACACAAAAAGATTGGTGCCCTTTCAAAAGGATACCGTCAGCGTGTTGGACTTGCTCAAGCCATGATCCACGATCCTGAAGTGCTCATTCTCGATGAGCCTACCAGTGGTCTTGATCCGAACCAACTTGTAGAGATCCGAGACCTCATCACTCAGATTGGAGAATCAAAAACGGTGATGCTGTCTACTCACATCATGCAGGAGGTTGAAGCCTTGTGTAGCCGTGTGATCATCATCAACCAGGGGAACATTGTCGCCGATGCCCCAACACAAGAACTCCAAAAGATGACAGGACGTGAAACGAAGACCATCACGGTTGAGTTTGCGCAAGATGTCAAAGCTTCCGCGCTAGCGAAGATTGATAATATCAGCAATGTCAAAGAACTCCCTGATGGAAGCTTCTCACTGACATCGAACGGAGACTTAGACCCGAGAAAAGCCATTTCTATCTGGGCAGTTCAGAATGACGTTCTTATCCTCACCCTACGTGAAGACGAAGTGAGCCTAGAAGACGTCTTCAAGCAATTGACGACCTCGAAATAAGGTCTTCCATTCTCGTCGATTCATGAAAGAACTAGACGATTTCTACTTCCGCCAAGACGAGCCGAATCAATCGTGCTTCCTCGCACTTCGCCAAATTATTCTGAACATCCATCCAGAAATGACCGCCACATTCAAATACGGCGGACCCTGCTTCCTATACAAAAGGAAGATGTTGGTCTACCTCTGGCGTGATAAGAAACAAGACATCCCCTACATCCTCTTCGTTGACGGCGGAAAAATCGACCATCCTCTCCTCATCCAAGGAGACCGCAAACGCATGAAGGTGTTTTACGTTGACCCCACGAAGGATTTGCAGGTGGAGTTGATTGAGGAGTTGTTGGGGATGGCGATTGAAGTGAAGGAGAATTCCTGAACGTGGTACGTGGTTCGTGGTTCGTGGTTCGTGGTTCGTGGTTCGTTAGAATAATAAATAATGATTCGTAAATAATGAATGATGAATTTAGTGATCAGCTTATGCTGAGCCTTCATTCAACATTCAATATTCCTTCGGTCAACCGTCCACAGTCCACGGTCCACCAACAACGAACCAATAACCAAGTACCAAGCACTAAATACCAATCAAAAAAAAACCCCGCATATGCGGGGCTTTAATCCTATCAAGAAGAACGCTTACATCATTCCTCCCATTCCACCTGGCATGGCAGGAGGAGCGGCTGGAGATTCTTCTTCAATGTCTGAAATCACACATTCTGTTGTCAACAGCATACCTGCGATTGACGCTGCGTTCTCGAGAGCTACACGGCTTACTTTGGTTGGATCGATCACACCTGCTTCGAAAAGGTTTTCGAAGACCTCTGTACGCGCGTTGTATCCGAAGTCGCCTTCGCCTTCTGCTACTTTCTGTACGATCACCGCACCTTCGCCTCCAGCGTTTGCAACGATCTGACGAAGTGGCTCTTCGATCGCACGACGTACGATAGCAATACCTGTAGTTTCGTCGTAGTTGTCACCTTTAAGATCACCTAGAGCACTCGCCGCGCGGATGTACGCTGTACCACCACCAGGAACGATTCCTTCTTCAACAGCTGCACGTGTTGCGTGCAATGCATCGTCAACGCGATCTTTCTTCTCTTTCATCTCTACCTCAGTGGCAGCTCCAACATAAAGTACAGCTACACCACCTGCTAGTTTCGCAAGACGCTCTTGAAGCTTTTCGCGATCGTAGTCAGAAGTAGTTGATTCGATTTGTGCTTTGATCTGTACAACGCGTGCATCGATCTCTGCTTTTCCACCGGCACCGTTGACAACAGTCGTGTTGTCTTTGTCGATAGTTACTTTCTCAGCAGAACCTAGATCGTCAAGAGTTGCGTTCTCCAACTTCAATCCAGTTTCTTCGCTGATCACTGTTCCTCCAGTAAGGATAGCGATGTCTTGAAGCATTGCTTTACGACGATCACCGAAACCTGGTGCCTTCACTGCAGCTACTTTCAGCGCTCCACGAATCTTGTTTACTACCAACGTTGCCAATGCTTCACCATCAACGTCTTCCGCGATGATCAATAGTGGCTTTCCTGTTTGAGCAGTCTTCTCAAGAACAGGAAGAAGATCTTTCATGTTTGAGATCTTCTTATCGAAGATGAGTAGGTATGGGTTGTCCAACTCAGCTTCCATCTTGTCAGGGTTTGTCACGAAGTACGGAGAAAGGTAACCGCGATCGAACTGCATACCTTCTACAGTCTTCACTTCAGTTTCTGTTCCTTTCGCTTCTTCAACAGTGATGACACCTTCATTCCCAACTTTCTCCATCGCTTGTGCGATCAATGCACCGATCGTAGAATCGTTGTTTGCAGAAATCGTTGCAACCTGCTCAATCTTGCTGTTGTCTCCACCTACCTCACGAGAGATTGAACGAAGACCGTCTACTACAGAAGTTACTGCCTTGTCGATTCCACGCTTCAAATCCATTGGGTTAGCACCTGAAGCTACATTCTTCAATCCTGAAGTAACGATTGCTTGCGCAAGAACTGTGGCAGTAGTTGTTCCGTCACCGGCGATATCAGCCGTTTTAGACGCTACTTCCTTCACCATTTGAGCACCCATGTTTTCTACTGGGTCTTTCAGCTCAATTTCTTTCGCTACCGAAACCCCATCCTTCGTTACAGTTGGAGCTCCGAATTTCTTATCGATAACAACGTTACGGCCTTTAGGCCCTAGTGTCACCTTCACCGCATTCGCCAACGCATCAACACCTTCCTTGAGGGCGTTACGAGCGTCAGTATTAAAGTTGATCTCTTTAGCCATTGCTGATTTGCTTTTCTAGTTTGTGAATAGGTTAAACGATCGCGAAGATGTCAGCCTCGCGCATGATGAGGTAGTCTTTACCTTCGATGCTGATCTCTGTTCCAGAGTACTTTCCGTAGAGAACATTATCACCTACAGTAACTGTAAGTGGTTCATCTGGTTTCCCATTTCCAACGGCAACGATAGTTCCGCGTTGTGGCTTTTCTTTTGCCGAGTCAGGAATGATGATTCCGCTGGCAGTTTTTTCTTCTGCAGGAGCCGGTTCTACAAGAACTCGGTCTGCCAATGGTTTTACGTTTACTGACATTTTGGTTCGATTAATTGAATTTCAAAATTGTTTGCATCTCCTCACTGTCAGATTTTGTGCCAATTCATGTTTTCGGTCAGAAGTGGTAAAAACGACAGTTTCGGACAAAAAAAATGTCAGCATGCGTGACATACTGACATTTACTATGGTCGATGTTAATCTTATTCTACTGGAGCAGCGTCTCCGCCTTCTAGGTCACCAGCTCCTTCAGCATCAAATGCCGGAGCAGTGATGGCATCTTCTTGGAAGCTTCCGTCATCTGTTGACACACCTCCATCGTACCAAGCGGCAGATGCCATACAAAGCACGAACAATGCAATGGTAAGGTACCAAGTTGACTTCTCTAGGAAATCAGTTGTCTTCTGCACGCCACCGATTTGGCTCGCTCCCTGGAATCCTGTTGCTAGTCCGCCACCCTTTGGGTTCTGAACTAGAATAACCACGCCTAGCAAAAAGCATACGATCAGGATCAAAACTATGATGAAAGTACCCATCTTTTCCTTCTATTTCTTTGATTTTCCGGAGTCCCGGAGCTTTTTAATTTGGTTTGCAAAATAAATGCTTTTTTCTGGGAATTTCAAGCTCAATAGTTTGTAGGCCTTTATCGCCTTGCGCTGATTCCCTTGCATAGCGTAGATTTTAGCCATGGTTTCGGTCACCATTTCTTCATCTTCTACCACACTCATCTTTGCCAAATCATGTGTTGTAAACTCTGCAGCACGCCTTGGCGTAATCTTCGGATCTTCCTCAATAAAGCGGTCAATCAGTGCTTGTTTACGTTCTTCTTGATTTTCATCGCCTAACGGCGGAACGCTTCGCTTCTTCGCGCTGTTATTCTTCACCAACCAAGCCGCAAACGGCGACAACTGAGCTCCATCAGAATGCCCTTCTTGAATTTTACGCGAAGATGAATTCACCTCAGTGGTAGGTGGTGTAACCGTTGTTTCTGTTTCAGAATTCGGTTGTGGCGGGCGTATATATGCGTCCCCACCGGTCTCTTCCCTTAATTCTTCTTCTAATTCTTCCTTTTCCTCTTCCTCTGTCTCTTCCTGCGACTCAAGCACAATCGTAGAGGTAATCGCCTCCAAAATCACCCCTTGCTGAATCGGATCAAAATCCTCCAATTTGGTTCGTGTTGAGGGGGCTTCCTCTTCTGGAGGGCGCACATGTGCGCCCCTAACCTCTTCTTCTCCTTTTGATTCTAATTCTACTTCTTCCTTTAATTCTAATTCTCCTTCTATTTCTTCCTCTTCAGGTTCCGGTTGTGGTGGGCGCACATGTGAGCCCCTACCTAATTCTTCCTTCCCCTCTAATTCTTCCTCTAATTCTAATTCTACCTCTTCCTCCAAAACAACCGCCTCAATCTCTTCATCAATCTGTCGCACCTTATCTAACATCGGTTGACGTACCAATAGATCGAACAGCACATCACGGTCAAAGACATGAATGGCTGCCAACTTTAAGTGGGCGTCGTAATCGAAGTGTTGGAGTTGGTGATCAGCTTTCGCAAGCATGACATGTGCTCCCGTGAACCACGGCATGTCTTTGCTTAGACGAAGTAGCTCAGGACGTAAATCCGAAAGTGCCTGTCCTTGAGAATTGAGGGCGGTATAGAAGTCTTCTTTGAGCATTACCAATTTCCAAGGGAAGCGTTGAAGATTTCTTGGGTGAGCTGCTCATTAATCTCTCCAGTCAATTGCTCTTCAACAGTCAGAAGATCTTGAGAACTCTCGTAATCTGCGAATCGGGTGAAGTTGCGTTCGAAACTTAGATCCGGTTCTAAGGTATTGGTGTACTTCACTTTAACAGTGACTGTCAAGCGGTTTCGAGAAGCTGTTTCTCCATCAGACACCCCAACAGGACTCACGCGATAATCGGTGATCGATCCTTCAAAACGCAATTCACCTTTGGTATCAATCAACTGAAGGGTAGATTGACGCTGGATCAAATCACGCAGTTCCTCCGTGAAGTTCTGCGCCACAATCGGGCTAGCCAATGGAGTCTGCGGCTTGAAGTATTCCACAGAAAACGTTTTGGCCCCTGAAGTCTGTGCACCATAAGGCGTGTAACACGAAATCAGAACGATCGCAAAAGCGATAGGGAGGATATGGTTAAGTCTTAACTTCATTTCAAACGAATACTAAACTAGACATCGACAATCAATAATCAATAACTAAGAACCAAGAACTAAGCACTAAAAACTAAGTACCAGTAGCCTAACGCCTTTTTATAAATTGTATTCCTTGATCTTACGATAAAGTGTACGCTCACTAATCCCTAGCTCACGTGCTGCGTACTTACGCTTGTTCTTGTGCTTGGCGAGGGCCTTCTTGATCAGCTCCTTTTCTGTCTCTTGAAGTGAGAAAGTCTCCTCTACTTCTTCGTGCACGTGATGCTCCTCATAAGAAGGTGTAGCTGCGCGTTGCGGAAGATGAAGCACCCCTGAACTAGCAGCAGGACTCATATTCTCGGTCTGAGCATCGTCTTCAAACACACGTTTCATCAAAGCCACATTGGATTCTGTTGGATCTAAATGTCCATCATGCTGAATCATCTGCAGCACCAGCTTCTTGAGGTCAGTCAAATCATTCTTCATATCGAACAACAACTGATACAAGATCTCACGCTCAGAGTAGTTTTGTGACTCTTGCTGCTGTTTATCAACCACCATTGGAAGGTGGTTTACTTCGTCAACCGGCAAGTACTGAAGCAAGGTTTGCGCGTCAATGTCTCTCTCCTTCTCAATCACTGACATCTGTTCGGTGATGTTCTTCAGTTGACGAACATTCCCTGGCCAGCGATAATTGATCAGAATCTCCACCGCATCATGGTCCAACCCTAAGGGAGGCATGCGGTATTGCTCAGAAAAATCTGTAGTGAACTTTCTAAACAACAAGTGGATGTCCTCTTTGCGATCTCGCAACGGAGGCATGAATATCGGCACTTGATTGAGTCGGTAATAAAGGTCTTCTCTGAATCGTCCTTTTGAAATGGCATCTCCGAAGTTTACGTTCGTAGCGGCAACTACACGAACGTCAGTCTTGATGACTTTACTCGAACCCACTTTGATGAACTCTCCTGTTTCCAAGACACGAAGCAATCGCACCTGAGTTTGAAGTGGCAGCTCAGCTACTTCATCCAGAAAGATGGTTCCGCCGTTGGCGACTTCGAAATAACCTTTTCGAGAATCATGCGCACCTGTAAAGGCACCTTTCTCGTGACCGAATAGCTCAGAATCAATAGTTCCTTCTGGAATCGCACCACAATTCACTGCGATGTACGGACCATGTTTTCTTGAACTAAGGTTGTGGATGATCTTCGGCATCACCTCTTTACCAGTACCAGACTCTCCATTGATGAGCACAGAGATATTTGTAGGTGCAACTTGCACCGCAATATCAATGGCACGATTCAACGGGGTCGAGTTCCCGATGATTCCGAAACGTTGTTTAACCGATTGGATCTCCATGTATGAATTTAAGATGGCACTACCTCACCAAGCAAAGTCACTGACGTACAGTCATGCGCGTGAACGTCAACGTATTGACCTGGTTTGATATCACCTTTAGGGAAGACAATCACCGTATTATAAGTCGTACGACCGAACAGTTGATCTTCCGATTTCTTCGATGTTCCTTCCACCAATACACGATGGGTCTTACCTACAAGTGCTTTCGTACGTTCCGCTCCACATTCCATCTGTAGGTCAATCACTTCTCTTAAGCGACGTCCTTTTACATCTTCTGTAATATCGTCTTCGTACTTACGCTCAGCCAAAGTGCGCGGACGCTCACTGTACTTGAACATGAATGCCATGTCGTAACGAACTTCCGCCATCAGACTCAGGGTCTCTTGGTGTTGTTCTTCTGTCTCGCCACAGAAACCAGTGATGATATCTGTTGAAATCGCACAATCTGGCATAATGCGGTTGATGGCAGCAATACGATCGAGGTACCACTCACGTGTGTAACCGCGATTCATCTTCTTTAGCACTTCAGAGCTTCCGCTCTGTACAGGCAAGTGGATATACTTACAGATGTTTTCATACTTCGCCATCGTGTGAAGCACATCATCCGTCATGTCTTTAGGGTGGCTCGTTGAGAAGCGAACACGAAGGTCAGGATTCACCAAAGCTACTTTCTCCATCAGCTGAGCAAAGTTCACCGTCTCCTTTTCAGGATCCTTGATTTCTCCTTTGTTCGTCAAGTTCCATTTGTAGGAATCAACGTTCTGTCCAAGAAGTGTGACTTCGCGGTATCCTTGATCGAAGAGTTCTTGCGCCTCTCTTACAATCGATTCTGGGTCACGACTGCGTTCACGTCCACGAGTGAAAGGCACTACGCAGAACGAGCACATATTATCACAACCACGCATGATTGAAATGAAGGCAGTGATTCCATTTGAATCAAGACGAACAGGTGCGATTTCTGCGTAGGTCTCTTCACGAGACAGCAATACGTTCACCGCTTTTTGTCCTGAATCAACCTGACCAATGAGGTTCGGAAGATCGCGGTAAGCATCCGGTCCAACTACCAAATCAACCAATTGCTCTTGTTCAAGTAGTTTCTCGCGAAGACGCTCGGCCATACAACCAAGCACTCCAACTACCATGTCTGGTTTTGTCTTCTTCAGGTTTTTGAAGAATTGCAGACGTCCGCGTACACGTTGCTCCGCATTATCGCGAATCGCACATGTATTAATGAGGACTACATCTGCCGCTTCCGCATCACGTGTAGTAGAGAATCCTGCTTCTCCCATGATCGATGCTACGATCTCAGAGTCAGAGAAGTTCATTTGGCATCCGTAGCTCTCTATGAGTAGCTTACGTTCTCCGCTTTCAGATGTCTTGGTCATGATCGCTTCTCCCTGACGAGATTCGTCGATCACTTTATTTCCGTCGTGTAACATTACGTTCTCCCCGATTGATAAAGGTTGACAAAGATACGACACGAGGTCAAGTCTGACAATTTGTCACTCAAAAATCCTCGTTAAACAAGCACAAAAGAATGGCCTACATATATAATGTTAACGAAGAGCGCACTTGCCTTGAATAGGATTGTCGTTAATTTGCACCCGATTTTAACAGGCGGGAACCCAAAACACATTTACGTGTTCTTAAGGGTTCCAACACAACAGCACTATGCCAAAGAACCTGGTTATTGTAGAGTCACCGGCGAAAGCTAAGACCATCGAAGGCTACCTCGGGAAGGACTTCGTCGTTCGTTCTAGTTACGGACACGTTCGTGATCTTCCGAAGAGTGACCTGGCGATTGATGTCGAAAATGATTTCACCCCGGTGTATGAGGTCTCTTCCGATAAGAAGAAGTTGATCACAGAGTTGAAGAAACTTGCGAAGGAAGCGGAAATCGTATGGCTCGCAACGGATGAGGACCGCGAAGGGGAAGCCATTTCTTGGCACCTAGCGGAAACTCTGAAAATCGATGCCTCGAAAACACGCCGTATCGTATTCTCTGAAATTACGAAGAATGCGATCCTACGCGCGATCGACAACCCAAGAACGGTTGACGTGAACCTGGTGAATGCTCAGCAGGCTCGTCGTGTGTTAGACCGTTTGGTAGGTTTCGAATTGAGTCCGGTACTTTGGAAGAAAGTAAAACCATCACTTAGTGCCGGTCGTGTACAAAGTGTGGCTGTTCGAATCATTGTAGAGCGTGAGCGCGAAATCAATGACTTCAAAGCGACAAGTTCATTCCGCGTCATCGCGATGTTTAATCTCGAGCGTGGTGAACTAAAAGCGGAACTCCCGAAACGTTTTGCGACGGAGGAAGAAGCGATGGCGTTCTTAAATGAATGCCTCGGTAGTTCGTACTCTATCCAGAATCTCGAAACCAAGCCTTCTAAGAAGTCACCAGCATCGCCGTTCACTACTTCAACGCTTCAGCAGGAAGCTTCCAGAAAACTGGGCTTCTCTGTATCGCAGACCATGGTAGTAGCGCAGCGATTGTATGAAAGTGGACGCATCACATACATGCGTACTGACTCCGTGAACTTGAGCGACTTGGCATTAAACCAAGCCAAAGAGGTCATTGGAAATAACTACGGTGACGAATACGCGCAAACGCGCAAATACTCTTCGAAGAGTAAAGGTGCACAAGAAGCACACGAAGCCATCCGCCCAACAGACCTCGGACTTCAGAAAATCGAAGGTGATAGCGGTGAGCAACGATTATATGATCTCATCTGGAAACGCACCATTGCCTCTCAGATGGCAGATGCGAAACTGGAAAAGACTACCGCAACGATTGCGATCTCTGGAAGCTCAAGCACATTGCAGGCTAAAGGTGAGGTCATCAAGTTCGAAGGATTCCTGAAAGTTTACCTTGAAGGAACTGACGACGAAGATGAAGAGACAACGAAAGGAATGCTTCCTCCATTGAACATTGGGCAAGAGCTCGAGCTCAAGCACATCAATGCCACGGAACGTTTCTCTCAACACCCACCTCGATACACAGAGGCAAGCCTCGTGCGCAAGTTGGAGGAACTAGGAATCGGTCGTCCGTCAACCTACGCACCAACGATTTCTACTGTACAGAAACGTGGATACGTTGTCAAAGAAGACCGCGACGGAAGAGAGCGTCAATACCGTGTATTGAAACTAGAGAACGAAGCGATCTCAAAAGATACAGCTACTGAGAATACCGGAGCTGAACGAGGAAAGCTCTTCCCTACTGATATTGGTATCGTAGTGAATGACTTCCTGGTAGATAACTTCGAAGACATTCTAGACTACAACTTCACAGCGAATGTGGAGGAAGAATTCGACAGCATCGCTCGCGGAGAAGTAGCTTGGAACGAAATGATCCGCAACTTCTATGGCGACTTCCACACAAATGTGGAGGAAACGATCGAGACTTCAGAGCGTGCTACAGGTGAGCGTGCTTTGGGTGATCACCCTGAAAGCGGAAAGCCAATTATTGCGCGTATCGGTCGATATGGCCCGATGATTCAGATTGGTGATAGCGAAGATGAGGACAAGCAATTCGCTTCCCTGCTTCCAGACCAGTCAATCACGAACATTACCTTGGAAGAAGCGCTTGACCTTTTCAAACTACCTCGTCAATTAGGTGAGTTCGAAGGTGAAGCTGTATCTGCGGCTATTGGTCGTTTCGGACCTTACGTTCGTCACAACAAGAGTTTTGTCAGCATCAAAGAAGACGAAGGAGATGATCCATACACGATCACTCTTGAACGTGCTATTGAGTTGATCAAGGCAAAACGTGAAGCCGATGCCAAGGCCATCATTCAAACATGGGATGAGGAACCAGACATCCGCGTTTTGAACGGACGTTACGGACCATACATCAAAGCAGGAAAGAAGAACGTCAAGATTCCGAAAGACAAGAAAGCGGAAGAGTTGACATTAGAAGAAGTGCGCGAATTGGTAGCAAATGCTCCTGATCGTCCAGCACGTAGAAGAAGCAAGAAGTAAGAAACCATGGATGGCATCCTAGATTTTTTCCAACCCGCCAACATTAGTATTGAACCATCTGAAGACGGTGTTCGTCGCTTATCAGATAGTGCGTTGATCCACACACAGGATTTCATGCCTGTACCTGAAGACCAGCGCATTGCCATCTTCGGCGTCATGGACGACCGTGGGGCGCACAACAATGAGGGTTGTTCTGACGGACCGGATGTCATTCGAGAATACCTATATCGTCTTCACGACATTGATGAGCCCATGGGCATCATCGACTTGGGGAATATCCACCCTGGTGAACGTCTAGAAGACACCTACGCTGCAGTGCGCGTGGTTTGCCATGATCTGCTGCGCGAAAACATCATCCCGGTCATCCTGGGTGGATCTCAAGATTTGACCTATGCAAACTATGCTGCCTATGAGAGCATGGAGCAAACGGTCAATTTGGTGACGGTTGATTCTCGCCTCGACTTTGGAGGTAATCCTGAACAACCTGACTCATGGAATTACTTGAACAAGATTGTGCTGCATCAGCCGAACTACTTGTTCAACTATTCCAACATCGCCAACCAACGATACCTGATCGACAAAGACTTGATCGAACTGATGGAGAAGATGTATTTCGATCTTCATCGTCTAGGAGAAGTTAACGGTCAAATCACTCATGCCGAGCCCGTGATTCGCAATGCCGACATCATGAGCTTCGACATGAGCGCCATTCGTGCAGGCGATAGTCCGGGACATCAGCTTGCTGGACCAAACGGACTTTACGCTGAATTAGCCTGCCAGATTTGTCGTTATGCAGGTATGGCTGACAAGCTCACTTCGTTCGGAATCTATGAGTACAACCCTCGTTATGATGAACGAGGCATTAGTGGTCACCTAGCTGCGCAGATGGTTTGGCACTTCATTGAAGGTATATCACACCGTCGTGGAGACTTCCCTGTGGGTACGAAAGATGATTACATCAAGTACATCGTTCCGTTAGCAGACCACGAATTAATTTTCTACAAAAGCCCACTTACCGACCGATGGTGGATGGATGTTCCTTACCCATCGAAAAGTGGCAATCGCTACCAGCGTCACCACCTAGTTCCTTGTACTTATGAGGATTATCAAGAGGCAACGAATGAAGAAATGCCCGACCGATGGTGGAAAACTTTCCAAAAACTGACATAAAAGCTTCCGTCGATTCCTACAAGACCCAATAGCAAATATGGGTTATGTTTGACGGGAATCCCCGATTTACAAGGGATTGGAAGCATTATGAACACAGGTTCACCTATTTTGCGTGCTAATAAATTTGGCTATATTAGCCACTTCTCAGAGAGAAGAGGTAAACTAATAATGCTTACTAACAAGGAATTTGGAATGAAACGCATCCTAATAACTGCGATTGTATTCTTTGCCTGTGCCGCTACTGCAACAGCACAACAAGACCCACAGTTCACGCAGTGGTTTAACGACAAGCAGTCGTTCAACCCAGCTGCCAACGGACTACAGCCTGGAAACTGTATTACGGGGTTCTTCCGTAACCAGTGGACTGGTTTCGACAGTCAACCACAAACCTTCATGTTGAACTACACTGGTCAGATCAACAACTTCGGAGGAATCGGATTGACTTTCTACAATGATCAACTTGGTCAGGAGTCAAATACAATCTTCCGTGCATCGGGTGCTTACCACCTTAATAATGTTGGATCCGGAAACTTGAGCTTAGGTCTAGGTTTAGGTTACTACGGAAAAGAGCTAGGTAACGATTGGCTTCCACCAGACGGTGTTGAATCAATCGGTAGCGATGCTGCGATCAATAGTGATGTACGTAATGACAACGGGTTCGATTTGAACCTTGGTGTTTATTACTGGAAGCCGAATGAATACTACTTCGGTATCTCTGCTACACACTTGACGCAAAGCGATCTTGATCAATTGAGCATTCAGTTGAAGAGCCACTTCTACACTATGGGTGGATACAACTTCAATGATATTGCAACTGATATCGACCTTAGAACAAACCTTTTGGTGAAGTCTGACTTCAACAAATGGGCTCTAGACGTAAATGCCAACGTTCTATGGGCAGACCTTCTATACGCTGGTATCTCTTACCGTCCTGGCGATGCGATCGCTCCTATGGTAGGTGTAGAGTACTGTATGGGTGATTCAGACGGTCGTACAGAGAAGACACAATGTTTCAAGCTGGGTTACAGCTATGATGTTACTACCTCAGAAATTAGTAACTTTAGTAGCGGTTCGCATGAGATTTTCCTAGGCTACTGTTGGTTCATTACCAAGAAGCCTTTGAGAAATATTCACTCGAACCCACGCTTTTTGGGGAAATAAATTGAAACAAACGAAGTTAATATAACGTAACCTGACGGAGTAAACCTGCTATTTCTACAACGGAACTGTAAGCTGTTGTAAAACAAGGAAATCATGAAAAAGTCGTTTTATCCGCTATTGTTGCTGATCGGTCTCGCCGGTTGCTACCCTGGTCCAAGGGGTGAGCTGGTTGGGGTTTATCCGCGCGAAGATTGGGTGCAAGTCAATCCTTATGGGATGAACTACATCCACTATGGCTCATACACAATGGGTCCTAGTGATCAAGATGTACCTTATGCACTCAACACGAAATCGAAGACGGTAACTGTACCGGCCTTCTACATCGACATCCACGAGATCTCAAATAATGAGTACCGTCAGTTCGTATACTACGTTCGTGACTCACTGATGCGTGACGCATTGGCTCAGAATGACAACGAATTGTACTTCTACGCAGAAGATGAATTTGGACGAGAACTCGATCGTTTTATCGATAAGGGGTATGTCTTGAACTGGGAAGAAGAAATTGACATGGAAGACGAAGACATCTTCGATCTTATCTATGACGAATTCTACCTACAAGGGTCTGACCGTTTCTATAACAGATGGCAGATTGATACTCGTAAACTTCAATACCGTTACTGGTGGATCGACCTGGAAGGAGCTGCTCGTAAAGAAGGTAAAGATGAAGAGTATGGTGAAGTGAACTCTTTGAACCAACTTCACTCTGTACGTGGGCACTCTGACCGTTCTCAATTCATCATTGAAGAGGTAATCAACGTTTACCCTGATACTTTGGTATGGGTACACGACTTCACATACGGCTTTAATGAGCCGCTTACTGAGACCTACTTCTGGCACCCAGCATACGACGACTATCCAGTTGTTGGTGTGACTTGGGGACAGGCGAAAGCGTTCAACGCTTGGCGTACTCAGATTCTGAATGAGTGGAAGCAGAAGACAGGCGAAAGCTTTGTTCAACGATTCCGCATGCCTTCAGAAGCAGAGTGGGAATACGCTTCTCGTGGTGGACTTGAATTGAGTCCGTACCCATGGGGTGGTCCATACATCCGTAACATTCAAGGTTGTCCGCTGGCTAACTTTAAGCCAATGCGCGGTGACTACGTGGAAGATGCTGGATGTCACACTGTACCGATCGAATCATACAGCCCGAATGACTACGGTCTATTCCAAATGGCTGGAAACGTAGCTGAGTGGACTAACACTGCGTACGATGAGTCTGTTTATGACTTCACGCACGACATGAGTCCGGAATACCAGTACCATGCAAAAGTGGATGACCCACCTTCTTTGAAGCGTAAGGTTATTCGTGGAGGTAGCTGGAAAGATATCGGTTACTACTGTCAGACAGGTACACGCTCATTCGAGTATTCTGACACTGCGAAGTCATACATCGGTTTCCGTTGTGTGATGTCTTACCTCGGACGTGGTAAGAACGTAGACCCAGAAGATTTTAATTAAGAAGAAACATCTTTTTGAAACCAAATAGAGACTTTTCGGAGCCTTATTCATCCTATTATTCAAACCTAAAAGCAAGAGAAAAAAATGAAACCTGGAAGTAAGAAGTGGAAGCTGCTAATGGCGAAAGTATACGGTATTGGAGCAGGAGTTGTAATTATTGGAGCACTCTTTAAGATCCAGCACTGGCCATTCGCATCTTTGTTGCTTATCATTGGTCTATTGACTGAGGCGATCATTTTCTTCCTGTCGGCATTCGAGCCGCCACACGAAGAACCAGATTGGTCACTAGTATACCCAGAACTAGCAACAGGAGAGCAGCGCGAAGGTGGAGACCACAGTGTTGGTGGATCACTTACTGAGCAGCTTGACGGAATGCTAGCAGAAGCGAAGATCGAACCTGAATTGATCGCTAGCCTAGGAGACGGAATGCGCAGCTTGAGCACTCAAGCAGGTCAACTTTCTGACATGTCTGACGCAGCCGTTGCTACACAAGAGTACTCTAACTCACTTCGTGGAGCATCTGATAAAGTGAACGAACTAGCATCTACTTACCAAGAGGCTTCTGAGTCATTGACAGGTCTTAAGGAAGGACAGAGCTACGGAGCTGCTGCAGGTGAACACCTACAGAAGATGAGCGAAAACCTATCGTCACTAAACAACATGTACGAACTTCAGCTTCAAGAGCTAGAGAAGTCTCGTCAGTTGTACAGCGGTATGGCAGAACTTGTTGAGAACCTCAGCGATTCTATCGAAGATACTCGCAAGTACAAAGACAATATCTCTGATCTTGCTAAGAACCTTGAGTCACTTAACACTGTATACAGCAACATGCTGAATGCAATGGGTGGTGGTAACAAGGCTTAATTCCTCCTTTTTATTCAACCTATAATAACCGAGTAAAATGGCAGGAGGAAAAGAAACCCCAAGGCAGAAGATGATCGGGATGATGTATCTCGTATTGACAGCTCTTCTCGCCCTTAACGTATCCAAAGAAATCCTAGACGCATTTACACTTGTAGATAGCAGTCTGGCGAAGACAGAGGCTACGCTTGATGCTAAGAACGCTTCTACTATGGGAGAGTTCGAGAATAAAAAAGCATCGAACCCTGAAAAAACAATCCCTTTCTACAACAAGGCAACTGAAGTTGCTGAACGTGCTGACGAGCTAGTTAAGTACATCGAAGAACTGAAGGCTCGTACCATCAGTGTTTCGCATGGAGATAACGCGTTGAAGTATGGTGAGAACTACCAGAACTTCATGGTCGATGGTCGTGCTGTAAAGGCAAGCGACGTTAACGAAGAAGGAGATAAGTACATCACTAAGGCAGATGAGAACCAAGAGAACACTGCGCTTCTTGTAGGTTCAAATCCACAAGCTCCGAAGACAGACAACTGGTCTGCGAACGAGTTAAAGCTGAAGTTGATTGAATACAAAGATTTCTTGACGTCAATCTCTGTAAAAGAGGTGACTGGAAATACTTGGACTGTTCCTGAAAGCATCCAAAATAGCTTGGAAACTACCTTTACTTTCGAAGGTGGTGAAGATCACGGACTAGCGGTAGAATGGGAAACGAAGAACTTCTTCCACAACCCACTTGCTGCGATCCTTCCGTTGATGACTAAGCTTGAAGTTGACGTACAGAACGCGAAAGCTGACGTACTCGCTGCTATGCTTTCTGGTATTGAAGGTAAGTCGTACAAGTTCACGAACCTGAAACCATTCGTGATCCCTGCTTCGAACTACATCCTTCGCGGAGATACCTTCCGTGCAGAAGTACTACTTGCTGCATACGATGGAACAAACCCACCAGAAATTTTCATGAACCCTGAACGTTGGGACATGCAAGATTCATCACGTTTGGAAGATGTAACTCCAGAGATGAAGCTTGATATCAGCCCTGAAGGTCTTGGAGAATTGAAAATCGCTACGAATGGTATGCCATTGGGTGATGCATCTTACAAAGGATTGATTCGTTACGAAGGACCACTCGGAACAGAGGAGTTCAACGTATACGTACCACCTTTCAAAGTTGCTGAACCAGCATTGGTTGTTTCGCCAACGAAGATGAACGTATTCTACCGTGGACTTCCTAACCCGGTTGAAATCTCTGTTCCTGGTGTAGCTCAAGAAGACCTTCAAGTGAATATCACTGGAGGACACCAGCTAACAAAAGATGGAAACGGATGGGTTGTGAAGCCTGGTAAAGGTAAAGACTGTAAGATCGCGGTATCTGCAAAGATGCCTGACGGTTCAACACAACGCATCGGTGAGAAGGAATTCCGTGTGAAGCGTATTCCTGATCCAGTACCAGTATTTGCTGGTAAGAAGCCTTCTGACAACACAGTACCACGTGGTGATATGCGTATCGCTGCCGGTGTACGTGCTGAGATGGAAAACTTCGACTTTGACGTAACGGTAACTGTGACTGGATTCAGCATGGTATTCATCCGTGACGGACAGGTTATCGAGAAAAGCTCGAATAACAACCGTGTAACTTCTGACATGAAGGCCAACATGGAAAAAGTGAAGAAAGGACAGAAGGTTTACGTTGAGAAGATTAAAGTAAAAATGCCTGATGGTTCCACTCGCCAAGTGGCTAACATCAGCCTTAAAGTCACTTAATAAAAACAAGCAAGCATGAAAAAGGTAGTTCCGATTCTTGCTGCTCTACTGCTCATTTTCTGCTCAACAGCAGATGCGCAGGTGCAGAACGTTCTTGACGGTGCCTACGTCAAAGAACACAATGCCACGAAACGTGTGATCCCGTATCCACACCTTCGCGAGGCTGATGTGATGTTCGCTAAGCGTATCTGGCAGCGTATGGATATGCGCCAGAAAATGAATCACCCATTCTACTACCCTATCGAGGAGATTGAAGATCGTAAGTCATTGTTTGACGTGATCAAGCACGCTCTTTTGGTAGATGGTTCATTGACGGCATACAGCCTCGGGCCAACTGTAGATGACGACGAGTTCCATTACCCAATGACTCAAACAGAGATTGATTCTCTCCTACGTCCGGTGATCACTCAGTACACTGAGGATCCTGACACTGGAGATCGTATCCCTGTAGAGGTGGAAGATGAAGTTCGCTCGGAAGATGTAACGATGTACGAGATCAAAGAGGATTGGCTCTTTGACAAGCAGCGTTCAGAGCGTTTCGTTCGTATCATCGGTATCTGTCCTATGATGGAAGATTTTGATGATCAAGGTGAAAAGCGTGGTTACAAGCCATTGTTCTGGTTGTACTTCCCTGAGTGTCGTTACGTTTTCGCTAACGCAGATGTATACAACTTCAACAATGACTCGCAGCGTCGAACATTTGAAGATCTATTCCAGAAGCGTATGTTCTCAAGCTACGTAGTTAAGGAATCAAACGTATATGATCGTTCGATTTCAGCGTACGCTCGTAACATTGATGCACTTCTAGAATCAGAACGTATCAAAGAAGAACTATTTGAAGTAGAACACGATTTGTGGCACTACTAAAAACGACTTAATATCTTTGAAGCGCTCACCTCGGTGGGCGCTTCTTTTTTACGCCTATGCTCACGATCGGAAACCTCAATTTATCATTCGGACAACGACAGATCTTCTCAGATCTATCCTTGTTCATCAGTGATCGTGAATGTGTGGGCCTCACCGGCCGAAACGGAGCTGGGAAAACCACCCTTCTACGTGTCATCGCGAAGCAAGTCAACCCTACCTCAGGGTCGGTTACCATGCCTAAAGGTGCGACTATCGGTTTCCTTGAACAGGAAATGACGCACAACGAACAAAACACCATTCGCGAAGAAGCCGCTTCCGCGTTCAGCGAAGTGCAAAAAATTGAAGGCCGAATAGAAGAGATCACAGCTCAGATCACCGAACGAAGCGACTACGAGTCTCCTGAATACCATCAATTGATTGATGAACTCAGCGAGTTGAATGATCGCCTTGCGGTAATGGGAGGTGTCAATATTGAAGAAAAGGCGCAACGCGTGCTCCAAGGACTCGGGTTCAACCCTGAAGACATGGACAGAACCATGTCAGAGTTTAGCGGTGGATGGAAAATGCGTGTGGAGCTGGCTAAGTTGCTTCTTCAGAACCCAGATCTCCTACTTCTCGATGAGCCTACCAACCACCTAGATATCGAATCGATTGAGTGGCTTGAAGGTTTCTTGAAAACATATTCAGGAGCGATTGTACTCATCTCACACGACAAAGCATTTCTTGACGCGCTGACGAAGCGTACGTTAGAAGTGACGTCAACACGTATCTATGACTTCAAGGCGAACTACTCGAAGTACATGGAGTGGCGAGCAGATGAGATTGAACGCCAAACGCAGGCACAAAAGAATCAGCAGAAGTATATAGAAGATACCAAGCGCAACATTGAGAAATTCCGTGCAAAGAAGAACAAGGCGGCTTTTGCTCAGACCTTGATCCGAAAGCTGGACAAACTCGAGCGCATTGAAGTAGACTCAATGGAGAACATTGTCATGAAGTTCTCCTTCCCTCCTGCCCCTCGCTCAGGTAAAGTGGTTGTGAAAGCTGATAGCCTCGTAAAGAACTATGGTGACCTCCATGTATTTCATGATGTGAATCTGATTATGGCCCGCCAAGAAAAAGTGGCCTTGGTTGGAAAGAATGGTGCAGGTAAATCTACCCTGACCAGAATCATCATGGGTACAGAGCCGCATGATGGTGACTTTGAACTCGGCCATAATGTTGAGATTGGTTACTACGCCCAGAACCAAACGGAAGAACTCGACGGCAACAAGACAGTATTCCAAACTCTAGATGACGAAGCGCAAGGTGAGATTCGCAAGCAATTGCGTTCAATACTTGGAGCATTCCTCTTCTCGGGTGAAGACATTGACAAGAAGGTGAAGGTCTTATCTGGAGGTGAGAAAGCGCGCCTCGCTCTCTGTAAGCTCCTTTTAAAGCCATCAAACTTGCTCATACTTGATGAGCCTACCAACCACCTCGACATGCG